>CAMPKU010000001.1 GCA_946887385.1 uncultured Gammaproteobacteria bacterium
GCGGGGACGAGGGGCCCGACACGCCTCCGGACGCCAACGACGAGTACTATTTCTATCAGTCGCTGCTCGGCGCCTGGCCGCCGGAGCTGTGCGACGCGCCTGACCCCGACGAGCGCGCGCTCGCCGCGTTCGCCGAGCGGCTGCGCGGGGCCTTGCGCAAAGCGGCGCGCGAGGCGAAGCGGCACTCGAACTGGGCGTCTCCGGACGAGCGCTACGAAGGCGCGCTCGACGGGCTCGTGGCGGCCGCGCTCGGGCCGCGGCGCAACCCAGAATTTTTCGCGCGGTTCGCTGCGTTCGCGAGCCGCGTGGCGCGACTCGGCGTGCACAACAGCTTGGTGCAGCTCGCGCTGAAGCTCACGGCGCCCGGCGTGCCGGATCTCTATCGAGGCACGGAGCTTTGGGACTTCAGTCTCGTGGATCCCGACAATCGCCGCTCCGTGGATTTCGCGCGGCGCGCGGCGCTGCTCGCGGCGGTGGAGGAAGACCTCGCGCAGGATGCGGTCGGCGCGTTCGAGCGCTGGCTCGCGGATTGGCACGACGGACGCGTGAAGCTCGCGGCGACCAGAGCGCTCCTCAAGCTGCGCATGCGCGAGCCAGAGGTATTTTTGGCGGGCGATTACGTGGCATGCACCGTCAGCGGGCCGCGCGCGGAGGAGATCGTCGCGTACGCACGCCGCCGCGAGGGGCGCGTCGTGGTGACGGCCGCGCAGCGCTTCCCCGCGCGCGCGGCGCGCAGCCGTGATTGGCGCGGCACCGAGATTCGCTTGCCCGAGGGCGTCGCGGGCCTCGCGGACGTGCTCACGGGCCGTTCGGTGCGGGGCGATGCACTCGATCCGGCGGAGCTCTTCACGCCGTTGCCTATTGCCGTGCTCGCGGCGCCGCATGCCTAAGCCGAAGCGCGACGGCGGCGAACCGGCGGAAGCGCAAACGTCGCCCAACGGAGCGGCCGACTTTTTACCCGCGAGGCCATCGCTGCGCGCAGCGCGCACCGCCGCGGCGGAGTGCCGCGGCTGCGGCCTGTACCGCCGTGCAACGCAAACGGTATTCGGCGAGGGCAACGCGCACGCGCCGCTCATGCTCGTAGGCGAAACGCCCGGCGATCGCGAGGACTTGGCCGGCCGGCCGTTCGTGGGTCCGGCCGGCGGATTGCTGGATCGCGCGCTCGCCGCCGCAGACATCGACCGCACCGGCGTGTACGTGACGAACGCCGTGAAGCACTTCAAGTGGGAGCCGCGCGGCAAGCGCCGGCTGCACAAACGCCCATCGCCCAGCGAGATCGGCGCGTGTTTGCCATGGCTGCAGTTCGAGATCGACGTGGTGCGCCCGAAGGTCATCGTCTGTCTCGGCGCCACCGCGGCCCAAGCGCTCCTCGGCCGCAGCTTCTCGGTTACGCGCGAACGCGGCCGGCTCATGCCGTCGCAGTTGGCGCCGTTCATCCTCGCCACACTGCACCCGTCGGCGCTGCTGCGAATTCGGGAGTCCGGCGACCGGCACGCGGCCTTCGAGCGCTTCGTGGCGGACCTGGTTGTGGCAAAAGATGCGGAGCGCACTCCGCCGTGATGCTGCACGAGCTAGCGGCCGTATCCGCGTCGCTTGCGGCCACGCGCGGGCGCGGCGACAAAGTACGCTTGCTCGCCGATTGCTTGCGCGCGTTTCAGCCCGATGAGCGCGAGACGGGCGTGGCGTGGCTTGCCGGCGTGCTGCGCGGCGGCAAGGTGAGCCTGGGGCCTGCCGCGGTGTACGCCGCGCGCGGCGCACCGGCCTCGAAGCCGAGCCTTTCGCTAGGCGATGTGGCGCGCGCGCTCGATGTGCTGCGCGAGATCAAAGGTAAGGGCTCGGCGCTGCGGCGCGAGCAAGCGCTCAAGAGCCTGTTCGCAGCCGCCACGGAGCTCGAGCAGGAATTCTTGACGGGCCTTCTGCTCGGCGAGCTGCGCCAGGGCGCGCTCGAAGGTGTCATGGCCGAAGCCATCGCGGCCGCCGCCGGCTTGCCGGCCGGCAACGTGCGCCGCGCGATCATGCTGGCCGGCGGCGTTGGGCCCGTGGCGAGCGCGGCGCTCGCAAGCGGGTTGGCCGGCCTCGAGCAATTTCGGCTCTCGCTGTATGAGCCGCTCGCTCCGATGCTGGCGAGCCCCACGGCCGATGTGGACAGCGCGCTCGCGGCGCTCGGCTCGGCGGTGCTCGAGTACAAGCTCGACGGCGCTCGCGTGCAAATTCACAAAGGCGATGCGGGTGTCCGCGTGTACTCGCGAACGGGGCGCGACGTGACGGCGAGCGTGCCCGAGATCGAAAGCGCGCTGGCGGCGCTGCCTGTGGGCGCCGCAATCCTCGATGGCGAAGTGCTCGCGCTCACGAGTGAAGGGCGAGCGCGACCGTTCCAGGACACGATGCGCCGCTTCGGCCGCAAGCTCGACGTGGCAGCGCTCAGGGCCAAACTGCCGCTGTCCGTATTCTGTTTCGATTGCTTGCACGTCGATGGCGACGATCTCATCGATAGCCCGCTTCAGCAGCGGCTCGACCGGCTCGCGCGGATCGTGCCCGAGCTGCTGACGGTGCCGCGCCTGCTCACGAGCGATCGCGCCGCCGCGCAGGCGTTTCTTGCCGAAGCGTTGGCGCTGGGGCACGAGGGCGTCATGGCGAAAGCGCCCGCGAGCCTCTACGAGGCGGGCAATCGCGGCGCCGCGTGGCTCAAGATCAAGGTCGCGCACACGCTCGATCTCGTCGTGCTGGCTGCGGAGTGGGGTAGCGGCAGGCGCGAAGGGTGGCTCAGTAACCTGCACCTCGGCGCGCGCGATCCCGGCGGCGGCTTCGTCATGCTCGGCAAGACCTTCAAAGGTCTCAGCGACGAGCTGCTCGAATGGCAGACAGAAAAGCTCAAGGCACTGGCCGTCCACCCGCAGGCCGGCGGGTACGTCGTCGAAGTAGAGCCCAAGCTCGTCGTGGAGATCGCATTCAACGACCTGCAAGTGAGCCGCCGTTATCCCGGCGGGCTCGCGCTGCGATTCGCGCGCGTCGTGCGCTACCGGCCCGACAAAGGGCCCGAGGACGCCGATACGATCGACACGGTGCGCGCAATAGCGGCAGCGCAACGCGGCGGCGCGACGTAACCGCAGCGGCGTAGTGGCACGCACCTTGCACCGCCCGCGCGAAGCGCTCCAACCACGACAAGGAGGCCCAGGATGGACACGCGCATAGGGGCTTGCTGCGGCGCGGCGATCTTGGCGGCCGGTTGTGCCGCCACCGCGCCACGAACGGATGCCGGCGACCGCGCGGCCGCTGAGAGCGAAACGGATTGTCTGCGGACGTCGTTGATAAGCGATTGGGATGCGCTCGATCAGCGCAACCTCATCGTGTACGAGAGCGGCCGGCGGCCATTTCACGTGGAGCTGGCACAGACGTGCTTCGGCGTCGATTTTGCCACGGTGATCGCGTTCTACGACCGCCGAGCCGACGAGCGCATTTGCGGTTTCGGCATGGACCGCGTGATCGTCGATCGCACGATTCCCGAAAGCTGCGCGATTGCCGCCGTCGACGAGCTCACCGACGAGCAGGCCGAGGCATTGAAGCAGCGCGCCGATGATGCCGGCTCGTTGGGAGCCGGCCGCCGGTAAGGGCGCGAGAACGGCGCCGAGCGCGTGCCGGCGTTGCGTCGGAGAGGTCGGACGGCCACGCCGTC
The DNA here is from genome assembly GCA_946887385.1 of uncultured Gammaproteobacteria bacterium. The sequence continues at coordinate 3,674 of CAMPKU010000001.1, forward strand.
CTTGACGGGGCGCGTGGTATCTCCGAGCGCCCGGCGCGGCAGCTTGTGCGGCGTCGGCCTACGGCAGCGATCATCGGTCCGTCCTCGCGCCGCGGGTGAACTGCAAAGAGCATGCCACGCTTCTCCCTTCTGGCACGCCGCTTGCAAAGGCTTCGGCCGCAGACGTTCAAGCCATTGAGGAACTCGACGATGCAAATACAAGACGTCATGACGGCCGACGTCAGCTGCGTTCGGCCGGACACCCCAATCCTGGAAATCGCTCGCAAGATGCGCGACGGCGACATCGGCTCGACACCGGTCATCGAAAACGATCGGCTCGTAGGTATGGTCACGGACCGCGACATCGTCGTGCGCTTGGTTGCAGACGGAGCCGACATCGGCGCTAGAACCGCGCGCGACGCGATGTCGCCCGGCATTCTCTACTGCTTCGCCGACGAGAGCGTCGAGGCCGTGCTCGAGAACATGGGCGAGCGGCAGATCCGCCGCCTGCCTGTCGTCAACCGCGACAAACAACTCGTCGGAGTCGTATCGCTCGGCGATCTGTCGCTCACCGGTAGGAACAAAGCTGCCGGCGAAGCGCTGCAGGAGATCTCCCAACCCGGGCATTAGCCACGGAGGCACTATGCGTCCAACGATCGTGATTGCGGTTCTCTTGGCCGTTGCCGTGGTCACGGCTGTCGCGCTGCGCTATGGCGCCCGCCAGCTCGACAGCGCCGTGGCGGCCACGATCGAGCGCCACGGCAGCGCCGTGACGGGCACCGACGTGAGCGTCGACGGCATCGACTTGGCGCTCACCGCCGGCCGTGCCGAGCTCGCGGGCCTCACCGTAGATAATCCGCGCGGCTACGAGACCGACTACGCCGTGCGAATCGGCAGCGCAACCGTGGAGCTCGACGTGGGCTCGTTGGCCGGCGACGTGCCCGTCATCGAGGAGCTCGTTTTGAATGGTGCGCTGATCAACGCCGAGCAGCGCGAGGCCGCGAGCAATCTCACGGATATCCAGAGCCATGCCACGTCCTCCTCGGGCGAATCGACGGGCGAGCCGGGCAGGATCGTGGTGGAGCGGTTCCGCGTGGAAAATGCGCGCCTGCTGCTCACATCCAAGTACTTGAGCGAGCCGGAGGAGCTCACGCTCGCCGACGTGGTGGTCGACGACATCGGCGGGACCGCCGGCGTTACCTACGCCGAGGCCGCCGAAGCAATGCTGCTGCCGGTGCTGGCTGCGGCGCGCTCGGCCGCGGCGGACCGGCTGCGGGCCGTAGCGGCGGATGCGGCGGCCGAGGCGGCACGCGAGGAGGTTGGCGAGGAGGTCGAGCAGCTTCGCGACGAAGCGGACGAGGCCGAACGAGAGCTCAGCGAGAAGGTCGAGGAGCTACGAGATCGCGGCTGACGCGGGCAGGGATTCCCGCGGTAGAGCAAAGCAGGGAGCCATTGCCGGAACCGCGCGCGAGATCGAGCAGGCGGGCCAGCCGTTCGATGTTCGATTCGGCGTGATGCTCGAGCGCGTAGCGGCGTGCGCGTGCGCCGATTGCAGCGCACTTGTCCGGGTCGTCGAGCAGCGCGACCACGCGGTGGCACAGTAAGTCCTCGCTGCCCGCCACCGTGCCGAGGCCGCCGCGGCTCAAAATGCGATCGGGATCCACGCGTAGGGTGACCACGGGCACGCGCCGCATCCACGCTTGGATGAACGTGTTGGAGAACCCCTCGTAATCGCTGGTGTTGACGAGCAAGTCGCTCTGCTCCAGCACGCCGTTCACTTCGGACTGGGTCAGCGCTCCGCGGTACTCGATGTTCGGCGTTGCGGCAATCTCGGCCAGCTGCTGCTTCGTCCAGGTGCTGTCGTCGATTGCGTCGCCGATCATCACGAAGCGTACGTCGGCCCGATGCGCGAGCTGACGCGCGAGCCGCACGAACGCGCCGGGGTTCTTCAGCGGCTTCAAGTTGGCGATCCAGGCCACTTGCTTCAGTTGAGCGCCGTTCCTGCCGCAGTCGGGCGCGGCCGGGTGAAAGTTCGGCAACACGTGCACGGGCGCGCGCGGGAAGGCCGCGCGGAGCCGCGTTCGCTGGAACTCCGTTTGCGCGAGAATCAGCGTCGCGTTCCGAATGCCGAAGTTCAGGAACAGGCGCTCGAGGTGGCGGTGCACGTGCGGCCAGGGCGCGTCCTCGGGTTCCACGCTGCGGTCGCTCGTCACGCGCCAAATCATCTTGCAGCCGTGCCGCCTTGCGTACAGCGCGGCGATGCCGGTGTGTGCCGAGCCGACGAACTGCAAAATGATGTCGGGCCGCTCGCGCCGGAGCGCACGATAGAGGCGCACCACGTCGAAGAATGAACCGTAGCGGCGCACTCCGCGATGATCGGAGAACGGCACGATGCGGTAGCCTTCGGGCGTGAATTCCGGAGCCGCGCGCGTCGTGAGATACGCGATGTCGACGTCGTAATGCTCGAGCAAGTAGTCGACGAGCACTTTTGCCTGATACTGGGAGCCGCCCATCAGCGCTTCCCAGTGCGCGGGCACGAGTATGCAGAGCTTCGCGCGCGTCAAGCCGCGGCTCCCAGCGTCCGCAACGTCCGGGCGCGCGTGTACACGGGCAAACAGAGCCGATCCACGTACTCGGCGTCGCGGGCATTGAGCCGATTGCCCTTGGAGACGCTGCGGTTGTGCAGCAAGGCTGCGAGGCCCGTATCGTAATTCAGCCCGGCAAAGGCGCAGAGCTGCGGCAGGAGCGTGAGCTTCGACGCCGTGAGCTCGTCGTAGTCCACCACGGCCATGCGCGCGCCGAGCCGCTCGGCGAGCTCGAACGTTTGGCCCGTCTTCGCCATGTATGACGCGCACGCCTTCGCGAGGCGCGACGGCCCGAGCCAGGAGGTGCCGAATGCTGCCGGCTCTTCCGCCTCGACCTGGGCACCGCAGGCGTCGAACAAACGGTTCAACGCGCCGCGTTTCCAATTGTTCAGCATCGAGTACACCACCGATCGCGGCTCGCGCAGCATCCAGATCAAATGGAAGCCGCTGTGCTCGAAGTACTCTGGAAAGCGATCGTTGAGATAGGTGGTTTGAAAACAGTGCCGTCCTTCCATGGCGCGCGCCGCATGGCCTGCCAGGAGCAACGCGCCGTCGAGCTCGTCGTCGTCGCCGAACGAGTGATCCACCATGCCGTCGGCGCGCTTGAGCAGCCTCGCCAGCGCCGTAGTGCCGGAGCGCTGGCAGCCTGCGACCAAGATAGGTTCCACGTAGTCGTCGAGCCGCGCGAGCAACGGTTGGCCGGGGCGCTTCACCACGGAGTGGAATGCGGCCCAGGAGCGAATCGGCGGACCATTCCAGACGACGGGGCGGTTGTAACGTAGCGCGCTATCCATGTGCGGTTCCTGTGCGAGCCAGTGCGGCGTTTGCGGAGACGTGCGAAATTCGTGCCGGGGCCGCTTCGAGCGGTGCGCCGCGGCGGTCCAAGTAAAGACGGCTCCACAGCTCCGTCAGGAGCAGCGACCACAGACGGTAGATGCGCTCGCGGCCGTAGGGCCGGCCCGCGGGTCTTTGCCGTAGTGCCGCCACGTAACTGGGATCGAACAAGCCGCGCTCGACAACGGCGCGGCGCGAAAGCAGCTCGTCGGCCATGCTGTCGAGCACCTCGCACAGCGCGAGGTCGTGCTTCATGCGGTTGAAACTCTTGCCGACAGCCAGCGCTTGCGGCGGCAGCAAGCCCGAGCACGCCTTGCGCAGAATGTACTTCTGCGTGGTGCCGCGAATCTTGAGCCGATCGGGGATGGCGAACGCGGCGGCGATGAAGGCAGGGTTTGTGTGCTGTGCGTTCATCCGCACGCCGACAGAGCTATACAGGTGCTCGATGGCAACCTGGTACGGATTCAGCATCACGTTACGGCGCAGGAACGCCGTCAACGGCTGCGACGTTTCGCGGGGAAAACCCTTGAACGGCGCGAGCCGCTGTGCGCCGATCACTTCCGGTGCCGGGAAATCCGAGCCGCGGAAGTATGCATAGCGCAGCGCACGTCCGGCGGTTGTGTGCGGCTCGACGCTGCGGAAGGTGAAGTCGTAGAACTGCTGGAGCGGATCGCGCGCGAGCGGCAGCTTGTTCGCAAGATCCACCAGCCGATGACGCGGCAGGCCCGCGAACAGCCCGTCGAGACCGAATCCGGCCAGGATCACATCGACGAAGCGCGCGGCTTCGCGCGCCGCGACGAACAGGTAGGCGATGTCCTCGCGGCCGATCGGCTCCTCGAGGTGCCACACCATCTCGGGTAGCAGCGCGGGCAGGTCGGCCGGCGCGAGGACGATCTCGTGATGCTGCGTGCCGAGGGTCTCGGCGACGCGGGCTGCGCCGACGATCTCGCGATCATCGGCGCCATAGCCGGCCGTGAACGTGTGCAGCGGCCGATTGCCGATCACGTGTCGCGTGCCCCCAGCCACGACGGCGGAGTCGAGACCGCCGCTCAAGGAAACGCCGACCCGCGGGTACGCCTTGGTTTGCCAATGCAACGTGTCGAGGAACACTTCGCGAAGCTCGGCCGCGTGCCGCTGTTCGTCGTCGTGTTGCACGGCAACCGGAACGTTCCAGAAACGCCGCATGCACATTCGGCCGGCGTCGATTTCGAGAACCGTGCCTGGTGCGACTGGGTAGATGCCCTCGAGGCAGGTCTCGCCGGGCTTCGTCCATTTCGTGTTTTGCAGCACTTGGATCGCATCGCGATTCGGCCGCGCTTCGACGGTATCGAGCGCCAGCAGCGCCTTGTACTCGCTCGCGAACGCAAATCTGCCGAAGCGGTCGACGCAAAAATGCAGCGGGGCGTAACCAATGCGGTCGCGCGCGAGTAGCAGGGTGCGTTCGCGGCTGCGCCACCATGCGAGCGCGAAGGTGCCGGCCAGGCGCTCGAGCGTGTCGGGACCTTCGAGCTCGAGCAGCTCGAGGAGCAAGGAAGCGTCGCCGGCGGGATCGAGCTGCCCGTCGCCCGCGCGGCCGCGGCGCTGCGCGAGCTGCCAGCGATTGTCGAGAGCTCCGTCGAGTAGGAGCGGACCGTCGGTGGCGAGATGGCCGAGCGCTCGACTCTGCATGCCGAGCCAAACGCCCGAGGCCGGCGTCCAATGCGCCGCCAGTGTGCCGCGATGCGCGAGCCGCGATCCCATCGCTTCGAGATCGCTGCGGGTTGCGTCGCCGATCAGACCGTAGATGGCTACCATGATTGTGCGCCCGCCTTACGGCGCTCCGGCCGGCGCTGTCAGCGGCAACGTTAAATAGCCTTCCGCGCGGTACCAGCTCGCCGTGCGCGCGAGCCCCTCGCGAAGGCCGACGAGAGGCTTGTAGCCCAAGTCGCGTTTGGCCTTGCGGATGTCGAATGCGCGGTTCTGCCGGTACCAATCCACGCGGCGCGGGAAAATCGGTGGCGTAACGCCGAACGGTTTGCAGACGAACTTGCAGGCATGGCCTGCGGCGACGAGCGGCAGCAGGGGATAGTGCGGAATGCTCACGGTCACGTTGAGAGCGGCGGCCACAGCTTTTACGAGCTCTTCGATCTCCACGAAGTGCTCGTCGGCTATCAAGTACGCCTCGCCGTTGCCCACGTCGGGCGACATGGCGGCCACGAACGCATCGACGAGGTTGTCGATATAGAGCGGGTGATACAGCGTCTTGCCGTTGCCGAACATCGGAAAAATGCCGCGCGCAACTCGTTTGAAGATCATGAAAAACCGCTCGGGATCGCCAGGCCCGTAAATCGCGGCGGGCCTCAGGATCGTGGTACGCAGCCCGCGGCGATTCCATTCGCGCACGAACGGCTCGGCTTCGTACTTCGTTTGCTGATAGTAGTCGGCCGGCTGAATGGGCGCGTCTTCGCCAGCCGGCGGATCGTCGATGTTGCCGTGGACGCCGCAGGTGCTGCAGTACACCACCTTCAGCGCGGCCGCGCGTGCGGCCGCCGTGAGTACATTGCGCGTGCCTTCGACGTTGACCTCGTAGTAATGCCGTTCGGGCACGTTGAGCTCGCGAAAGGCCGCCGCCAAGTGATAAACGATGGCGACGCCGTGCATCGCGCGCGCGACGACCTCGCGGTCGGTGACGGTGCCGAGGATTACCTCGGCGCCGCGGCGTTTCAGCTCGGCGCCCGCGAGCCCTTCCTTCTGGTCCAGCACGACGACGGAATGACCGTCGGAGAGCAGGCGGCGAACCAAAGCCGTGCCGGTGAAGCCCGTGCCGCCTGTGACCAATATTTTCATGGTTGTTCCTCGTCGTTCGAACGTGAGTAAGTCATGCGCTGCCTGCAACGGCGAGACGCCGATACGCACTGGCAACCGACTCGCGAAACTGCGCCACCGAATACCGCGTAGCGGCGAGCTGCCGCGCTGCTTGGCCCAGTCTTGCGCGCAAGGCCGGCGAGCGCGCCAATGCGTCGAGGCCGCCGGTGAGCGCGGGCACCGTAGGCTCGACGAGCAGCGCGCAGTCGTCGGACAACACCTGCGTATGCGAGCGAATGCGCGTGGCGAGCACCGCCTTGCCAGCCGCGAGGTACGAGTACAGCTTCATCGGCGTGTTGTGCCCGCTGCACCGCGGCGAAACGAGCACGTCGGCCTGCTCGAGATATGCACCCAGCTCGTTCAGCGGCCGCGCGCCGACGAACTCGGCTACGGCGCCGATCCCGAGGGCGGCGGCTCGCGCGCGATAAGCTGCGACAGCCGCGGCGCTGCCGCCGATCGCGACGAACTTCAAAGGCAAGCTTCTATCGAGCGCCGCGACGGCTTCGAGCGCGAGATCCACGCCTTGGTAGTGCTCGAGGTTGCCCACGTACAAAGCTAGAACGCCGTGCTCGGGCAAGCCTTGCCGCAGGTCTTCCACGGCGCGTGCATGATGCCGTTCGCCGAGCAGCGATACGTCCTCCACCACGTCGATGGGTGTTGCGGTGGCGTAGCCGCGCGCTCGCACCGCGAGATCCTCGCACACCGCCAGCACCAGATCCGAGCGCGCGATTGCCAGCCGCTCCAGCCGCCGCAGCACTCCGTCGAGGGAGCGCAGCGCACCGTACTTGCCGAGCAGCTGCTCCGGCAAGGACGAGTCCATGTCGTAAACGAGGCGGCTGCGGCCGCCGATGCCGCGCACGAGCAAGCTCAAGAACACGGCTTCCTCCACGGCGTGCAGCACGTCGTAGCGGTTGCGCCGCGTTAGCGTCAGCAGTTTCGAAGCGAGCATGAGGTCGCACAACAGCTTGCGCAGCGAAAAGCCGATCGGCACGTCGCGCACGAACGGTATTGCGGGCGCGCGAAACACGCGTACGCCGGGCAAGCCCGGATCCTCGCCCACGTGATACGTGAGAACGTCAACGCTGTGCCCGTGAGACAGTAGCGCTTCCACGAGCAGCCGCGTTGCGATCGGCGTACCGCGTTCTTGATAGAACGGTTGCGGCGCGATGACGAGGATTCGCACGGCGCTCAGCTCCCACTTTCGCGGTCGGACCGCAAAACCACCGGCGAGCCGAAAGCTTGCGTCAAGCGCAAGGATTTCGCGCAGCGTTCGACCGCACGCAGCATGGCACGGCCGTTGGCGCGCCGGTGCGCCACCATCGGCAGCAGCAACTCTGCCTCGAGCTGCCGCGGCACGAAGGAGCAGGCGCGCAGCACGTGATGAACTTCGTCGTCATGAAAATTGCGATAGTGGCGCGTGTCGCCTTCGAGACGCCTCTTGAGCGGAAAGAGCAACGGCGTCAGGCGATTGAAGCCCGACGCGCGCGGATAGTCCACGATGACCATGGAGCGCGCCACGCGGCACAGCTCCTCCAGTAGGCGCGGCCAGTTGCGCACGTGCGGCAGCAGCCGCACCGCCACCACCAGGTCGAACGTGCGCGGCGGAAACGGCAGCGCCAGCAGGTCGCCGGCTACCGTGCCGCAATCGGGGAAGTCGCGCTGCACGCGGGCGAGGCTGCGCGTGTCGCTGCCGAGCACGAGCACTTCGCGCGCAAGCGAGCGAAGGAGCGGCGTGAGTTGTGCGTGGCCGCCGCCCACGTCGAGCACCGTGCCTCCGTGCCAGCCGGCGAGCACGCGGCGGATTGCCGCTTCCTGCGCCGCGAGCAGATAGCGGCCGGCCGCGCCCGTAAAGCGCCGCGCGTAAGAATCCGAGGCGGTTTCGACGTCGGGCGTTTCACGGGCAGCGGTCGAGAGCATGGTGAGCGCCGTCACTCGAAGCGATAGACCTTGCGGTCGCGGTCTAGGCCCACGTAGACCACGCGCTGCTCGGCGTCGCGCAAGAAGGCGCGAATGTCGGGCGCTACAGGCGCCTTCGGATCGGCGAGCACGGCACTCGAGGCGAGCACCCATTTCGTGCGGTTCGGAATTGCGAGCGCGGCCTTGAGCTCGGCCAGCGTCGCAACCAGCGGCGTATCCACGTAGAGGTCGCGCAGAGCGCCTTTGCTGTAATAGCTTTGGTCGTCGTAGCGGCCGCTGCGCAGCCAATAGTCCACGCGCCCCAAGTAGTTGTAGTACTCGCGCGAATCAGGCGTGACGATGAGATCGTGAGGCGATGCGTTGTGGGCCACGAATGCGGCCGTGGTCTTGAAGTCGCTGTAGGCCGTAACGCCGAAGGTGCGATACAGCGCTCCGTCGTTGGCGTATTCGCGTTCCATGGCCAGCCAGCCGCGCAGCGGATTCAAGTCGTAACCCGTTGCCAGCAGCACGAGCAGCGTTGTGCCGAGCGCGGCCGCCGTTCGGCTCAGAAACGGCCGCGGCAACGCGGGGCGCCACGCGGGCACCAGCTCGCGCCAATGCACGAACGCGAGCGCGATGAAGACGAAGAACAGCGCGTCGAATGCGGCGTTGTACCGAAATAGCTCGAACGGCGACGAAAATAGCGAGTTGCCGACGACCGGCCCTGCGAGGGCGAGGAGCGCGAACCCCGCGGCCTTGTCGCGGCGGCCGGCCGCTCGGTGGAACGCGACGAGCGCCCCTACGGAGGCAACCGCGGCCGCCAGGGGCAACTCGTTCGGAAACCCCCAGAAGACGTAGAAACGGGGGAAGTCGAGCAGCTCGCGCACGACCGTGCGCAGCGTGAGCGGTTCGAGTGGGCCGAGCGCGACGCCGGCCGCCAGCGTGGCGATCACCCAGATCGCGAACGCTGCGGCGATCGACGCGAGAGCAAGCACAACCTCGGCGCTGCGCAACGCGGGCAGCCCCGTGCGTTTCGCAAACGCGAGCACGAGCGCCAAGAGCAGTGCGAGGTTGAAGAGCTGCGCGGCGGCGCACACGCCGATCAAAACGAGCAGGATGCGTTCATGAATCGGGCTGCCTAGGCGGCGAGTAACGAGCGCGGCGGCGCCAACCGCCAAAAGCACGAGCAGCGGCACGAAAACCGGGTCGCGCTCGAGCATGCCCGACAAGAGCGGCATGTTCGGAAGCTCGATCAACGAGCGGTTGACCGTGTCGACTTCGCCGGCGGGGAGGCCGCTCGCTTCGATGGCCGGGAGCGATCTCGATCGCAGCGAGAACTCGCGCCAACCGAGATAAAGCACCCCGAGCACCGCGCTGGCGGCGACGGGCCAGCGCCACTCGCGGGGCGAACGCCAGGCGGCCGGACCGCGGAGCACGAGCGGATAGAAAAAAGCGAGCCCCAGCGAGTAGGCGAGGTCATGCAGCGACAAGGCAATCACGGCGAGCACGACGCACAGCACGCCCCCGGGGGTGCTCGGTGCTTTGACGCGAAAGTGCCAAATCGCGTAGAGCGTGGCGACATAGAGCACGCTGAACGCCGAATAGAAACGCGCATACCGCGACAGATCGATATCCCAGAACGACACGGCCAGCAGCGCTGCCGTAATGAGCCCTACGGCACGCCCGAAAAGCGCAGCGCCGAAAAGATAGGCCACGGGAATCAGCGCAACGCCGAACAGCGCCGCCGGCAGCCGTAGCGAGAGCTCGCTGAAGCCGAGAAGCCAGGCGCTCGCCGCCATGACGTGGCTGAAAATGCCGCCGCGCAAATAAATCATCCCGCTCGGCAGCTCCGGTACGCCCTTTTCGAGAATTGCGCGCACGGCGAGGCCGGATAAGTCCTCGTCCCATCTAAAGCCCAGCACGCCCAAATCATGCAACCGCAGATAACCGCCCACCGCGACGATCGCCGCGAGCGGCCACCAGTGCCGAACGAACCGCCAGAAGCCTTCCGCCTCTACGAGTCGAGCTCCCCGACTCAACATCACATGCACCCCAACGAGATGCCGCCCTCGCGCTCAAGCTTGGCCGGCGGTTGTCTCTCTCTTGGCATCGCCTTTGCAAGAACCAGGCCGACAGCGACAGCGGTTGCGTGGCGCCGACAGGTGTAGCCACGGGAGCGAGCGGGGTGCGGGCATTGGCGCAACTCAAGCGCGGTGCCAGGGAGGTTTTGAGTTTTGCATTGCGAAATTTGCAAAGCCGGGCAGGGCCGGTGCGCGAGCATGCGATGACCGACGTCTCGATCGTCGTTCCCCTCTACAACGAGCAAGACAACGTCGCTCGGTTGTGCGCCGTTACGCACGAAGCGCTCGTGCGTATGCGGCGAACGTATGAGCTGGTTCTCGTCGACGACGGCAGTAGCGACGGCACGCGCGACGCCGCGGCCGCAATCGCGTGCGCCGACCCGCGCGTGCGTCTTGTCGTCTTGGCGCGCAATTCCGGCCAGACGGCCGCGATGGCCGCCGGCATGGCGCACGCCCGCGGGAAATATCTCGTCACGATGGACGGCGATTTGCAGAACGATCCGCGCGATATTCCCCTGCTCGTGGATACGCTCGAGGACGACTACGATCTGGTTGCCGGCTGGCGTATGAAGCGCCAAGACAAGCTCGTTACGCGCAAGATCCCGTCACGCATCGCCAACTGGCTGATCGGGAAAATCACCGGCATTTCGATTCGCGACAACGGCTGCTCATTGAAGGCGTACCGCGCGTCGGTCATGCGCCACGTGCCGCTGTATTCGGAGATGCATCGCTTCATTCCTGCCATGAGCTCGATCGCGGGCGCGCGCATCATCGAAGTGCCGGTTCGGCATCACGCGCGGCAGTTCGGTCAATCTAAGTACGGGTTGTCGCGCATTTACAAAGTGCTGCTCGACTTGCTGTCGATTCGGCTCGTGGTGGCTTATGCGAATCGGCCGCTCGTGTGGTTTTGCAAGATGGCACTGGCGCCGGCGGCGCTCGCTTTCGCCTTCATCGCGGCCGGCGTGGTGCTCGCCGTTCAAGGCACGTACTCGCTGCCGCTGCTCGGCTCAGGGCTCGTGCTCGCGCTCGCGGTGGGGTTTCTCATCGCGCTCGGCTCGCTCGCGGAGCTGGCCAAGCACTTCGCGCGGCGCGACGTGGTGCCGCTCGTAACGGCGTCCGCCAAGTATTCGAAGTCTTCCTCACCTATCGATCGAGGGATCCCCACATGATCGACATCGACGTAATTGTGCCCGTGGGTACCAGGACCGACGAGATCGCGCAATTGCACCGCAAGCGCGCGGAAGCGCTGCGCGCCTCGGGTTACCGGGCGTCATTCACGTACGTCATCGACGGCGATTTTCCTCAGGCTCGGGAAGACTTGGAATTGCTTGCTCGCGGCGGCGAAGACGCCTGCGTAATTCAGCTCTCGCGCCACTTCGGCGAGACAGCGGCGGTGCTCGCCGGTTTCGCGAACACAAAGAGCGAGTGGCTGATGATTCTGCCCGCGTTCGAGCAGGTGGAAACCGCAGCGATCGGCCGCGTGCTCGACGCGCTCGGCGGCGCCGATCTCGTGACGGTGCGGCGCTATCCTCGCTGCGACTCGCGGCTGCGGCGGGCGCAGAGTCACGTGTTCGAGGCGTTCATCGGCCGTCTCGGCAGCTCGAAGTTTCGCGATCCCGGCTGCACGGTGCACGCGCTGCGGCGCAGCGTGCTCGAGGAGACGCAGCTCTACGGCGAGCAACACGGCTTCCTGCCGTTGCTCGCGGCGAACGTGGGCTTCAAGGTAATCGAGATCGACGTGGCGCAGGCACAGCCAGATGCCGTGCGCCGCGTGGCCCGTCCCGGCCACTACGTACATCGCCTCGTCGACATTCTGTCGGTGTTTTTCCTCACGCGGTTCACTCGGCGGCCGCTGCGCTTTTTCGGACCGGCCGGCGCGGCGTGCACGCTCATCGGCGTCGTGGGCCTCATGATCGTCGTCGTGCAGCGCCTGTTTCTCGACGTGCCGCTCGCAGACCGCCCCGCGCTGATCTTGAGCTCGCTGCTCGTGGCCGTCGGGCTCCAAGTGCTCGCCATCGGGCTCATCGGCGAGCTCATCGTATTCATCAATGCCCGCTCGATGCGGCAGTACCGAGTGCGCGAGATCGTCGAGGCCGGCGGAGAAGCGCGGCGCTCGAAGCAGACGCGCCTCACGCCCGTCGGCGTGGGCGATTGAGGCAAGCGGCGCCGTGGTCTTAGTCGATGGTCACGTTCACCTATACGACTGCTTCGACATCGGCCGGGCATTCGATGCCGCGGCCGCCAACTTCGCCGCAGCCGCGAAGTCGTTCGGCGGCAAGCCGCGGTACGACTCGATCCTGTGCCTCGTAGAGGGCGCGGCCGAACATTTCATGGCCGACCTGCGCGCGGGGCTGCAGGGAAGGGTGTGGCGCGGCCAGCACGGCTACTGGGAGCTCGAGGAGGGCGACGAGCCGGAAACCGTCGTGGTGCGGCGCGGCGGCACGCGGCTCGCCGTGATCGTGGGCCGACAGCTCGTGACACGCGAGCGGCTCGAGGTCTTGGCGCTCGGCACGACGGCGCCCATTCGCGATGGCGAGCCCATCGAAGCAACGCTGGCCGCCGTGGAGGACGTCGGCGCCGCGGCCGTGCTGCCGTGGGGTGTGGGAAAGTGGTTCGGCGCCCGCGGTGCGATCGTCGATCGCATCTTGGCGGACCCGAAGTGGGGCAAGGTCTTCCTCGGCGACAACGGCAACCGGCTTCAGCTGGGCCTCGAGCCTTCCCGTTTTGCGGCGGCGCGTAAAGCGGGGCGCTGCGTGCTGCCGGGCTCGGATCCTTTGCCTCTGCCCGGCGAGGAAGCTCGCTTGGGAGCCTACGGCTTTGCCATCGATCTCGACCTCGATCCCCTGCGCCCGGCCGCGGCTCTGCTCGCCGTGCTTCGCAGCGGGGCGGCGTTCGTAGCGTTCGGACGCCGCGAAAGGCTCGGCCACTTCTTGACGAAGCAGCTCGAGCTCAAGTGCAAGAGCCGCGTGGAGCACGCATAGACATGGGCACCATCGGCCATCGCGACCGCGGCACCAGCGTCACCGAGCTCGCGCGCGCTTCCTACGACGTCGCCATCGTCGGCGGCGGAATCTACGGTGCAATGCTGCAGCTCGAGGCTTCGCGAGCCGGCTTGCGCAGCGTGCTCGTCGAACGCGGCGACTTCGGCGGTGCAACCTCGGAGGCAAGCCTGCGCATCGTCCACGGCGGCCTTCGCTACCTCCGCGGCTTGAACGTAGCGCGCAGCGTTGAATCGACGCGCGAACGCCAATGGTACGCGGCGTCCATGCCGCAGCTCGTCGCGAGCTTGCCGTGTCTGCTCCCGATCTACGAGCGTGCCGGCAGTCCCGCAGCGGTGCTGGAGCTCGGACTCGCCGCAAACGATATCCTCGGCGCGGCGGTTCGCTATCTCGATGGCATGCCTGCCGACGTGCCGCGCGGCCACGTCGTCGATGCGCGTACCGCCCGGAAGTTGGCGCCCGCGATTCCCGGTCAAGGGCTAGCCGGCGGCGCCGTATGGCACGACCTACAGCTGCGCTGCCCCGGGCGCGTGATCGTGGAAGCGCTGCGCTGGTCCGCGCAGCTCGGCGGAGTGGCGGCCAATTACGTCGAAGCGGTGGAGCTCTTGCGATCGACGGGCCGGGTGCGCGGAATGGCCGTGGTGGACGCGAACGGAACGACTGCAGAGCTTGCGGCGCCCGTGGTCGTGAATGCCGCAGGGCCCTGGGCGGGAGCGCTCGCAGCTCGCTGGGGAGCCGCCGACGCGGTGCTTGGCCCGCTCGTAGTGGCCTGGAATCTACTGCTGGATCGGCCGGCGCTGTCGGACCACGCTGTGGCGCTCCAGGATCCTCTGGCGACAAGCCGCGGAATGCTGTTCGCGACCAGCCTGGGCGGCCGGCTGCTGATCGGCACGGGCTATGCGCCGCTCGGCGGGCGCCCCTGCGAGGCCGCCGAAGGCGTGGCCGAGGCCGAGCTCGACGGGTTCCTCGCCAGTCTGAATCGTTGCGTTCCCGCGCTCGACGCGGCGCGCCGCGACATACTCCGTATTTATAGCGGCGTGCTGCCGGCCGCTGCGCCCGGCTCGAGCGTGCCGCGCAGCCGCAACGTCATCGTAGGCCGCGGCCCGGTCGGCCTGTTCACGGTGTCGGGTACGAAGTTCACGACGGCGCGCAGTGCCGCGCGCCGCACCCTGGCGGCCATTCGACGCAGTGGGGCAGTGAGTTGGCCGGCACCGCCGCGGCAGACCTATCCTCCGTGCCACGCGAGCGTCGCCGACGGCTTGTTCGCGCCCGACTGGACGCTCGACGATGTCGAGGCACGTGCCCCGAGCCTGGAGCGCATCGTCCGGCAAGAGGCGGTCGAGCATCTCGACGATCTCGTGCTGCGGCGCACGACGCTTGGCGATCAGCCGGCGCGCGCGCTCGGCGCCGCGCGCGCGCTGTGCGCTTTCCACGAACCCTGGCGCCTAAAGTGGGAGCAAGAGGTAGCGCGGCTCACGGCGCGCCTTGGCTGGCGACACGCGGCGCGCGCCATGAATAGGGCGAGCCGCGAGACCGCGGCGATCGCGAAAACGGCCTGATTCAGTGGATCGTCTGGCCGGCTCTTTGCCGGTAGGCGGCGCGCACAACGGCTGCGAGCTCGCGGGCAGGCTCATTGGCGTCGACGAGATACTCGACGCCCAAATCTTCGAAATCGGCGGCCTGCCCGGGCGTCGTGCAAAAAACGACAACGGCGGCACCGGTGGAGGCCATATCTTGGTATTCCGGCGCGTGCAGCGTTACTGCGCTACGCGGGGACACGCCGAAGACCACCACGTCGGGCGCCTCCGATGCGTCGGCGGCCGCGCGCAGCACGCGCATGTCGCGCTGCCTGCCCAAGAATTCCGTGACGACATCACGGAAAGCCTCGTCGTCACAAGCTACATGTATCACGATCACGACAACTCCTTGTCATTGCGGGCGATCAACAATCCACATCCCGTGGATTCAACTTTGGGTAGCCTTCGGTGCCGCGGCGAACAACTCGATGAGCTCGCGGCGGCTCTTGCTGCGCGCGCCCGCCACGCGTAGTTGCGACGCGAGCTGCCACAGCTCTTCGATCGACCACTGCGTGTAGTCGGCGCGTGCCGGGTGCTCTTCGAACGGCGAGTCGTAGCGCATCGCAGTGCTCCCCGGGCGCTAGATGCCCGTGCCTTCCTCAATCTGGTCGTCCACCCAGCTATGGCGATGACGCAGATGCCGGCGAGGCTTCCATGGCTCACCGAGCAGATGCGCTTCCTCTTCTTCCAGAGGATCGACGTGACGCTCGCCGGCCACTTTTTGGATCAAGCTCTCGGCTGCGTCGAATCTCAGCTCTTTGCACATTGCGTTACCCTCTCAAAGGCCGATGTCCGTTTTACGAATCTTTTCGAAGCGTTCTCCGACGTCCGCCCAGTTCACGAGCTGCCAGAACGCCTCGAGCCACGCGGCTTTCTTGTTGCGGTACTTCAAGTAGTACGCGTGCTCCCACATATCGACGACCAGGATGGGCACCGTCGAGTTGCCGGTGTTCCCTTGGTGGTCGTATACCTGCTCGACGAGCAAGCGCTTGCCGAGCGGCTCCCACGACAGCGCTCCCCAACCCGAGCCCTGGACGGCCGCGGCCGCTGCCGTGAGCTGTTCCTTGAACCCGCCGAAGCCGCCGAAATCCTGCTTCAGGGCCGTAGCGAGCTCGCCGGTGGGGGAGCTGCCGCCGCCGGGCGCCAGGTTCTTCCACAACAGCGAGTGCAGCACGTGCCCCGCCACGTTGAACGCCAAGCTCTTCTCGAGCTGGCCGATGTGATCGAACTCGCGCTCGCTTCGCGCGTCCTCGAGCTTGTCGAGCGTGTCGTTCGCGCCTTTCACGTACGCCGCATGGTGAGCCCCGTGATGGAGCTCGAGCAGCTCGCTCGTCACGTGCGGCTCAAGCGCATCGTAGCCGTACGGCAACTCGGGCAGCTCGTACATCCGAAGCCGCCGTTAGCGCCTGAACAGCGACGAGAGGAGCACGCCCGCCGCGAACGCGATTCCCGCGAAAGCGAGCGGATTGCTCTCGATATACGAAGCGGTGCGGCGCAGGCCTTGCTCGGCTGTCTCACCGGCCTGCTCGCGAAGCTGCCGCGCTTGCTCGGCCGTGCGAGAAGCGGCTCCGCGCACCTCGCGCTCCGCCCGCTGGGCGCGTTCCGCTACGCTGTCCACCGCATCGTGCGCCTTGGCGGCAAAGCGGTCGGTTGTCGTCGTCGTATCCCTACGCTCGTTGTCGGTCGTCGTCATGCGCCGCTCCTTTTTTATCGGTCCTGCCGCGTGTGCAGGTTTTATGCCACACGCGGCGGCCCGCGCCGTCGCGCGCCATAAACCGGCGGCAACGTCCCCGCACACGTCCATTGTGTACACGCCAGTGCTCCCTATAGGGCGCTAGTTCAGCCCCCGGCCCCAGTCATCGACCTCGCGCTCGGCTTCGTCCTTTTGCTTGCCGTAAAGCTCTTGCAGGCGGCCAACGAGCTGTTCGCGCTTGCCTTCGATCCGGTCCCAATCGCTGTCGCTGAGCTTGCCCCATCGGCCCTGGGCCTTGCCTTTGAGCTGCTTCCACTGACCGCTGATGACATCCCAGTTCATGGTTTGATCTCCTTGTGCTTACGGTCGATGAGGGCGGCCTAGCCCCTCTTAGTTGCGGCGATCGATCTCGTCGCCGACATCGTCCGCGGCGTCGTCAATCTCTTCGCCGGCCTCCTCGAAGGCGCCTTCCTCGCAGCCCACGAGCGGCAACGCGGCACCGGCCAGCAAAAGCCATACGATCGGCAGTCTTGATAGTTTCATAGCGCCTCCAGTAGTCGTATAAAGACAAGCCCAGTCGAGCTGGGCTTGCCATGCTCGTGACCACGCAACTGTTCATTGAGTTGTCGGAGCACGCCTTTATCTTGCAAAGGCTGTGCCAAAAGGCGTCGAGGCCCTCGAGGCGCGCGCGGATTGGCGACCGACGCAAAATTTTGAAGGTATCGCAGAAACTGCGCGCTTGTGCCTCGACGGCCGGCGCCGGCCCCGGTATTCTGCGCGCGCCCGCCGTGCCACGCGCGGCACCAAAAGAGGTTCGACACCCGTATGGTCTTAGCTGCAACGGCCCCCGCGAGCGCCGTGCTTTTCTTGTTCGTGTTGTCTTTTTTTTGCTGCATCTCGGGCGCCGCGTTGCGCCGCTGGCCTGACCAAGTGCAGGCCTACATGGACCGCATGGACGGCTCGATGCTATTCGTGAGCTCAGGCACCCACCGCGCGCTGATCTACGCGACGGGCGTGGCCTTGACCGGCTTGTCGTTGCTCTCGCTCGTGGCGGCGCGCCTGATCGCGTAGCTTGCATCGGCTGCGTTCCGGCCTGGCATAAGCCGTGCATCCCCCGCCGTCATCGCTCGCGGGGAGCGACGGAGCAAAAGGAGAACGTGGGCATGCAAGTCGACCCGGGAAGACAACGGGAGCTCGCCTACCGGCTGTGGGAGGAACGCGGCCGCCCCGAAGGACGGCCGGAAGAGGACTGGTTCGAAGCCGAGCGGCGGTTGCTTTCCAATCAACATGAAGCCGATTCGGCTGCCGTCGACGAGGCGGTGCGCGAGTCGTTTCCAGCGAGCGACCCGCCGAGCACACATATGCCGGATCGGCCGCCCCCGAAGAAGAGAAGACAATCGATGTCGCGCCGTCCGCCGAGCGGGCCGCCAACCGACGCATAAGCTAAGCTTTCTCGCTTCTCAATCGTCGTCGTACAGCGTTACTCGCGTCGTCGTCACGGCGCCCGTGACGCCGTCGCGCGGCCGGTCGCCCAAGTGCACCATGAACGACTCGTCGGGCTCGCGGACACCGTCGTTGACGATCGGAATGAGCAGCCGCTCCACGGTGGCGCCGGCGGGAAAGGTCACGGTCTGGCGCCCGACCCGCGCGTAATCGTCGTCTTCGAAGGCAGTGTCGGGCGTCGTCCACCAGCGCACGGCCGATTCCAGGCGCGTGTCGCCGCTGCGCACGACGTCGATCGCGACGACCGAGTGATCCTCGCGCGCTGCCACTCTTCGCACGGCCAGCGATAGCACCGCTGGATCGCTCTCCGCGGCCGGCGGCGCTGGGGTCTTCGTCGCGCCCGCCGTCGTCGTCGTGGGCGTCGGCCTGGCGGCTGCAGGCTCTTGCGGTGCTGCCGCCTCGGAGGGCTGCGGTTCATCGTGCACCGGTGGCGGAGCCTCCTCGGGCTTGATCGCGGCTGGCTCCGGCGGGCCGGCGATGTCCGTGCCGATCACGGCCTCAGCATGCGGTGGCGGTAACTCCACGTCTGCCGAGCGCGGCTCGGCGCTTTGGGCCGGTTTGGCAGCCGGCGTGGCGACGGAGCGCAAGGCGTCGAGGCCTCGTTCTTGGAGTTGCTCCGCGGACGCGCGCCAGTCGGCCGGGTACCACGCCACGAAGGCGCCCAGCGCGATCGCGGTTGCGGCAGGCAACCCGATGCGCCAGAGCGGCCACTTGCGCCGCGTGGTTTCGGCGCGGCGCACTCGAGCGCCCGCGCCGCCGAGTGTGAGGCCCGCGGCCGACAAAAACTCCGCCACTGTGCCGACGCGCCGGGTGGGTGCGTCGAGCACGGCGCGGATGGCGCTCAGGCGTGCCGGCGGCACTTCGCCGTGAATGGCGCTCCGCAAGGCTTGCGGTGAGGCCGAGCCCGTGTACAACTCCGCCGCGAGCCGCGCCAGGCCTCGAACGTCGTCACCCTGCCGCGGCGGACGTGCCGTGACCTTGGCGACGCGCCGGGCCAGGAAATTCGTGAGCACGAACTTCCGGTCCATCGTCACGAGCACGTTCTCGGCGCGCACGTCGCCGTGCGCAAGGTCATGCTCATGTGCATAGATGAGCGCTGAGCCTATCGCGCGCACCACATCGTCGGCCTCGCTGACTTCGAGGCGCTCCGGAAGCAGATGCGCGAGGACGTCGCGAAGGGGCTCGCCGTCGAGCCGCTCCCCGGTGACATAATACTGTTTGCCGTTGCACCCAAGCTCGAGCAGCCGCGCGATATGCGGATGGTCGAGGGTGCGCAAGCACGCGAAATCTCTTTGCAAAGCGCCAAGCGCGCTGCGGCTCGTGCCGACGTGCGGCGGCAACATCCAAAGACCCACTGGCCGATTGCTGATCAATCCTGCCTCCTGATTGAACCCTCACGCGCAGCCGCGCGTCGCCGGCAAAGGTGCAATGTCTATGCCAGGGACGGACTCAGGCGTTGCGTCTTTGGCACAGATATTGCTCCTCTGGCGATGGGGCGAGGGGAGGAGTGTGCGCATGAGAGATTTGGCTCGCGCGCTTTGGCGCGCGATTGGGTACGGGTTGATGTTGTCGGCAGCCGTAGCGTTGGCGCAGCCGCCGTCCGGAGGCGGGCCGGCACGCTACGAAGTGCAGCCGAGCGACATCCTGCAAGTATCGGTATGGCGTGATCCCGAGCTCACGCAGCAAGTCGTGGTGCGCCCCGACGGCGGCTTCTCGTTCCCGCTGGTGGGCGAGATCAATGCGGTCGGTAAGAGCGTGGAGGAGCTGCGCCTCGAGCTCGTAGAGCGGCTCGGCCGCTTCATCCCCGACGTCGTCGTCACCGTGGCCGTGGTCGAAATACGCGGCAACAAGATCTACGTAATCGGGCAGGTCGTTCGGGCCGGCGAGTTCATCGTCAATCCCCGCGTCGATGTGATTCAGGCCCTGAGCCTGGCCGGCGGCACCACGCCGTTCGCAAGCCCCGGCGATATCTTCGTGTTGCGGCGCGACAACGGCGAGCAGCGCCGGTTGCCGTTCAATTTCGACGCCGTGATCCGCGGTCGTGATCTCGACCAGAACGTTCTCTTGCGCAGCGGCGACGTCGTCGTGGTGCCTTGATTTCAAAACGGAGCTATGCCCATGTCGGATGAGCGCGATACCCCGCAACCCAGCCTAGACGTCGTCGAGATCATGCGCCGCCGGGGCGGCCTATTTCTGGCCGTCGCGGCCATCGTCCTGCTGATCGGCGTCGCCAACGCCTACCGATCCACGCCGCTGTATGCCTCGCGCGGTGTGGTGCTCGCCGAGCTGCCGGCGGTGGTTTCCGAAGGCGCAGTGCGTTCGGCGATCACGACGCGCCCTGAAGCGCGCGTGCGAATCATCACGCAGCGGGTTCTCACGAATGACAACATCCAGGAGATCATCGTCGCAAACGGCTTATACCCGGAGCTTGCGGAAATGCCGGCCGAGGCGCGAGGCCGCTTCATCGACCACATGATTCTCGGGGCCGAAGATCCGCAAATTTTGGAAAGCCTTCTTGGGACGACGCGCCCGGAAGGAGCGCTGGCATTTGCGCTGGGTTTCAGTGATTCCTCTCCTCGCGTCGCGCGCGACGTGGCCAACGATCTCGTGGCGCTGTACCTCGAGGAGAACCGCGAAGCGCGGCGCGCCCAGGCCGCCGACACGATCGAGTTCCTGACTCAAGAAACGCGCCGGCTCGAAACCGAGATTGCGGAACGCGAGATGCGGCTCGCGGCGTTCAAAACGGAGAATGCGGGTGCGCTGCCCGACCTCGCGGACAGCAATCTCCAAATGCTCGACCGCGCCGGCCGCGATCTCGATGCCGTGGAGCAGGAAATTCGTACGCTGCGCGGCGAACAGCAGTTGTACACCTCGGATCTCGCGCTGTTGAGCCCGAGCAGCACATTGGTCAACGAACAAGGCGCAACCGTCTTGAGCTCCTACGATCGGCTCAAGCTGCTGCAGCGCGAGTACCTAAGCCTCAGCTCCATTTACAGTGCCGACCATCCCGACGTGCAGAAGAAGCGGCGCGAGCTCGAGGCGCTCGGCGAAAGCACGGGCTTGCCGGCATTCGATCGCGCAACGCTCGAGTCCGAGCTCCAGACGAGGGAGGACGAGCTCGCTGCTCTGCGCGACCGGTACTCGGCGGATCATCCCGATGTCATCAAGCTCGAACGAGCCGTCGAGAACGCGCGCCAAGCGCTCGCCTCGGCGCCCAGGACGCCGGCCGCCCGGCGCATGCCGACGACGCCCGACAATCCGGCGTACATCCAGCGCCAGGTGCAGCTGCGCGCCACGACGGCCGATCTGCAAGCCGCAATGGAGCGGCGTGAAGAGCTGCGAGCGCGCTACGCGGAGCTCGAGAAGCGTCTACTCATCGCGCCCGACGTGGAGCGCGAGTACAGCGCCTTGAGCCGCGGCCTCGAGCAGCTGGTGGCCCAGTACAACGACACGCAGGCCAAGATCAACGACGCCCAATTCGCTTTCAATCTCGAGGAAGACCCGAACGCCGAGCGGTTCACGGTGCTCCAGCAGCCGACGATGGCCAGCAGCCCGTCGAGCCCGAATCGCTTCGCGGTGCTGGCGCTCTCGCTCGCCATCGCGGTGTCGCTGGGTGCCGCCGTAGTGGCCGTGGCCGAGCGCTCCGATCAAGCCATTCGCAACGTGCAAGACGTGGTGGCCTACCTCGAGATGCCGCCGCTCGTCGCTATTCCGTACGTCGAGAACCGCGTGGATCTCAAGCGGCGAGGGCGTCGACGGCTCGTGACGGCTAGCGTCGTGAGCCTCTGGATCGGCGCGGTCTTTCTGATGGTCATCACACCGCTATAGGAGTCGTCGCATGTCGAACATCGAGAAGGGACTGAAGCGCGCGCGTGCGGCGTTGCATTCGATCGGCCCCGGCTTCGCCGAGCTCAGTCCCATGCCCGACGCCGGCTCGGCTGCGGTGGCGCCGGCACCCGCGCCTGCGAGTGTGCCCGCGTTCGAGATCGACAAGCTCGAGTGGGTGCAGCCCGACGTGGACCTGCTCGAGCAGCATCGCATCGTCATCGACGAGCGCTCGCCTGCCAGCGCGGCCTACAAGGTGTTGCGCACGCGCGTGCTGCAGCGCATGCGGCGCAACGGCTGGAAGACGCTGGCAGTCACCGGCACGTGCCCGAACGAGGGAAAGACGCTCACCGCCATCAACTTGAGCATCAATCTCGCCTGGCATCTCACCACTTCGGTGGTGCTCGTGGACATGGATCTGCGCAATCCCTCGGTCCACCGCTACCTCGGTGTGGATACGCGGTTCGGCCTCATGGATTACTTGAACGGCGACGTGCCGCTCGTGCGGGCCGGCGTGCGCCCCGGCATGGAGCGTCTCGGAGTCGTAATGAACGACCGGCCGGTGATGAACGCGTCCGAGCTGCTCACGGCGCCCGAGACAGGCCAGCTCATCGAGGAAGTGAAGCGCGGCGACGATCGAATCGTGATCTTCGATTTGCCGCCGGTGTTTGCCGGCGACGACGTGCTCGCGTTCGCGCCGCTCGTGGACGCCGTGCTGATCGTGTTGTCTCAAGGAACCACGAAGCGCGCATCGTTGCTGGCGCTGCGCGAGCTGCTTCAGAACGTCAACGTGATCGGCACCGTGCTCAATCGGTCTTCGGAGCGGGTGGCGCCTTACTACTACGGGCCGAGCTGACCCACGGCCTACGGCCGACATAGGCGCGCACGAGCCCGAATAGCGTGCGTGCGGTGCGGTCTCCACCGAACAACAGTGCAGCCGCGTAGGCGGCGGTGCCGAGCGGCAGGGCGGCGGCCGCGACCACGAACGGAGTGGCTTCCAGGCGCGTCAAGCCGGCCACCACCGCGACCATCGCCGTTCCGGCCACCACCGCGTACAACGCCAGCTCGCCGGCCACACGCATGACCGCGATCTCGGGCACCTGGCGCGCCAACGCGGTGAGCAGCACGCAGAACAGGATCATCGTCGCCGTCGACGTCGCGATCGCGAGGCCTTGAGTGCCGAGCGATGCCGAGAGCGGGATGGCGACGGCCAGATAGACGAGCGTGCCGAGCGGCATGACGATGGCAGGCACCTTGACGCGATCCATCGCATAGAACGCGTTCGACAAGAGCTGATTCACACCCACGAACAGCACGGACGGCACGAGCCCAACGAGCACGGCGGCAACCAAGGCCGCCATCTCGGGCGTGAACCGGCCGTGCTGGAACAGCACTTCCACGATGGCGGGACTGTCGAGCGCAATCCACCACAGCAGTGGCGCGAGCACGAGGAACGAAGCGCGCAGCCCCATGCTGTACAACGCGCCCAAGCTGCGCCGATCGCGAGCGACCACGAGGCGAACGGTGGTGCTGAACATCAACATGCGGATGCCGGTGAAAGCGCTGCGCTCGAGAGGCTCCGTAAGCTTGCTGGCCAGAGCGAGCGCCGTGATCGCGCCGCTGCCGAGCTGCGATGCGAGATAGTTCAGAATGATCGACTTCGAGCGTGCGAGGAGGCCCGTGCTCATGACGATGGCCGAGTTGCCGAACACGCGGCGCTCGAACCCCGGCCGCAGTGCGATCTGCGGCCGATAACGGTACGGTGCTCGGCGCAACAGCATGGCAAAGGTCGCGGCGTGCCCGAGCAGGTACGCCACCGGCAGGCAGTACTCTCCGAGCCAAGGCGCCAGCAGCAGCAGCCCGAGCAGATTGGCGATAGGCAATGCGGCGTGGCTCAGCGCTACGCGCGTAAAGCGCTCATCGTATTGCCAGAGGTACTCGTGAAACGTGTTGATGGCCATGAGCACCATGCAGGGCGCCATGATCGTGAAGTAGCGGCTCACCACCTCGAGCGCCTCGGCGTCGAACCCGGGCAGCATCGCGGCGAACAGCGGTTCGCGGAAGACGAGCAGCACGGCCATGACGGCCGCAGCAAGCAGCGCGACGGTCGTGACGATACTCGACGTGACGCTGTCCACGCAGGCCGCGCCGATAGCTTTGGCACTGCCTAAGACCGGCAAGAAGTTCTTGCCGAGGTAGTCCACGCACAGATACATGAATAGATTCGGCAGCACGATGGCCGCGAAGAACGCGTCCACGCGGTGGCTGAGGCCGAACAGAGCAGCGATCAGCACGTTGCTCAGAAGACCGAGCGCGAGCGCCGCGAGCGTGAGCGCGTTGACGTTGACGATGGCGCGAGCTTGCTTGCCGGAAGTCATGCCTTTGTGCGTCATCGCGAGCTCCGAGCGGCCACCGCAGCTGCGGGCTCGGCAGGTTGCGTCGCGGCATCGGCCACGAGCATTGCATGCATGCGGCTCGCCACGAACGCGCGGAACGCGAGCACGAGCGGTTCTAGGCGCGGCCGCTGCGGGCGCAAGCGGCCTACCACGGAGCGCAGGCGTGCGGGCAGGGCCCGTGCAAGCGACGTGTCACCCCAGTCGGTGCGGCGCGCGCCGCGTTTCGTCTGCAGGGCGGCGAGCAACGTCGCGCGGCACCGCGCCTGTAGGGCCGGTGCGAACGTCGCAACCGCGCGCTCCGACGTAAGCTCAGCGAGCAACAGCTCGAGCACGCGCCGGTGCGACAGGAATTCGCTCACGTTCTGAATAGCGACTCGCCGAGCCAGCGCGACGTGCGGTAGTTGAGTGTCGACGAGCTCGCGCCAAAGGCGCTTGTCCGTGCGCAGCTCATCGGGAAGCGTGCGCGCGCAGTCGACTACCGAGCGCGCCAGCAGCGGGTTGGCCACGTCGACGTGCGCGGTCTTGAGGTCGGTCAAGGCCGCCATGAAGGTGGGGATGCGCGATAGGCGAAAGAGCCGGTCGCGCCAGGCCGCCAATGTTTCGCCGGGAGCGCGCGTCAGCGGCTGCGGCAGCCGCTGCGCCGCGAGCTCGAACGCTTCGAGCTCGCGAGCGGGAAAGTAGTCGGCGAGCATCGTGAGGCTCGTTTTGGCTCGCACGCCGTAATCCGACCGCACGTGCGTAGAGCCGAACGCGTGGTCGCCGCGAATCACGCCGTCGAAGCCGGCTTCGGACAGCGTCTTCCACACGCCAAAGCCGTCGAGATAGCCGGACATTCGGTCCACGCGGCCTTCGCCGACCGCGAGGAACCGCTCGAGCACCACTTCCGGATCGCAAACTCCCGTCTCGATCGCGATGAACCGGTGACGTGCGCCCAGTATGCGCGCGACTTGTCGAGCCACTTGGGCGTCGTTGCCGTCCTTCTGCTCGCTCAGCGACTGCCCCCATGTGACCGTTTCGAGGCCGCGGTCGCGCAGCAGGCAAAGAAGTCCGCGGCTGTCTACGCCGCCCGACAACGTGAGCACCCACTTGCGGGCATCGAAGGACCAGCGGCGGCACGCATCGGTGACGGCCGAACGCAGACGCTCGCGATGCGCGTCGAGCGAAAGGCTCGAATCGGGCGTGCGCTCGGTTTGCTCCACGGTAACGCGCAAGCGCCAGCGCGCGCGATCCAGGAATACCCGTTCGCCGGGTTGGACGCGCTTGAGGCGGGTATCCCATCCTCCGAGCGGCCCGAGCGTTCCCGATGACAGCATCCACGGCAGCACGTCGCGGTTGGGCTCGAACGAGCCGAGCAACGTGACGATCGCCCGCTGCGACGTCGAGGCAATGAGCTCGCGGTCGGTGAGCGCATACCACAGCGTCCGCGATCCGACGCCGTCGGCCGCGAGCTCGACGAACGTGTCGTCGGCACGCAGCAGGGCGAAGCTGCCGTCCGGCAATGGCGCGCCGGGCACGTGCCAATCGCCGGCGGGCTCGAGCAGATTGCCGACTACAATGCTCGCTCCCTGCATACGCACCGTGCTGCCGGGGTTCAGCACGGCGGCCGTTAGACCGGCGCGGCGGATCATGGCCGGCGGCCGCGCGTCGATGTTGTCGCCGGTCAGCTTGCGGTTCAAAACCTCGCGATACGCGTCGAGCCGATTCGGCTGACTCGGATGGCGTGCTGCGACGAGGACTGCCCTAACCATGCGCAAGCTTTCCGCGTGCGGCGTGGCAATGTAGGGATGACGGCATCGTTGCGCTCAAGCGTTCGCGGCAGGTTGCAGCCCGGCCGCTGCCGGCGTGGCGGCATCGAGCCGCAGCAACCGATGCATGCGGGCGGCCACGAAGGCGCGGAACGCGAGCATGAGCGGGTCGAGGTGCGGCCGTCTGAAGTGGCGAAAGACGGACCTCATCTTGGCGGGAACGGTGCGCGCGAAAGTAGCCCGGCGCGGCTCGCTGCCGCTCCCCGGCTCCGCATTTCGCAACGCGGCTCGCAAGGCGCTACAAAAGCGAGCCCGCAACAGCGGCGAGAAAACGCTTGCCGCGCCCTCGGAGGAAAGCTCCTCGAGCAAGAAGTCGGCGACGCGGGCATCCGCCAAGAATTCCGTGAGCGAGGGAATCGCGACGTGCGTCGCGAGCGCCACTTGCGGTAGTTGCTCGGCGACTAGATCTCGCCAAAGCCGTTTGTTGGTGCGCAGCTCGTCGGGGAGCCCGCGCACGCACTCGAGCACGGAGCCGGCGAGCAGCGGATTGCCGACCTCGAGGTACGCCGT
Source organism: uncultured Gammaproteobacteria bacterium (assembly GCA_946887385.1). The sequence continues at coordinate 30,201 of CAMPKU010000001.1, forward strand.
TTTCAAATCCGTCAACCCTGCAAGCAGGGTCGGCACTCGGGACTGTTGGTAAAGGCGGTCGCGCCAAGTCGCGAGGCTCTCGGACGTGCGCCGCGCGAGCGCGTTCGGCACCGGTTGCTCCGGCAGCTCGAACGATGCGACCTCGTCGGCCGAGAAGTAGTCATTGAGCGTGGTGAGGTTGGCCGTCCACCGTGCAGCGTACTCGGAGCGCACGGGCAGGGAGCCGAATGCCTCGTCGCCGCGGATGACGCCGTGATAGCCCTCGTCGAACAGCGTCTGCCACACCCGAAAGCCGTCGACGTATCCCGAGATACGCGCCACGCGGCCCTCGCCGGCCGCTATGAAACGATCGAGCACGCACTCGGCGTCGCCCCCGGCTTGGATCGCGAAGAAGCGATGCGGCACGCCGAGCATGCGGGCCAAGGCGCGCGCAACCCGCGCGTCGTTGCCGTCCTGCGCGAGGGTATGCGGCAATCCCCAGGTGGCCGTGTCGATGCCCCGGTGGTGCAAGTGCATGAGCAAACTTCGGCTGTCGGCGCCGCCCGACAGCGTCAGCAGCCAGCGCCGGGCATCGAACGACCAGCGGGTGCAGGCGTCGGCGACAACGGACCGCAGACGCTCGAGATGCGCGTCTCGCGACACGGATTTGTCCGCAACGAACTGAAGCTGCGTGGTCGAGGAAGTGAGCTGCCAGCGTGCGCGATCGAGCAGCACCCGTTCGCCGGGCTCGACGCGCCGGACGCGCGCGTCCCACGCGGCAGTGGGCCCCAACGTTCCCGAAGATAGCATCCACGGCAACGCTTCACGGTTCGGCTGGAACGAACCGAGCAGCGTGACGATCGCGCGCTGCGACGTGGACGCGATCAGCTCGTGCTCGGTGAACGCATACCAGATCGTTCGAGAAGCCACGCCGTCCGCCGCGAGCTCGACATGGTCGCCGTCGGCGCGCAGCAGGGCAAAGCTCCCGTCGGGCAAGGCACTACCCGGAACGTGCCAATCGCCGCTGGGACCGAGCAATGTGCCGATCGCGACGCTGGCGCCGCGCAAACGCTCCGCGCCGGTGGGATTCAGCAGCGCTGTCGAAAGCCCCGGTCGACGTACGAATACCGCCGCGCGCGGCACAATGTTGTCGCCGGCAAGCTTGCGGTTCAAAACGTCGCGATAGGCCTCGAGCCGGTTCGGCCGGTCGGCATGCCGTGAAACGACGAGCACGGGTCTAACCATGTTGCCATTCCCCGCGAACTACGCGCCGATAGACACCGCTCGTAAGCTCGGCGGCTTTGCGCCACGAATACTGTTCCCGAACGGCGGCGTGCAGCGCGCGCCTCTCGTCGGCAAGCGCCGCGGAGTCGCGCGTCATTACTTTGAGCTGCTCGGCCAGCGCAACCGTGTCGCCGACGGGGAAGTAACGGTTGCGCGGTAGCGGTAAGGCCAGATTGGCCGGGATGGCGCTCGCCAGCAGCGGCACTTCGTAAACGGCAGCCTCGAGCAGGGCGATGGGATGCCCTTCGCCGGCCGACGGCAGCACGAACAAGGCGGCTTGCGAGTACAGCCAGTGCAGCGCGATGCCGCTCTGGTAGCCGGTGAGCACGATGGTCGGATCCTGCGCCGCCAGCGCCGCGATCCTTTCGCAATAGCGGTCGCCGCGCACCAGCTCGCCGACGATCGCGAGCTTGAAGCCCGGGGGGCGCGCGGCCTGAAACGCGGCGATCAAATCGTGTTGCCGCTTACCGGGGTCGAGGCGAGCCACACACAACACGTACCGGCGCGGTGCGAGGCCGAACAGCCGAAGGATTCGCGTGCTCGATTGCGCTGCGAGCGGCGCGCCGTTCGAAATCCAGGTGGCGCCAATGCCGTAGCGCGCTTGCACGGCTTCTTTGAGCACGGGCGATACGACGATCGGGCGATGCGCAAACGCGATGCCGAGCCGCTCGCCCGTGCGCAGCAGGGCTTTTGCGAAGGGCCCCCACTTCTCGCGCTCGTAGTCGGCGCCGTGATGCGTGATGACCACGCGCAGGCCGAACAGCCGCGCGAGCGGCGCCAGCAAGCCCGGGCCGACTGCATGCAGGTGCAGCACGTCGGGACGCTTATAAGCGGCGTAAAGCACGCCGAGCAACGTGTGCACGGCCGTCTCGACGATCCGCGTTCGCGGGCTCCACAAATACGTGAGCTTGAGGCCGCGCCACGTGGCGCGCCGGCGCTCCGGCGGGTAGTACGGGCTGCGTTGCACGACTTCCACGTCGCAGCCCAGGCGCGCCAGCAGCGGATAGAGCCGGCGCGCGTGAGTTTCGATGCCGCCCTGAACGTCGACGACGCCGCGCAGCCCGAGCACCAAGACGCGCAGCCGCGGCTGCCGGACGGTCGCGGCCGGTGCGGTGACGGCTTGTGCGGTTACGGCCATTGCACTCCCAGGCGGCCATAGACGCCGCGGACCCGCTCGAGATAGCGCGCCGGCGAAAACTGATCTTCGATGTGGCGGCGGGCGGCCATGCCGGCGGCTGCCACGTCACGGTCCGGCAGCGAAGCAATTTGGCGCAAGCAGGCGGCGAGCTCCGTTACCGAGCGCGACTCGAAGCTCCACCCCGATTCCCCATCCACGATGAGCTCGGGCAGCCCGCCAATGCGCGCCACCAGCAACGGCTTGCCGAGCGCCGCGCCTTCGAGCAGCGCGAGCGGCGCGTTCTCGTACCACTCCGACGGCACGACGACGGCGCGCGCGGACGCAACCGCCGCATTGAGCTTAGCGCCCGTAAGGAAACCCAAAAAGCGCACGTCATGTCCCGCTGCCAGTGTGCGCAGCGCGGGCTCGGAGGGGCCCGTGCCGATGACATCGATTCCGACCTGTGCTTCGGCAGCCGCGCGGATGAGTGTGGCCACTCCCTTTTCGGGCGACAGCCTTCCGAAGTAGACGAACCGCGTGCCGGGCGCGTAACACGCCTGAAACGCGTCGGCAGCCACGAAATTCGGCACGTATTCGAAGCGCTCTGCCGGGAACCCCCACTCGACGAGCTTGTTTAAATAGAAGCGGCTCGGCACCAGGAAGCGGTCGACGTTGCGCACGTAACTGCCGAGGAAGCGATGCAGGTAGCTTTCGAGCATCACGAGCGCGGACAGCGCAAGGCTGCCTTTCATGCAGCGATTCGTGACGACCTGATACAGCCGCCCGTCGCGGCAGCGCTCGCAAACGCCGTCGTGGCTCAGCATCGAGTAGGCGGGGCAGGCGAGCTTCAAATCGTGAAGCGTCATCACGAGCGGGATACCGCGCCGGTGCACCACGCTCAGAACCGACGGCGACAAGTGGTGATAGACGTTGTGGGCGTGGCACACGTCGGGCGAGGAGCGGTCGATGAGGCGCGCTAGCTTGCGCTGCGCTTCGAACGAATAGACGGCCTTGAGCCCCTTTCGAATCTTCGCGCCGGCGCCGTCGCCGTCGCGGCCGTACTCGAGCTCGGACACGAACTCGGAGCGCTCGGCTCCGTCCACGTTCAAGCGATGATTCATCGCGAACGGCACCACGGACCAACCGGCATCGTGCAGCACGCCGTTGTGGCGGAAGAACACGACCTCGGCGCCGCCGCGCGGGTAGTAGTAGTTGTTGACGCTGAGCAACGTGGCAGCCATCGGCGCTAGCTCTTCGCAGTGGCGCGCGTCAGATCTTGCGCAGCGCGATCCAGGACTTCGTCATTCCGAGCCAGCGTTCGCTCAAAATGCGAGAACCGGGAAAGAGCGCCTCCATGTGGCCGCGTGTGAGCAAGTAGTAATCCGGGGGATGCCGGGACAGCCAAAAATGACGCGTGAAGCGCAGAATCGCGACCTGAGCAGACCGTGGCAGCCACCCCACGAAGGGCAACCACGAATGAGTTTCGAGAAAGAACGATCGGGCCGGCGTTTGTACCCAGAACGACTTCGCGATTCGCGAAAGTTCATCTGCGAACGCGCGTTGATGCGCGACAGCGAGCTCTGCGAAGACTTTGCCGCGGTGCTGCCACACTTCGCTCTTCGGCACGGTGACGTGCTCGATCACGGATGAGCAGAACACGACGTCGAAATAGCCGTCGGAGAAAGGCAGTTTGCCGTCTTGGGACAGCAAGGCGGTGCGATGGCCATAGGCTTTGGCGCGCTCCAAAGCCCTTTCGTTTACATCGGCCACGTAAATGTTCTCCGGTCGAACCGGCGAGTCTTCGAGCACCATGCGAATATGTTCGCCGTCGCCCCCGCCGAGATCGAGCACTCGGGCGTTCTCGCTCAATTGAAATTCCGCGCGAAACCGCTTTGCACGCCGTGCGCGAAACGCGCGGGACCACGCAAACGCGATGTTGCGAATCGCGTGTCTCAAGGACGCCTTTGGCGTCGAGGCAGCAGCCGGCGTGACGCTCGGTTCGGGAGACTGAAGGCGCACGCCACCGTCCCAGCGGGGCTTTTCGACCTGCAGCGGATTGTGGTTCATGTTTGTGCTCGGCCGCTTCGGCCGTACTTGCGTTGTTTTCCGTCCACAGCCACCCCTCGAAGCCATAGGCTCACCCGAAGGTAAAAGCACGATCTGTGCCAAGCACGGCGGATGGGGTTGCTTGCGCCCACCGTATGCGGAGGCGTCATGTGAAGAACCATGGTTCAGGCTTTGACCGCCGCGCGCGGCTCGGTGGTTGCAAGCCTCCAACTTGGCGGCGCTTGCGGGACGCGCTTGCGTGCGCTTTGCCGGACGACCACGGCGCGGCTCGCTACGACGCCCGAGAAGTACCAGAAGAGATACCCGAAGTCGTTCATAGAGAACACGCTCTTATAGATGAGCCCGAACGTCATGATGATCATGGCCACGGTCCAGAGCTGGCCGATCGGTGCCGCAGAGTCGTTGGAGCGCGCCAGCGTCAGCGAATCGCGCGTCACGAGATAGAACAGGTACAAATACGCGAGGAGCCCCACGACACCGATTTCCCACAGAAACTGTGTGACTTGGGTTTGTCCGACGCCTAACCGCACGAAGTACTCGGAGTATCTGCCCGCGAACTCGGGCAGAAACGACTCCGATACGTTGCCGGCGCCATAGCCGAAGGCGAGCTTCAATGGGTCTTGGCTTGTGTGCTCGAGCGCGATCTCGATACTGTCGAAGCGGCCCACGTACGGCTGTTCCGTGTTCGCGGCACCTGTGTAAAGGTATTGCCACAACGTGTCTTGGTTCGTGAAGTACTCGCTGATCGGGCCGCCGTACTCGCGATACTGGATCAAGTAGTTGTAGCCCAAGACGAACGCGGTCACGGCGAGGAACCCGACGCCGGCGAGCGGGCCGAGCCTGCGTAACAGTCGCCGCTTGCCGGGCATCAGCAAGGCGGGCACGATCAGGGCGACGGGCAATAGCAGCAAGGTGGCCTTCGTCTCGTTGATGGTGGTAGGCAGGAACAACCAGGCGCAGAGCACCACCAAGCCCCCGATCCTCAAGCGGCCGCGCAAGTAGAACACCACTGCGCCGGCGATCGTGGCCACCATGAACATGCTCATCGCGCTCGAAGTTGTGAGCGTGCCCTTCACCGGGTCGCCGGTATGCATGGCATCCGCGAACTCGACGAACCGCTGGTATACCGCGAGCGGCGTTTGCAGGAGCGCCAGTACGAGCAGCAGCATGAGTTGCGTGCGCAGCTGCTGCGGCGTGAATCGGTGCACCGCCGGCAGCAGGAAGAACGGCAGGAACTTGAGGTAGGAGCGCGTGCCCGCGAGCATTGCCCCGTCGGATACCTCTTGCACCATGAAGCCGAACACGACCGTGAACAGCAATGCCGCGAAAAACAGGCCGTAGCGCCAATCGAAATCGACGCGGAAGCCGCCCATGAGGCGCGCGAGCACGACGAACATCGCCACGCCCGACAGTAGCTCGGGGATCAGGATGGCGTAGGGGTGCAGCAAACCGCGCGATTCGATCAGGTATTCGACCGCCAAGATCTGAATTAACAGCGCAATGACGAGGCCGTGCATCGTCTATCCCTGAGTCTAAACGCGCGCGAATAGGCGCGACTTCGGCGATTTGGGGGTTTCTTGGAGGTGCTGACGGTAGCGGCCGGCGACGAGCTCCACCATGGCCCAGTGTGTACGGTGCTCGGCCACATAGCGCCGGCCCGCCGCGCCCATGCTCGCGCGTCGCGCCGGATCGCGGAGCAGCTCCACGATCGCCGCGGCGAACTCGCGTTCGTCCCAGCCGCAAACGATGCCTGCGCCGCTCTGCTCGAGAACGTCTGCTTGCTCAGGATGGTCGTTCGCAACCACGGGCTTGCCGAGCGCCATGTACTCGATGAGCTTCGTGGGCGACGTAGACTTCAAGATCGGCACGGGCAAGTAGGGCGATACGCACAGCGCGGCGCGGCGCACTTCGAGCCAAGCGTCGGCCATCGGCAGCCAGCCCGTGATCGTGACGCTGTCGATGACGCCCAAACGCTGCGCTTCGCGTCGCAGCAGGGCTTCGTCGTCGGGCATCCAGCCGCCGCCGACGAACGTGAGCCGCGCTTGCGGAATTGCGGCGACGACCAAAGCGTGCGCGCGCACGAGAAAGTCGAGCTGCCGCTCTCGCAGCAACGTTCCCAGGTAAACCACGGTCGGAGACCCGTCCTCTGTCGGAGAACCGTCCGCGGCGCTTTCAGTGTCAAAAGCACCGTCGAGATCGCGCAGATTCAGCGAGCTTGGCACCGCGGTCATGCGGTCGAACGGAATGCCCTCGCGCGCCACGTCGCGGCGCATTTGCTCGCTCTGAACGAAGACGTGCGTGCACGCCGGCATGATGATGCGGTAAAGCAGAAAGCGCTGGAGCGCCCCGCGCAGCCGGTAGAGCAGCCCGAACCGCGCAACGCCGTTGCGCGCTGCGTATAACGCGGCTTCGCCGTGAGGATAGGCGAGCCAATAGAACGCCGGCACGCCGTACAACCGTGCCGCGATCAACGCCAGCAGTGCGCCAAAATACTTGTCCTTGATCTGCACGAGGGAATAGCGGCGTCGCTTCAGGAGACCGAACACGCGGAAGTCGTTGCGGAGGTCGGCGAGGTGGCGGCGCAGGCTTGCCAGCCGGCCGGAGCCCAAGTTCGTGGCCGCGACATAAGCCGTGCCGCCCTTGAAGGGCTGCTCGCCGGTCGTGCTCGTCGGCTCTGCGGCTTGAATGAGCCAGTCGATGCGGTGGCCCCAAGCGGCTAGGCCCTCGGCAAAGACCGCCTTGGCCGCAGGCCGGAACGGTGGGAACAAGTCCGACGTGACGAACAGGATGTCGAGCTTGTCGTCGGTGCGATTGTCGTCAAGCATGGTCGGCGCTCAACGTGGCGGCGAGGCGGGCGTGCCGGTACGCCGGCGACGCAAGCTCGTCGATCACCATGGCTTCCCAGCTCGCGAGCGCGCCCTTACGCACGCTCTTTCCATGCAAATGACGCAGCAGCGCGGTGTCGCAGTCCACCGACGCGAACCGGCATAACGCTGGCAGCAGGCGCTCGCGATTCCGCGCGAGCTCGTCGTAGTCGACGATGGCTACACGGGAGCCGAGGCGCTGCTTGAGCTCGAGCGTTTGCCGGATGCTAGCCACATACGCGGCACAGGCTCTCTCGAGGCGGGAAGCCGCGTGGCCTTCCGCCGACTTGCCCGCAAGCCCCAACGCCGTGCGACGCGGAAGCTGCTTCTGGCGATTGCCGAGCAACGAGTGAACGGCCGCCCGCGGCTCGCGCACGATCCAGACGAGCCTAAAACCCTCGTGCTCGAAGTACTCGTGCCAACGCTCGCGAAGATAGGTTGTTTGGAAGCAGTGCCGAGCTAGGGACTGCCGGCTCCGCAGGCCGGCCAACAACAAAGCTCCATCGAGCTCGTCGTCGTGTCCCCACGAAGAGTCGGCAAAGCACGACAGGCGTTTGAACAGGCGTGTGACGGCCGTCGTTGCAGACCAGTCGCAACCCGCGATAAGGAGAGCATTAGGGAACTCGTCCAGGCGGTCGAGCAGCGGCCGGTCGGCCATTGCGGCAGAAAACGCGGCCCATGACGTGATGTCGTGGCCGCCGCGAGCGTGAACGAGCGAGGAAAAATGGGCCCGGCGCTTGTGCCGAGCCAATCGAAATGATGCGTCGGCAGCAATGGTTACCACGCCTAGACCCCGTTTTGAATCCAATCGGACGATGCAAGTCCCATGCCGTAGGGCTCATTCGACCACTGACTTGTCGCGGTCACGCGACGTTTTGAGGGGGAGCCGCCGATTTGGCAGGCTGCGCGCAGTTTTTGGGTACAGTAGGAGACCTGCATGCATCTAGACCTAAAAAGAATCTTACCGATGCTAGCCCTCGCGTGGGCCGGCACGGGCGAGGCTGCAACCTATTACGTTCGCAACGGCGGCAATGATTCCGCCGATGGGCGTTCGCATGCCACGGCTTGGGCTTCGCTGAATAAGGTCAACAACTTTGCATTCGCGGCGGCCGACGCCGTGCTGTTGCACGAAGGAGATCGTTTTGTCGGCAAAGTGACTGTGGATTGGGCCGGAAACTCGTCGGCGCGCTCCGTGCTCGGCGCCTACTATTTCGACGGCTCGAAGGCGGTGCGCGGCTATCGCAGCTCGCGGCCGATCATCGACGGCGAAGATCGGTTGCCCTCCGGTCACTACGACTCGCTCGTGGTTGTGAAGTCGAACCGCGTTCGCGTCGAGAACCTGCGCGTGGAGGACTCCGAAGGCCGAGCCATCCAAACGGTCGACGCCGACGATGTCGAGATCGTGGGCAACACCGTTCACAATACCTACAACGCCGGCATTCACTTCTTGCGATCCACGGGTTCCCGTGTCGAAGACAACTTCGTCACGGGGCAGGGCGTGGGCAATCGTGAGGACGGCGCGCCGTGGGGTTCTTCGATCGAGGTTGTCGCGAGCAACGGCGTTGTCGTTCGCAACAACACCGTGAGCGAGGTGTACGGCGAGGGCATCAACGCCCACAGCGGCTCGACGAACACGTTGATCGAGCGCAACTACGTGTTCGGCGTGCGCGCGGTCGGTATCTATGCCGACTCGGCGTTCGATACGATCATCCGTCGCAACATCGTGCTCGGCACCGCGAACAGTAGTTGGTGGCGGCAGTCTTCTGCGGTCGGTGCCGGCATCGCGTTGAACAACGAGCTCTACCACTATCCGGTAGGGGGCGGAACGCTGAGCACGGACGTGCAGGTGCGGCGCACGAAAATCTACAACAACCTCGTTGCGTACACGGGCTCGGGCCTTGCGATCTGGGGCGCATTGTCGAACTCGTCGTTCGACGGCACGTTGATCTTCAACAACACGTTCGTGGACAACAACATTCAAGTCAATATGTCGTCGAAACCGAAGCCAGGTGCGAAGTTCGTCAACAACATTTTGTTGTCGTTGAGCAGCGGCACTCGCGACGTCGAGGGTACGGCGTTGGGCGGCATGACAGCCCGCAACAACTATTTCAGCCAGGGCAATCCGGGCGGCGACTACGTGCATGTCGGTAATCGCTTCACGGGCTTGCGGATCGCCAAGATGTCGGGTTGGAGGGCTGTTACGAGCCTCGATCAGATCTCGTGGCGCGATTTCGTCGTTGCGAGCGGTTCGCCGGTCATCGGCGCGGGTGACGACGAGCCTCGCCGCATGTCCGATGCGACGAACGATTTTTCGTTCGACTACAACAAGGCCGAGCACGGGTCGCCGATGGACATGGGCGGGCTCACCTTCGCGACGCCGGTCTCCACAAGGCCCATGGCGCCGACCGCGTTGTCGGGCTCTTGAGCAAGCGGATCGCGGAGCCGCTCTCGCGGCGGCTCGAGCTTTAGCGATCGCGTTCCGAAAAAGGTGCTCGCCGGCTGCAACGCCGGCGAGCATTTTCGCGTCTGGCGCCGTTCCTTTCTTCGGCGCGTTCGGTGCGCCGGAAGCGATGGTCTGCGGATGGCTCACGAGGCGCTGGCTATAACACCGGCTTGCGAATCGCGACCGACAGATAGGGCACCAAAGCGGCCCCGTCGACCACACTAGCCGCGATCTTGAGCGGCGCAGCCATGGAGCGCTTGAGCGTCCCGCGCCAGCCGCTGCCGCTGCCACTGCCGCCGGCAGCGTAGCCGCGGATCCACAAGTCCAGCGCCCCTTTCACGCCAAGGCGGCGAGGCTCGAGCACGATCGGCTCACCTTCGTCGCACGGAAGCAGGCGCACGATCTCCTTTACGGTGGCGCCGCGAATGCCGTCGCGCCGCATCTCGTCCCACGTGGCGTTGCGGCGCACGCGCTTCGACCAGCGCCGCGCGTACGCTTCCGCGAGCCGATCGGGCAAATAATTGATGAACGGCAGGCCGGTGGTGTGAGTTTCCACGGGGAACCACCGAGCCGGCGTTTCGTCGATCAGCATGACGCCGCCGGGAGCGAGCAAACGCCACAGCGACGGCAACAGCGTCGCGCGCTCGGCAGGCAGCAGGTGCTCGAAGACGGCGCTCAGCACAACGGCGCGGAACGGCCCGATGCCGTCCGGCATTCGCCCGCCGCTCGGCGAGAGCAAGAACTTCGCGTGGCTCAGGTTATAGAACTGGGCACGCGCGCGCGCCACCTCGAGATTCGTGGCCCGCAGCTCCACGCCGGTGATGCGGCTCGCCGCAAGCAACTGCGCCAGAATGACGGTGGATGAGCCGGCGCCGCAGCCGAAATCGAGCACATCGGAGCCCACGAGCTCGTTCGGATCGATATGCGCCGTAACCGTGAGCTCGAGGTGCGGTCGAAGGTAAGTTGGATCCTCATCCCGCATGATCTCGTCACACAAGGACGCGGCCCCTTTGGCGTTCAGGATGCGCCGCACCAACTCATCGGAATAGGCGGTGTCCCACGTAGCGCGGCGAACGTACGCGCCGTTGCGCAGTGCCTCGACCAAAAGCCGGCGTTTGCCGTTGCCGAGAGGCGTCAGCGATATGCGGTAATTGCGCCACGAAATCTGCGTCGCTCGCAGGTCACTGGCCGCGCGTGGGCGATCGAAGCTCGCGGCACTCGCCGTGCTGTTAGCTAAATCCACCTGAACGACTCCCCGGCCGGATCGGCCGTTCCCCCGTCTCGCGTTGAAACGCGGGAATGCAAGTTTCAGTCCACGAATGAAATATCGGAGCACGTCGCGGGGCTGTCCGCTGCACTCAGCCAATTTGTGAGAGCTTTCCAAAAATTGCTCGCTAGCTGTGGCGCGCGCGAGCCCGCGCGCACCTAGCGCCGCCACGGCTTCTCGCGCGGTCGTCGCGTTCTTGCCACTGGCACATCGCTTGCATTCGGAAGTGGTCCCCGGAGTTGGGGAGTTGGGGGTCAACGGCCCGGCGCCAGGGAGAGTTTGAGTGCTACACCCGAGGATCGACGTTCAGATTACGTTGCTGACGTTTCTTCGAGTTGTTCTGGTGCCCAGCGTCGCAATCGCGTCGCTCGTCGCTTCGACGACACTGCTAGGGCTGCCTTTCACCGAGCCGTATGTTGCGCTCGCTATCATTGCCGCGCTGCTCACGCTGCTCGTGATGGCGCGCGACGCCGTGCAGCAAGCCAATCTGGTGGGCGCTCACGGGCTCACGCTTGCCAGCCGGATCGGCCTGGGTTGGCTGGCCGTCGTAGGCGTGCTGCTGCTCTTGGGCTATGCCACCAAGACTTCGGAGATTTTCTCGCGGCGCGCGCTATTTCTGTGGTTCTTGCTCACTCCGCCGTTCCTCGTGGGCGCGTCGATCGCCGTTCAGCAGTGGCTGCGGGCGCTACTGGTGTCGTCGCGCAACAGCCGCAGCGCGGTCATCGTCGGAACCACCAAGATGGCGCTCGAGCTCGCGCGAACCCTGCATCAGCGTCCCGAGCTCGGTTTGAAACTGCGCTGCGTATTCGTCGATGAGGCCGCCGGCGATGTGCCCATCGACAATGCGACGAGCTCGGCCATTCGCCGGATCGCCGGGGCAGAAATCCGCACGGGCGGCCGCGTTCGCGACTACGTGAACGCCCGGCACATCGAGGTGGTCTTCATTGCCAGAGAAACGCATGCCCCCGGCGTGCGCGAGATGTGCGACGAGCTGCGCGACACCACCACATCGGTGTATCTGATCCCGGACGTGTCGTTGTACGACCTCATGCAGGCGCGAGTCGGCGACGTGGACGGGATTCCCGTTATTGCCCTGTGCGAGTCGCCGTTTCAAGGTGGCAGCGGCGCGTTGAAACGAGGCACGGACATCGTGTTCGCAACGTTGCTGCTGATCGTGGCGGCGCCCGTGATGCTCTTGATCGCGCTGGCAATCAAGCTCGATTCGCCGGGCCGCGTGTTTTTCAAGCAAGACCGGTACGGGCTCGATGGCGAGCGCATTGTCGTTTACAAGTTTCGGACGATGACGGTGTGCGAGAACGGCGACTGCATTGTGCAGGCGAAGCGCAACGACGCGCGCGTTACTCGCGTAGGGCGACTCCTACGCCGCACCTCGCTCGACGAGCTGCCGCAGCTAGTCAACGTGCTCCAAGGGCGCATGAGTCTCGTAGGGCCGCGGCCGCATGCCGTGGCGCACAACGAGCAATATCGGAAACTGATTTCGGGATACATGGTGCGCCACAAAGTGACGCCGGGTATCACGGGATTGGCGCAAGTTAGCGGCTGCCGCGGCGAGACCTCGACGCTCGACGACATGCGGCGCCGCGTGCAGTACGACCTGGAGTATCTGCGGCATTGGTGCTGGCTGCTCGACATCAAGATCATGTTGCGCACTCTGGTGCTGCTCGTGCGCGACAAGCGTGCGTACTGACTCTGGTTAGGGAGGAGGTTCTACAATGAAAGTTGATGAGAGCGCACGCCGCTTCGGCGCGTGTCTGGTAGCCGGTTGCGCGTGTTTCACCTACGCGACGGCGGCCCACGCGGATTGGGAGGTGATTCCCGACATCACGCTCGAAGCCGAAACCAACGACAACCCCACGCTCAACGTGTCGAGCGGCGCCCTGCCGGGCACGGAGCCTACGGTCGACTCCGCGAGTCGGCTGCTCGCGGACGTGGTGCTGCGGCTAACGCGTGCCGAGCCGCGCGGCGAGATCAGCTTCGAGCCGCGCGTACGCGGCGATGCTTACATGGACGAAGATGCGCGGGCGTTCGAAAGCACGGACGTGTTCCTGCGCTCCAACGGCGTGCATCGCGGCCAGACGGTGCGCGTGGGTTATTCGGCGGACGTCGCGCGCGAGCGCATCCTCGGCGTTGAGTTCCTGGAGACGCTGCCCACGGGCGTAGTCGGTGACGATCCGAGTGCGATCGCTACCACCCAGGTCGGCGCCAACGAGCGGCGGACGCGCGTTGGCGTGGCGCCGTACGTCGATATCGAGCTCAGCAGCCGAGGCACCATTCGCCTCGACGGCCGGATCGTGGACGTCGACTACGACGGCGGCGTTGGCGACGGGCGCACCGACTTTCTAGAGCGCGCCATCGGCGGCGAGTACCAGCGTAACCTCGACGAGCGCGGCACGCTGGCTGTGCGTCTATTCGCCACGGGCTACGAGGCGGCGCTCAACAACAACCTTACCGACACGCGCGGCTTCGAGCTCATCTACGCGCGCGAAGTTTCCGAGCTGTGGTCGTGGACCGTCAACGGCGGCACGCAGCGCTCCGATTTCGCGCTGACCACGGGGGGGCGCCGCATCCGCGGAACGGACAATACCGGCACGTTCGGCATCGGGGCGACCAAGCGCGGCGAGTTATCGGGAATGCGGGCAGAGCTGCAACGGCGTATGAGCCCCGACGCGCTGGGATTCGTCGCGCCGCGAGACGAGCTGCGGCTCAGCTGGCAGCGCATGTTGTCCCCGCGCGTCAACGGCCGGATGGTGCTGCGCGCGATCGATGCGGAAGGCGTGCCGACGGTGGTCGATAGCGATCGGCGGTACGGCCGCGCGGAGTTCGACGTGGAGTGGCGCTTTCGCCAACAGTGGTGGTTCGTGGCCGGCTACGCGCACGCAACGGTGCGCTCCGCGCTTGCGGTAAGCGGCGCAGAATCGAACGCCTTGACGCTCGGGGTGCGCTACCGCGGCGGCAACGTCCAAACCGGTGCGCTCACGTTGTAACCCGCGACTGCGGGTCGCGGAGGCCGCCGAACGGCGTGCCGCGATGCGAGCGGCGTGGCACAAGCCTTGCACGCTCGCCCCCTAAGCAGGTGGACACCTGCTCTGCCAAGGACGGGACCAGAAGGAGGGCGAGTCAGTGCCTCAACGAATAGCCATCATCAGCGATCACGCGTCGCCGCTCGCCGCCGTTGGCGGTATAGACAGCGGTGGTCAGAACGTTTACGTGGCCGAGACGGCGCGGCAGCTCGCGGCGCGCGGCCATCGCGTGGACGTCTTCACACGTAGGGACCGGCCCGACGTGCCCGAAGTCGTCGACTGGTTGCCGGGCGTCCGGGTGATTCACGTGCCGGTGGGCCCGGCGGCGTTCGTTCGCAAGGAGGATTTGCTGCCGTGGATGCCGGAGTTCGCGGCGTTCGTGCAGCGCTTCGCCGCCGAGGAGCGTTACGACGTTGCCCACGCACACTTCTTCATGTCGGGCCTGGTGGCGATGCATCTGAAAGCCGCCACCGGCTTGCCGTTCGTGGTGACGTTTCACGCGCTTGGCCTCGTGCGCCGCTTGCACCAAGGCGCCGCGGACGAGTTCTCGGCGAAGCGCATCGCGATCGAGCGTGACGTGATGGCGGCCGCCGATGCGATCGTTGCCGAGTGCCCCGACGATCGGCGAAATCTGGTGACGCTCTATAACGCCGATCCGCACCGAATCCTCGTGATTCCGTGCGGCTATGCCGGCGAGGATTTCTGGCCGATCGCGCCGCGCTTCGCGCGTCACGTGCTCGGCTTCCCGAGCGACGTGCCGATTCTGCTCACGGTTGGACGATTGGTGCCGCGCAAGGGTGTGGACAACGTCATTCGCGCGCTCGACGTGCTCGTGCGCAGGCTCGGAGTGCCGGCGGAGTTGCTCGTCGTTGGCGGCAACTCCGACATCGCGGACGCCGCCACGACGCCGGAAATCGGGCGGTTGCGCAGCGTGGCCGAAGAGGCCGGCGTCGCCGACCGAGTCACGTTCACCGGCAGACGCTCGCGCGATCTTCTGAAGCTGTATTACAGCGCCGCGGACGTGTTCGTCACCACCCCTTGGTACGAGTCTTTCGGCATGACGCCGATCGAGGCCATGGCATGCGGCACGCCCGTCGTCGGCGCACGCGTGGGCGGCATCAAATACAGCGTTGTCGACGGCCGAACCGGGTTTCTCGTTCCGCCGAACGATCCGGTGACCCTTGCCGAACGGCTGAAAGAAGTGTGCTGCTCACCGCGTCTCGCGGAGCGGTTTGCGACGCAGGCCGTGCGGCGCGCTCACGCGCTGTTCCGCTGGGAGCATGTAGCACAGTCCCTGAGCGGGGTGTACCGCGAAGTGCAGCGCACAATGCCCGCGCTGCCTCCGCCGACGGTGGTGCCGCAGGTACCGGCCGAAGCGGTAGCCGCGGCATGAGCGGCCGCGAGCTCGAAGACGAGCGCGAAACGCCGGCACACGCAGCACTTCACACGCTCGAGGGCGCGCGCGACCTCGTGCCCCACGGCTATGTGTGCGTTCATCCGGGCGCGCCGTTGCCGTCGCGCCGCTGGTATCCGGAGCGCTTCGCCATCGTGGCCGACGCGCTCGCGGCGCGCGGTTTGCGCGTCGTGCTCACCGGCACGGCGGCGGAAATCGTGCCGGCGCGCCGAGTGGCCGAGCTCATGATCGCGCCGGCCGTCAACCTGGCAGGGAAGACGACCTTCGGCACATTTAGCGCGCTCATCGACGGCGCACGCCTCGTCGTGGCCAACGACACCGGTGTGCGGCGAGTGGCCGCGGCGCGGGGCACGCCCTGTGTCGCCGTGGCATGCGGCACCGACGTGTGTATGGCCGCGAACGGGCAGAGCGAGCGTCTGCTCTTCGCCGAAGTGACTTGCCGCCCGTGCGTTCACGAGCGGTGCCCGGTGGGCCATCCGTGTGCGCACGGCGTGGAGAGCCGCGAGGTGTTGGCGGCGGCCGGCGAGCTGCTCGCGCGGCCACCGAGCGCCTCCGAGTCCCCGATCTGCACCGTCTGACGCCACACCGCGTGGCATGGAACTTGCTCCCTCGGAACAATCGGCCGGGGAGGCACGAGTTGGGCTGGCTCGACGAAATCAAGAATCGCAGTCAAGAAAAAGCCTCTGCGCCGGCACCGGGCCCAGCGGGTGCGCAGACGCCGGGCCGGCGCTCAGCGCCGAGACTGCCGCGCTACGTTTGGTTGTGGTTTGTCGCGGCGCTGCTGATCAACTTCGTCATCACGCGCTTCGTGGTGCCGCCTGCAGATGCGCCGCTCACCGTGCCGTACACGCTGTTCAAAGAGCAGGCGGCGGCCGGCAACGTCGCAGCCATCTACGCGCAAGGCGCTACCGTCGAGGGCCGCTTCGTGGAGCCCGTGACGTACCCGCTCGAAGGCTCAGCGGAGCCGGCCGCCGCGCCGCGCGGCGAGCCCGTCGAGCCGCGCACGTCGACGCAGTTCACGACCACCGTGCCGGCATTCGTCGATCCCGGCCTCGAAGCGCTGCTGGTCGAGAACAACGTCGAGATCAGCGCCGTGCCGATCCGCGAGGGGGGCAGCCCGATCGGTATGTTGCTGCTCGGGTTCGGGCCGGCGCTGCTTCTGATCGGCTTTTACGTTTGGATTTACCGGCGCGCGGCACGCCAAGGCGGCATGGGCGGCGGCCTCATGGGGATTGGCCGCAGCAAAGCCAAGCGCTACGACGTCGAGAGCGACATGAAAGTCACGTTCGACGACGTCGCCGGCATCGACGAGGCCGAGAACGAGCTCGTCGAGATCGTGGATTTTTTGAAGGCGCCGGAACGCTACACACGATTGGGCGGCACGGCACCGAAAGGCGTGCTGCTCGTAGGTGCGCCGGGCACGGGCAAGACGCTGCTGGCGAAAGCCGTGGCCGGCGAGGCCGGTGTGCCGTTTTTCTCGATGAGCGCCGCAGAGTTCATGGAAATGATCGTGGGCGTCGGCGCCGCGCGCGTGCGAGATTTGTTCAAGCAGGCGCGCGACAACGCGCCGGCGATCATCTTCATCGACGAGCTCGACGCGATCGGCCGCGCCCGCGGGCAATTTGCGATCGGCGGCTCCAACGAGCAGGAACAGACGCTCAATCAGATACTCACGGAGATGGACGGCTTCTCGAGCCGCGCCGGTGTGATCGTGCTGGCGGCCACGAATCAACCCGACGTGCTCGACAAGGCGCTGCTCAGACCCGGGCGCTTCGATCGGCGCGTGGTCGTGAATTTACCGGACAAAGTGGGGCGAGCCGCGATCGTGAAAGTACACACGCGCGCAGTGCCGCTCGCCGCCGACGTGGTGCTCGAGGAGCTTGCGTCCGCCACACCGGGCTTCTCGGGCGCCGACTTGAAGAACATGGTGAACGAAGCGGCATTGCTCGCCGCGCGGCGCGACCAGGACGAAGTGCGCATGAAGGACTTTTTCGACGCTCTGGAGAAGATCATGCTCGGTCCTGAGCGGCCGATACTCTTGAGCCGCGACGATCGCGAGCGCATCGCCTATCACGAGAGCGGCCATGCCGTGCTGGGGCTCGTGGTGGCGGGCGCGGATCCCGTGCACCGCGTGACGATCGTGCCGCGCGGCCAAGCGCTCGGCGTCACCTATCAGCGGCCGAGCACGGACCGTTACAACTATCCGGAAGCCTACCTGCGCGCGCGCATCGTCGGCATGCTCGGCGGCCGCGCCGCCGAGGAGATCGTCTTCGGCACGCGCACCACGGGCGCCGAGAGCGACATCGAGCAAGCCACCGCACTCGCCCGCAACATGGTGACGCGCTGGGGGATGAGCGACAAAGTAGGCCTCGTGCAGCTTGCGCCCCGCGCGAACCCGTATCTCGGCGGGGCGCCGGCGTTCGGTGCAGAGCGGCCGTTCAGCGAGACCACGGCTCACGCCATCGACGCGGAGATTCACCGCATCATCAGCGACAGTTACGAGGAAGCCTGCCGGCTGCTGCGCGCGCACCGCAAAGCGCTCGATGCGCTCGTCGCCGCCTTGCTCGAAAAGGAGACGCTGGACGAGGCCGAGATCCTCGCCGTGACGAACCTGCCGCCGGCAGCCGAGCTGCCGGCGCGCGCCGCCGATGCGCTGCTGCACGATGCAGCGGCGGAGCGGGCACGTCTCGACACCGCCGCTAGACTTCGCGCAGGGCAGTGATCCGGCGTTTCTCGCGGCCCTCGAAGCCGCCGAACGCCCGCTACCGCCTGCTCACCTCGGTTTTCGGCGCAGGCACGTATGCAGGAACGCTCGTCGCCGTGTCGAGGAACCGCCGATAGAACGCACTATCGCGAATCTCCTCGTAAGCGCCTCTGTGGGCTTCACCGTTCCAGTGTGCATCGGTGGGCCATTCGAAACGGACGCCGGTCTTTTTGTGCTCGGTGAAGAAGTACGGCGCCATATCGACGACTTCGAATCCCTGAGCGCGCGCCTGCTCCATAAAATAGCGGCGCACCTGCTGGAAATAGCCGTTCGGCACATCTTCGGGTGACTGCGCATCGTAGAGAGCGCCGCGCGAGGCATCGACAACGAATGCAATGTTCTTGCTCGGCAAGGACGCGTAGCTCGGAAGGAGCTGCAAGAACGCATCGACCGCAGCGCGCGCATCGAGCATTCGTCTTGAGGACGTATCCGCCGCCGTATTGTCGGCATACTTGATTTGCTCGTACTGAGCGGCAGCCCGTGCACGCAGCTTCGCCAGCGTGCGCGAGAGGTTGAGGTGCCAGTGCAGATAGCGGACTAAGGCAGATTCGCGCAGGATGCCGCGAAGGGGAACGTAGTCGCGTGGCAGAACTACGTTGTAGCGGCCGTCCTCGCCGGCATGGAATACGGGAAACGCCTCATGGGTGGCATATCTCGGCATGCTCTCGTCGAAGTCGTTAGCGATGATCACGAAGACCATCGACTCGACGTTGTAGTTGTCCTGCGCGTGCTTGGCATAGACGAGATACTGCGACAGCGGCGCGCCGCTTGCGCCGAAGCTGTACACGTGAAAATCGCCGCCGTAGAAGGACCGTGCGTCGCTCTCCAATCGCCCGAATAGCGTCTCCTCGTGGGGCACCATCACTGCCTCGACATAGGAATCGCCAATCACGGCAAGCACCGGTGTGGCCGGATCGGCGTCGTAATCGTACTTGTTCACGAAGCCTTGCTTGTTGACGCGAACACGATTTACGTAGGAGAAGTTCCAGTCGCGCGAGAACACGACGTCGTCGTCGGGCTCGAACGAGAGCACAGGATGCTGTTGGTTCACGGGCCGATTCAGCGTGCCTTCGCTCACAGGCAGTAATCGCAGCACGAGCTCGGCGGCAAGCAACGACACCGCGGTAGAACCGATGAGCGTGATGGCTCCAAAAAGAAGCGCTTTGCCGCGCATAGTACCTCCCTTGGCACGTCGAGGATTAAGGCCTCAACGCGTTGCACTCCTGCGCCGCGCGACCGAGCGCGCAGCTTAAAGCAGCGTCCGAACTCAAGCGGCCGAAGCGCTAGAACAAGGTGTAGATGAACGGCGCGACGGCAGACCCCTGGGCCAGCACGATCAGCGCGCCCAGCAGAATCATCACCACCATGATCGGCGCCAGCCAAAACTTCTTGCGCTCGCGCATGAATCCCCAAAAGTCCCTGGCAAATTCCAACATCAGAACGGCCTCTCCAGATTGGCTACAGGACTACGACGACTCGGCACGCGATAGCTTGTTGCGGCCGCATGAAACGGCCGACGCATGGCGTTCTTGCCGAGCGCGCGCCGGATCAGCCCGGTCGGACAAATCACCAAGAAGAACACGGCGCCGAGAATCAGCGGCGTCGTGATCTTGCTCGCGAGCAAGCCGAACTTCATCCAGCCGCGGTAAACAGGGCGCAGAGCAGTCGGAATCAGGACCGCCGGCACCGCAAGCAACGCAAGCACGGTCCAAGGCCAGATCGGCCAGTTATGCTCGAGCAGCCAAGGGAAGACGAGGCCGAAGAGCACGGCGACAATACCGCCGGTCGTGAAGCCGAACTTGCGCAGATCGCGCGCATCGAGCTCGGGAATGGCGTCGTCCAGCACCATCGCGATCAATCCAGCTCGAACTCGTTCTGCCAAGAGTCGTCCTTCTCCACTGCGGGCTGCTTGTGCTTTTCGAGCACGAAGTTTTCAACCACGAGGCAGTCCATCTCCGTGCGCATGAAACAGCGGTAAGCATCCGTCGGCGTACACACGATCGGCTCGCCGCGGACGTTATACGACGTATTCACGAGCACGCCACAACCGGTGCGCCGCTCGAACGTCTTCAACAGCCGGTAGTAGCGCGGATTCGTTTCTTCATGAACGGTCTGAATCCGCGCCGAATAGTCGACGTGCGTGATGGCCGGCAACTCGGAGCGCTTCAGCTTCAGCTTCTCGATGCCGAACAGCTTCTGCTGCTCGTGGGTGAGGTCGACGCGCAGCTCCTTGCGCACGGGAGCGACGAACAGCATGTACGGGCTTGGTTTGTCGTGCTCGAAGTAGTCGCTCACTCGCTCCGCGAGCACCGAAGGCGCGAACGGGCGAAACGACTCGCGGTATTTGATCTTGAGGTTCATGACCGATTGCATCTTGGCGCTGCGCGGATCGCCGATGATCGACCGGCAGCCGAGGGCCCGTGGGCCGAACTCCATGCGTCCCTGAAACCAGCCGATCACCTGCTCGCCCTCGAGAAACTCTGCAACTTTCTCGAACAGCTCGTCGTCGGGCAGCTCCGTGTAAACGGCCCCCTGCGCTTGAAGCTCGCGCTTGATCTGCTCCCGCGAGAAGCTCGGTCCCAAATACGAGCCGCTCATGGGATCGTGGCCGTTCACGTAACGCGGTTTGCCGTCGTACACGTGCCAGACGACCGCGGCAGCGCCCACGGCGCCGCCCGCATCGCCGGCCGCAGGCTGGATCGAGATGTCCTCGAACGGTCCTTCGCGGAGGATTCGGCCGTTCGCCACGCAGTTCAGCGCGACGCCACCGGCGAGACACAGATGCTGCTCGCCCGTCTCGCGATGCAACGTGCGCGCGAGACGCAGGACGACTTCTTCGGTCACGACTTGGATCGAGGCCGCGATGTCCATCTCTCGCTGCGTGAGCGGGCTCTCGGCAGGTCGCCGCGGGCCGCCGAACAAGCGGTCGAAGCGCTCGTTCGTCATCGTGAGGCCGGTGCAGTAATTGAAGTACTGCATCGCCAACTGGAACGTGCCGTCCTCTTTGAGGTCGAGCAAGTTGTCCATGATCAGGTCGACGTACTTCGGCTGACCGTAGGGAGCGAGGCCCATGAGCTTGTACTCGCCCGAGTTCACCTTGAAGCCCGTGAAATACGTGAACGCCGAATAGAGCAGCCCCAACGAGTGCGGGAACTGTATTTCCCAGAGGGGCTCGAGCGATGCGCCGTTGCCGCGCCATGCGGACGTCGTTGCCCATTCACCGACGCCGTCGAGGCACAGCACGGCCGCGCGCTTGAAGGGGCTGAAGTAAAATGCCGACGCGGCATGCGACTGATGATGCTCTGCGAACAATAGCGGCGGCAGTTGTTTCGAGGTACAGCCGCCGAGCTCGGCCAGCTCTTTGCGCAGCGTGGTCTTTAGATAGACCTTCTCCTTGAGCCAAACCGGCATCGCCGCGAGAAATGAACGAATGCCGTGCGGTGCGTAGTTTAGATACGTCTCCAACAGCCGTTCGAATTTGACGAGCGGTTTGTCGTAGAAGACGACACGGTCGAGGTCTGCGATCGAGAGACCGTTGGCCTCGAGGCAATAGCGGATCGCATGCCGAGGGAATCGCGGATCGTGCTTCTTACGGGAGAAGCGCTCTTCCTGCGCCGCCGCAACCAGTTGGCCGTCGCGAAGCAACGCGGCCGCGCTATCATGATAATACGCCGAGATCCCAAGGATGTTGGACGGTCTTGCGTCCATTGTCGGCCAGGCACCCTCCCCCCAGAGTTGCCATTACCATCCATTTATCGTGCCAAGCCCTTCGGCCGGACGGCCGGGCGAGCCACGCCATCGCGTGGCGGCCTCGCGTTGCATGGTCGGCGGCGACGGCAGGGGGGCGCGACACCCGTCGTCCGCAGCGTGCGGCCGGCGCGCGTTGGAGCTTTTGGAACGGATTCCACAGCTTGCGAGGCCGGCTCAATCGGCCGTCCGCAGACCGTTGCCCTTCGCCGCGGCGCTGCGCCAGAGCGTGTACGCGGCGAGCGCGAGCAGCGCGGGCAGCAGCGGATGCTCGGCGGCCAAACGCCACGGATCGTCGAACAAGTTCACGGTGTTACGCAGCGCTCGCTCGAAGATCGGGCCAAGCACAAAGCCGATCAAGAACACGACGAACGGAATCTCGAGCTTGCGCAGGAGATAGCCGAGCCCGCCGAAGGCCAGCACGATGCCGATCCCGAACATCGAGCCCGTCGACACGTAGGCGCCCGTGACGCACAAAAGCGCGCCTGTCGCCAAGATCAGCGGCCGCGGCACGGCGAGAAAGCGCACGAAGAAGCGCAGACCCACGCTTCCGAGCGCAAGATTCGCCACGTTGGCCAACAACAGCGACGCGAAAAGGCCGTAGATGACCGCGCCGTTCTGCTGCATCACGAACGGGCCCGGCGTGATGCCGTGAATCAGGAATGCTCCCACGATCAATGCCGTGGTGGCGCTGCCCGGAATGCCGAGCGTCAGGAGCGGAATGAGGCTCGCGCCGATGACGGCGTTGTTTGCGGACTCGACGGCGGCGATGCCTTCGATCTGGCCCGTGCCGAAACGCTCCGGCGTCCTGGACGCGCGCCGCTCGGCCCCATACGCAAGGAACGCGGCCACCGACGCGCCCAAGCCCGGCAGCGCTCCGACGATCGTGCCGATGGCCGAGCCGCGCAGGATCGCGCGGGCGCAGCCGCGCAGCTCGCGCCAGGACAGGCGGTCGTCGTCGCGTGGCCCGAGCTCGATGCGTGTGACGCCTGTGCTCCGGTTGCCCTGGAAGTGATCCTCGAGCTGCACGAGAATCTCGCCGAGCGCGAGCACGCCGATGCCCACGGCGACGAGCGGAATGCCGTCGAAGAGGTCGAGTGCGCCGAAGGTGAGCCGCTCGCCGCCCGTTTCGATATCGAGGCCTACCGTAGCGAGCAGCAAGCCGAGCGCGAGCGCAAACAATCCCTTCGCGAGCGACCGGCCGAGCAAACCGGCGATAAACGCGAACGCGAACACGAGCACGCCCAAAATCTCCGGCGGCCCCATGCGCAACGCCCAGACGGCGAGCGGTGCCGCGGAAAGAATCAGCACGAGATCCGCGAACATGTCGCCGGCCACGGAAGAGTAGAGCGAGGCTTGCAGCGCCTTGCGCGGCTGGCCTTGCTGCGCGAGCGGATACCCGTCGAGCGCCGTCAGCGCCGACGACACTTCGCCCGGCGTGTTGATCAAGATCGACGCGATCGCGCCGCCGTACTCGCCGCCCTTGTGCACGCCGAGCAAAAATGCGATCGCAGTCACAGGGCTCATCGCGAACGTGAGCGGCACTGCGATGGCGATGGCCGTGGGCGCGCTCATGCCGGGGATCGCGCCCACGACGATGCCGAGCGTCACGCCGAGCACGATGAAGGCGAGATTCAGCGGAGCGAAGGCGCCGGCCACGCCTGCAAGGACGACGTCCATGCAATTACGGCAATGGCATCGCGAGCAGCGCGACGAACACCAGCCACAGCGCGATCGGCGTGGTAAGAGCCGCGACGGCGAGCGGCACGAGTTTGACTCGTGCAAGCGCGAGCAACCCGGCCACGAGGACGGCGCCGCCGGGCACGTAGCCGACAAGCGCCATCAACGCATACGAGACGCCGAGCACCAAAGTGCACGCGCCGAGAAAGCGCAAATTGGCTGGTAACAGGCGCGCGTCTGTGCCGCTCGTGCGGCCCGCTCGCAGGCTCTCGAGCAGCATGCCGCACGCGGCCAGCGTGGCGAGCCCGGCCGCTACGTACGGCATGAAGGCCGGCGACAAGCCGCCGACCAGTGCGCCGCCGGTTACGTAGCGCGGAATCAGCACTGCGATGCTGAGCACTCCGCCCGCGATGAGCGCGATAGCCACGATGAGCTCGTCCCGGCGCAAGCGAAGCGAGCCTAACGCGTCACGCTTTGCACGGCGCGCGTGAGCACCACGGCCTCGGCCTCGAGTGCGGCGGTGACTGCTTCCGGCCCGAGATGATATTCGGGGTAGCGCAGCCGGCGAATGAGCGCCGTCATCGGCGGCGATTCGATCGCGGCAGAAAGCGCGCGTGCAAGTGTGGCCTTTACATCGGCCGGCAAGTGCGGCGGCGCGGACACGATGAACACGGCACACGAGGCCAAGTCGTAGCCTTGCTCGGCAAGCGTCGGCACATCGGGCGCCGTAACGAGGCGCTCGTTCTCGACGGACGCGATCACGCGCATCTTGCCAGCGGCCACGTAGTCGATATGCGGCCCACCCGAGAACGCGAAGTCGGCGTGTCCGCCCAAGATCGCCTGCATCGTCTCGCCGCCGCCTTGCACCGAGATCACGCGAAAGCGCACGCCGGCCACCTTCGCAATGTACTCGGTCACGATGCGCGTCAGCGGCGACTGTGAGGCAAAGATCGGCCGCTCGCCTTGCCGAGCGGCGGCGACGAGATCCGCCACGGTTCGGTACGGCGAAGCCGTGCTCGTGACGAGCGCGCACTGGCCTTTGGAGACCGATGCAAGATGCGTGAAATCGGCCACGGAGTAGGTCGCGGCGCTCGGCGTGACTGCGGGAGTGCCGGTGTACGCGTGCGAGATCGTGAACCCCAAGCTGTAACCGTCGGGCGGCGCGTTCTTGAGCTGCGCGGCCATCACGCTGCCGCCGGCGCCGGTGCGGTTGTGCACCACCACGGGCTGGCCGAGCTCTGCCTCGAGCGAGCTCGCGAGCACACGCCCCAGCATGTCGGTGCTGCCCGCGGGATTCGAGCCGATGTAGAGATGTAGGGGGCGTTCTGGATACGCGGCCGACGCGGTGCCGGCAGCGCCGCATAGCGCGGCGACGGCGACGAGCACGGCCGCGCGTCGCGCTACGGCCGGCCGGATCATGGCGCTGCTGCGGCGAGCCGTGTCATTGCTCCGCCTGCGCCGCTTCGGCGGGCCCGAGCACGCCGCCGACGATCGGCGTCGAAAACTTGCCGTCCACGCCCACGGGCACGTCGCCGACGAGCGTGACGCGATACAGCTGTCGGTCGAAGTCGGTGTCGAAGATGTCCTCCGGCGCGAGATGGGCCGTGGCGCGGTTGTCCCATATCGCGATGTCGCCCGCGTTCCAGCGGAATCGCGCCACGAACTCCGGCCGCACGCAGTGCTCCCACAACATCTCGAGCAGCAGCTGACTTTCGCGCGCGGTGAGACCGACGATCTTGCGCAGGAATGCCGGGCTCACGAACAACACGCGCTCACCCGTTTCCGGGTGCACGCGGACGAGCGGATGCTCGGTCGAGAAGCTCGGGCGTTTCGTGTCTGTGAGCGCGCCCGTCGTTACCTTGCCGTAACCGTGAACGGCGCGCAGCGTGTCCAAAAACGTGCGCAGCCTAGGGGACAGCGCGTTGTACGCGGCCGCGAGGTTCGTGAACTGTGTGTCGCCGCCGTACGGCGGCATCGTCACGCCGCGCAGAATCGACGCGGCCGGCGGATTCAGCACGGTCGTGAGATCGGTGTGCCAGCCCGTCCATGGGCGGATTGGGTCCGGCTCGAGATGTGTATGCCGCTCGCGCCGCTTCGCAACCGAGTAAACCTCCGGAAACCCCGGCTCGTGGCCGTACAGCACATGGCCGATCGTCGGTTGCCCCAGCGTGCGCGCGAAAGTCACGTGCTGCGCATGGTCGAGGTGCTGGTCGCGAAAGAACACCACCTTCCATTTCAGCAGCGCAGTGCGAATGGCGTGCACCGTGTCAGGGGACAGCGGTTGCTTCAAGTCCACGCCGAAGATCTCGGCGCCCGTGAACACCGACACGGGCCGCACCGTGGTCGAGCGCTGCTCTGCGTGCTGCCGTGATGGTGCAACCATAGGGACCGCCAGCTCTTTTGCGTGAGTTTACAAGCCGTCTGCGGCTCTGCTATTAGAGGCTAGAGTGGCCGCAGCCGGCCCGACCGGTCAAGCCAATTCAAGACACGGGTCAAGACGCATGCCGCAGCACCGCACCTCCATCACGATCAAGCCGTTGAATCCCGTCGTCGGCGCCGAACTGCACGGTCTCGATCTGCGGCAGCAATTGCCGGACCAAGACGTCCATGCGATCCAGAGCGCTCTCGATCGCTACCAGGTGGTGTTTTTTCGCGATCAGGACTTGAGCGCGGAGCAACATCTTGCGTTCGGCCGGCGGTTCGGCGAGCTGCACGTGCATCCGTCGGTGCGCGGCAAGCCGCGCGAGCAATGGACCGAAATCATGCCCGTGCACGCCGACGCCCACACCGCGCGCATCGCCGGCGACAAGTGGCACACCGACGTCTCGTGCGACGAGAAGCCGCCGCTCGCGAGCATCCTGCATATGACGACGGTGCCTGAGAGCGGCGGCGACACGCTGTTCTCGAGCATGTATGCCGCTTACGACGCGCTGTCGGAGCCCATGAAGCGGCTGCTCACGGGCCTCACTGCCGCGCACGACGGCGCACCGAACTACGACGACCGCGCCGAACGCAGCCGCGAGACCAATGCGCACCGCGTGAATCCCGTTGCGGTGCATCCCGTCATCGCCACGCATCCCAGGACGGGCAAGAAGACGATCTACGTGAACTCGACGTTCACTGTGCGCATCAACGAGCTCACGCAAGCCGAGAGCGACGCAGTGCTCGAGCTCGTGTTTGCGCACGTGGCGCGGCCCGAGTTTCAGTGCCGCTTCAAGTGGCAGCCCAACTCCGTGGCCTTCTGGGACAACCGCGCCGTACAGCACTACGCGGTGTGGGATTACTACCCGGCCGTGCGCACGGGACGGCGCGTCACGATTCGCGGCGATCGTCCGTATTGAAGCACGAGCCACTCATGCTCATCGACGCGCTCGAGTCGACGGTGGTGATCTCGTCCGCGAGCTTGGCAACGGCGCGGCCGAATGCCATGGTTACCCTATGCGGATCGTCAACCCATTGAAGAAGCGCCCGCGTCGCCGGAGCGGAGCGGGCGGCGCTGGCGACTACGAGGCCGAGCTCGTGCGGCTATGCCGCGGGAATCGCCGCCAGGCGGATCGCCTCATCCAAGAGGAGATGGCGCGTTCGCCGGGCTTGACGCCCGCGGGCGCGGCACTCGCGCTCGTCACGCGTATCCGGCACGAGCGTGACCCGCACCTCTCGCGGCTGTGAGCGCCTGCGCTTCCCCGCGCACCGCGTGCCTGAAGGCCGCAAGCTGCGCACTTCGCGCATTAACGGTAGTCACATGGCGCGCCCGAGCATGTCGCCTATACAGGATTCCGGGTCGAGACTGAAGTAAGCTTTCGGCGCTGCCCAAGTGTCTGCAAGGAGACACGCATGCGCGCACCGCAGGCTCTTGTGCTCGCTACGCTGCTGACCACGTTGCTCGCGGTTGGCTGCGAGCGAAATGCTCCGGCACCTTCGGCGGCCCCATCGTCCGCGCCGGCCGCTCCGACGGCCGAGCAAGCCGAGCGCGAAAGCGCGCGCTTGAACGACTGGCTCGACGCACGCTTCGAGGAGCAGCTCGACTTCAGCCCGCTCATGAAGACGCGGCTCGGCCGCAAGGACGACTACGACCGCATCGACGACGTCTCTGAAGCCGCCGACGAGGCGCGGCTTGCGTGGCTGCGGGCGAGCGTTGCCGAGCTCGAGCGAGAGTTCGATCGCAACCGGCTCACGCCTGAGGCGCAGACGTCGTACGACCTTTGGCGCTACGGGCTCGAGCGCGCCGAGGCTGCGCTGCCGTTTCGCCGGCGCGGCTACCTGTTCCATCAGATGAGCGGGCCGCACACGGGCTTGCCGCAGGCGCTGATCAACTTCCATCGCGTCGACGAGGAAGCCGACATGGTGGCGTACGTCACGCGGCTCGGCGAGCTCGGCCGCGCCCTCGAGCAGAGCCTCGAGCGCGCGCAGCTCGCGGCGAGCGAGGGCGTCCACGCGCCGCGGTTTTCCTACGACGCCGTGATCCAGCAGTCACGCGCCGTCATCACGGGCGCGCCGTTCGGCGGCAGCGGCGATTCGCCGCTTTTCGCCGACGTCAAAGCGAAGCTCGCGGGGCTCGTCGCGGGCGACAAGATCGATACCCCGCGCGCCGACGAGCTGCGCACCGCGGCGGCGACGGCGCTCGAGGAACGCGTCGGGCCCGTCTATGAAAAGCTCATCGCGTGGGCCGAGGCCGACCGCGCTATGAGCGACGAGATCGCAACGGGCGTTTGGCAACTGCCCGACGGGCCGGCGTACTACCTCGAGCGGCTCGCTTCGAGCACGACGACTTCGATGACGGCCGACGAAATCCACGAGCTCGGTCTGGCCGAGGTCGCGCGCATCCAGACCGAAATGGAAGAGATCAAGCGCCGCGTCGGCTTCGACGGCACGCTCCGAGAGTTTTTCGCCTCGCTGCGCGGCGATCCGCAGTTCAAGTTTCCGAACACCGACGAGGGGCGCGAGGCATACCTACAAACCTCGCGAGATCATTACGCCGCCATCGAGGCACGGCTGCCCGAGCTCTTCGGCTTACTGCCGAAAGCGAAGCTCGTCGTCAAACGCGTCGAGGCGTTTCGCGAGCAGCCGGGGCAGGCGCAGCACTACGTGCCCGGCACGCCGGACGGCTCGCGCCCCGGCACGTACTACGTGCACTTGATCGACATGACTTCGATGCCGAAGGTGGAGCTCGAGAGCGTCGCGTATCACGAAGGCATTCCGGGCCACCACATGCAGATCTCCATAGCGCAGGAGCTTACGGGCGTGCCCCAATTCCGCACGCTGGCCAACTACACGGCCTACACGGAAGGCTGGGGCCTTTACGCGGAGCGGCTGGCGAAGGAGATGGGAGCGTACCAAGACCCGTACTCGGACTTCGGGCGGCTCGGCAGCGAGATCTGGCGCGCGATCCGGCTCGTCGTCGACACGGGCTTGCACGCGAAGGGCTGGACCGAGCAGCAGGCCGTCGAATATTTCCTCGCGAACGGGCCGACGTCCGAAGGGCAAGTGCGCGCCGAGATCCGCCGCTACATCGTCATGCCGGGCCAGGCGACGGCGTACAAGGTCGGCATGCTGAAGATCCTCGAGCTCCGCGAGCGCGCGCGCACGGCGCTTGGGCCGGCATTCGACATCCGCACATTCCACGACGTCGTGCTCGGCGGCGGCGCGCTGCCGCTGGCAATCCTCGAGCGGCGCGTCGACGACTGGATCTCGGCCGAGCGTTCGCGTTAAGCGCCGGGTTCAAAGAGCATCGGCCACTTGCGCCGACGCGCGGTAGCGCGTCAACACCGCCGCTACGATTCGCGCAGGGCAGTGAGGTCGAGCAGCGGCACGGTGACGAGCTCGGGGCGGTTCGCGAGCTCGTAGCGAACCTCGTAGAGCAGGCGCTCCATCGTCGCAAGGGCGAGGAGCCGGCCGGTCTCGGTGCTGTCGCGGGGCAGCACGCCGGAATCGCCGATCGCTTGGGTGTATGCGTCGAGAAACGCGGCTTGGGCCCGCCCCCGCCAGTCCTCGAGCAGCGGCGCGACGTCGACGCTGCCGGAGTGCGGCGTGGCGGCGAATTGGCGCGCAGCGACCACGCGCGCGTAGTCGAAGGAGCGCCGCATTGCCGCCACGTCCTTGAGCACCGTGTGCTTGCGGCGGCGTTCCTCCAAGCGGCGGCCAGGCTCTCCCTCGAGATCGGTGATGATGAAGTCGTTCCTCGTGACGAGGGCTTGGGCCAAGTGAAAATCCCCGTGCAGCCGAATCGCGAGTGCCGTCGTGGGCCCATTCGCATGCCGATCGATGGCGGCGTGGAGCTGCCGCGTCGAGTCGAGTGCTTGGCTGGCGACGTCGCGAGCAGGGCCCGTAAGCTCGCTGCGATGGCTGCGCACGGAAGCGAGCGTCGTGTCGAGCTCGGCGCGGATGGCCGCGGCCCATTCGGCGAGCCGCGCGGCCGTGAAGGGCTCGGGATCGAAACTCGGATCGCCCGTGGACACTGCGAGCGCCCGGTGCAGCTCGGCGGTTCGCGCGGCCAGCGCCCGCACGAGAAGCAGATAGCTCGAATGATCGGCCGTCTCGATCTGGCCGTCGGCGGCGCGGGCAACTGCGTCGTCGATGCTGCGCTCGAGATAGCGCAAGGTGTAGCGCCAGCCGTCGCCTTGGTTTTGCACGGCGGCCTGCACCAGCGCGATGGTGGTCGGCTCCGCCGACGGCCGCTCGAGCACGATGGCGCCGGCCGTGGGCGCCACGGCTCGGCACGGCGAGCGTTCGGTGAGGAAACGCCCGAGCTCCCACTCCGGGTGCACGCCGCCGCGCAATCTGCGATACGCCTTCAAGAAGAGCTGCTGCCCGATCACGAAGGTGAGATTGCTGCCTTCGCCCGTTTGCTGCACGGTGGCTTGCGCGAGACGCTTCGGCAGCAACGGTCCCAAGGCCGTCGTCGGCATGAAACGCAACGTGCCGGTGCCGAGCCGTACCGAGGCACGCTCACTGAGCGCCGTGAGCAGCGCGCGCACGAAATCTTCGTCGGCGAACGCATCGAACAAGAGGCCCGTGGCGGCGCGTTGTCGAACGCGGGCGAGGCCGTGGGCGGCCGGCGATCCGGCACGCTCACCCCACTCGAGCGCGAGCGGCACGAAGTACTCCTGGGCGGGGGCGGCGGGGAACTGCGCCGCCGCTACGGCGAGCAGCCAGGGTTGCTGCCGCGGCTGCCAGCGGGCGATCTCGGTGAACTTGACCGATGGTGTTCCTTGGCCCTTGCCCGCGAACCAGCGCTGCATCGCAAGATATCCGGGAGCCACGTCTTGCTCGAGCTGGGCGAGCAGCTTGGCCGCTGCGGCGGCGCGTTCGTCGCCCGGCGCCACGGCGAAGCTGTCCAGGCCGTTGAATAGCACGAGCCAGGGGCGCTCCTCCGTCGGCAGGCGCTCCTCGTGCCAGCTCGGCGGCGGTGCGGTCTCGGCGAGCTCGAACCAGAAGAACCCGTAGCCCGGCAGCGTCAGCATGTACGGCAGCTCGCCAATCGGCGGGAACGAGGATCGGCCGATGAGCTCAACGGGCACGCGGCCGCGAAACGCAGCGAGGTCGAGCTCTACGGCTTGCGCCGAGCGTTTCAAGTTCGCCACGCAGAGGATGGCCTGATTCTCGTAGCGGCGAACGTACGCGAGGATGGTGCGGTTGCCGGGCCGCATCAGCTCGAACGTGCCGCGGCCGAACGCCCGATAGCTCTTGCGCACGGCGAGCATTCGGCGCGTCCAGTTGAGCAGCGACGACGGCTCGCGCGACTGCGCCTCCACGTTCACCGACGCATAGCCGTAGACGGGGTCCATGATAGGCGGAAGAAAAAGGCTCTGCGGATCCGCACGCGAGAAGCCGCCATTGCGGTCGGGGCTCCACTGCATCGGTGTGCGCACGCTATTGCGGTCGCCCAAGTAAATGTTGTCGCCCATGCCGAGCTCGTCTCCGTAATAGACGGTCGGCGAGCCCGGCATCGAGAAAAGCAGGCTCTTCATGAGCTGAATCTTCGCCGGATCGTTCTCCATGAGCGGCGCGAGGCGGCGGCGAATGCCGACGTTTACGCGCGCCCGGGGGTCCGCTGCGTACATTTGATACATGTAGTCGCGCTCCTTGTCGGTCACCATTTCGAGCGTCAGCTCGTCGTGGTTACGCAAGAAGATCGCCCATTGGCAGGTTGGCGGAATGTCGGGCGTTTGCCTCAGGATCTCGACGATGGGATAGCGGTCCTCCTGTGCAATGGCCATGTACATGCGCGGCATTAGCGGGAAGTGATAGGCCATGTGGCACTCGTCGCCGTCGCCGAAGTACTCGAGCACGTCCTCGGGCCACTGATTCGCCTCGGCCAACAGCATGCGATTGCGGTACTTGGCATCGACGGCGCGGCGAAAGCGTTTCACCACGGCGTGCGTTTCGGGCAAGTTTTCGTTGAATGTGCCGTCGCGCACGCACAGGTACGGGATCGCATCGAGCCGCAAGCCGTCCACGCCGAGGTCGAGCCAATGCTGCATCACGCGAATCACGGCATTCACGACGGCCGGATTGTTGTGATTGAGATCCGGCTGATGCGAAAAAAACCGATGCCAGTAGTACTGCTCGGCCACCGGATCCCACGTCCAGTTCGATTGCTCCGTGTCGGTAAAGATGATGCGGGTTTCGGGGAAACGCTTGTCCGTGTCGCTCCACACGTAGAACTCGCGTTCCGGAGAGCCGCGCGGGGCGCGGCGTGCCGCTTGAAACCACGGGTGCTGATCCGACGTGTGGTTCACGACGAGCTCCGTGATGATCTTCAGGCCTCGCTCATGGGCGGCGCGGACGAACGCCGCAAAATCGCGTTGCGTGCCGTAAACCGGATTGATGCCCAAATAGTCGGCAATGTCATAGCCGTCGTCGCGCATCGGCGACGGGTAGAACGGCAGCAGCCAAATGGCGCTTACGCCGAGGCGCTCGAGGTAGTCGAGCTTCGACGTGAGACCCGGGAAATCGCCGACCCCGTCGTCGTCCAAGTCGAAGAACGAACGCACGTGCAGTTGATAGATGACAGCGTCCTTGTACCAGAGCGGATCGTCGGCCTCGTTAGCCATGGCTCAGGCGAAGTAGTCGAAATCCCGCTCGGTGGCGCTACGGCGCGCCTCGATGCGGTACACGCAGGCGGGACACTCGGCGGGCTCCAGCGTCACGAAGATGCGGGGGCCCTGCCACTCGTAGATCGCGTCGGCGATCAGCTCGTGAGCCAGATACGCGCTGTCCGCGTCGAGCGACCATTCCTGCAGCGGCACGTCGATGAACCCGCTCTGAGCGTGATTCGGATCGAGGTTCACGACCACGAGAACGATATTGGTGCCGTCGCCGCTCGTCTTCGAATAGCAAATGAGCCGGTCGTTGTCGATGTGGCGAAACGCGAGTGTGTCGTCGCGGTGCAGCGCCGGGTTCGAGCGGCGGATGGCGTTCAACCGTGCGATGAACGTCTTCAGTGAGTCTGCGCGATCGAGAGCCCAGCGTTTGATCTCGTACTTCTCGGAATCGAGGTACTCCTCGCTGCCGGGTTCCCGCGGGATGTGCTCGACGAGCTCGAATGCGGGGCCGTAGATTCCGTAGCTCGCACCCAGCGTGGCCGCCAGAGCAGCGCGCGTCATGAACGCGGGCCGCCCGCCCGTTTGCAGGTATTCGTGCAGGATATCGGGCGTGTTCGGCCACAGGTTCGGCCGGAAGTAGTCGCGCCTGGCCTTGAGCTCCGTGAAATAGTCCACGAGCTCCTGCTTCGAGTTGCGCCAGGTGAAGTACGTATACGACTGGCTGAACCCGAGCTTCGCGAGCGCGTACATGACGCGCGGCCGGCTGAATGCCTCGGCAAGAAATATCGTGTCGGGATGCCGCCCTTGTACGTCGGCGATGAGCCAGCGCCAAAACGCGAAGGGCTTCGTGTGCGGATTGTCGACGCGAAACACGCGCACTCCGCAGCCGATCCAGAACTCCACCACGTCACGCAATTCCTGCCACAGCTCGCTCCACTGCGCGCTGCCAAAGTCGAGCGGCACGATGTCTTCGTATTTTTTCGGCGGGTTCTCGGCGTATTGGATGGTGCCGTCGGGCCGATGCGCGAACCACTGCGGATGCTCGCGCACGTAGGGATGGTCGGGCGAGCACTGGAATGCGATGTCGAGCGCGAGCTCGAGCCCGAGGCGCTCCGCTTCTTGCCGAAAGCTCGCGAAGTCCTCGAGCGTGCCGAGCTCGGCGTTAACGCCCTTGTGACCGCCATCGGCCGCACCGATGGCCCATGGCGAGCCCGGGTCCGTCGCCGTGGCCTTCAAGGCATTGTTGCGGCCCTTGCGATGACTCGTCCCGATCGGGTGAATCGGCGGCAGATACACCACGTCGAAGCCCATCTCGGCCACGTAGCCGAGCATGCGCGCTGCCGACGCGAACGTGCCGTGCGTTGCCGGCGGCGTTGCCGTGGAGCGCGGGAAGAATTCGTACCAGGCGCCAAAGCGCGCGAGCGCGCGCTCCACCACGGCTTGCAGCGGCGGGTCGTACACGGTTTCCAGCGACCGGTCGGGCGCGCCGGCCATCAGCTCGCGCAGCGCTTCGCTCGCCGCGCACTGTCTAAGCTCCTCGAGCGGTGCGTCGCTGTCGAGCATCGCTGCGTACGCCGCCAGTGCGCCGCGGCCGGCGCCGCGCGCACGGCCGGCCGCTTCGCTGACGAGCGCAGCCCCTTCGCGCAGCGCCACGCTGATGTCGTGGCTCTCCGTGCGCCGCAGGAACTTGTGGCGCCAGGTGAGGAAAGCGTCTATCCAAGCCGCCACCGTATAGCGATGACGCCCAAGCTCGGCGGGCGTAAAGCTCGCGGTCCACACGTCGTCGCCGAGCGGCGTCATCGGCACGACGGTCCATGCCGAGCTGCCGGGCGCGGCATGTAGCAGCGCGCAGGCGATCTGCTCATGGCCCTCGGCGATCACGGCAGCCTCGACTGTGACCGGCTCACCGAGCACCCGCTTCAATGCCGATCGGCCACAGTCCACGGTAGGCCGAACGTGCTCGATGAATGCCCGGCGGCGTCCGTCCTCCGGCAATCCTAGGGTGTCGGCGTCCGCAGCCGCTTTACGCTTCATCGCTCGCACCCCCACCTCACATACCACGGCGGCCAAGAGGAAGCGGATTTGGGGACGGATTTTTTTTCGTCTTCGAAAATAAATCCGTCCCCTCTGGTGGCGAGCAGCTCCAAGCCGCGCACCGCCGGCGGCGCGGCATAGGGCTCCGCGGCGAGGTTGGCCGCTAGCGTGAGCAACGCGCCGTCGGCGAGCTGCCATTCGGCCACCAACGCCGTAGGACCCAGCAGCGCCGCACCCGTGGAGCACGCAGGCAACCGCGGCACGAGCTCCTGCCGGCGAACCGCGAGCCGGCGACGCGCGCTCTCGAACGCGCTCTTGTGCGGCTCTCGCTCGAGCGCCGTCCAATCGAGCACGGCGGCGGCCTTGGCGGCCGCAGTCGTCGGCCCGGGCGCCGTCTCGACGGAGCGGTCGTGCCAGAAGCTCGCGAACTCCGCACGGCGGCCCTCCGTAACCGCCCGCCCGAGCTCGCCCGTGAAGTCGCAAAAGAACGGGAAGCCGCTCGGCGCATGCAGCTCGTCGCCCATGAACATCAAGATTGGCGTCGGCAGCAGCGCGAGCAGCGTCTCCGCGGCCAGCAACGGCTGCGGATCCAGCAGCATCCACAGGCGCTTGGCGTCGGGCCGATTACCGATCTGGTCGTGATTTTGCAAAAAGTTGACGAACGCCTCGAGCGGCAACTGTCCGCTAGGGCTGCCGCGCGGCGCGTCGCGATGGGAGGAATGCTCGCCTTGAAACGCAAACCCTTCGGACAGGGTGCGCAACAACGCTGCGCCGGGCTCCGCATAGTCGCCGTAGTGGCCGCGCATCTCACCGGTGAGCAGCACGTGTAACGCATGGTGGAAGTCGTCGTTCCACTGTGCGGTGTAAGCGCGCGGCCGGCGCGCCGCGTCGTATTCGAGAAGCGCGGCGTCGTTCGCATCGTTCTCGAGCACGAGGTGCACGGCGCGGTTCACCGCCAGCGCGCGCACGGCCGAAGCGAGCTCGCGTAGAAAGCTCGGATCGGAGTCGTCGACGATGGCGTGCACGGCGTCGAGGCGCAAGCCGTCGAAGTGATACTCCTCGAGCCAGTAAAGCGCGTTGTGGATGAAGAACTGGCGCACCACCGTGCTCGACTTGTCGTCGAAGTTCAGCGCGTTGCCCCACGGCGTCTTGTGCTTCGGCGTGAAAAACTCCGACGCGTAGAGGCCTAGGTAGTTGCCGTCCGGACCGAAGTGGTTATAGACGACGTCGACCAGCACCATTAGGTTGCGCCGGTGCGCGGCATCGACGAAGCGCTTCAGATCCTCGGGCCGCCCGTAGCCTGCCTGCGGCGCGAACGGCAGCACGCCGTCGTATCCCCAGTTCCATCGGCCAGGCGTCGCGGCGAGCGGCATCAGCTCGATGGCCGTGACGCCGAGCTCGGCCAGATAGTCGAGCCGCTCGGCCGCGGCCGTGTAAGTCCCTTCAGGCGTAAATGTGCCGACGTGCAGCTCGTAGATCGCGGCGCCGGTCCACGGGCGGCCGCGCCAGTCGCCGTCGCGCCATTCGAAGGCGTCTGCGGCCACGACTTCGGAGCGCTCGTGAACGCCGTCGGGATTGAAGCGCGAGGCTGGATCCGGCACGGCCAGTTCCGAGGTGTCGAAGCGGAACGCGTAGCGCGAGCCCGGCGCGGCATCCGGATCGAAGCAGTAGAAGAATCCCTGTGCGGCGCGCTCCATCGGCAGCGAGCGCTCATCCACGAGCAATACGGCTGCAGCCGCCGATGGGGCCCATACCGCGAAGCGCACTCCGTCGGGTCCAGGGACCGCACCGAACGGCATGCGGTGCCTGCTCCTCATCGCAGCTCGATCAAGCGATGGCGCGGGCGGCGATGTCGACCGGAGGCGCGGAGCGAGCGGCGGCAGCGAGCACCACCCCCTCCGGCGAAGCGTAGTAGCGTGCGTCCGCATGCAGCTGCGGGCCTAGGACCGTGTTCGGTGGGATCGTGGCATCGGTGTCGACGATGACGCGGTCGAGCACGCAGCCGCTCCCCACCACGGCGCCCGGAAGCAGCACGGAATCGCGGACAACGGCGTTCGCGTCGACGCGGCAGCGCGTCGAGATCACCGAGCGCGTCACGTCTCCGGCGATAACGCTGCCGGGGCTCAGCACGGCGGCATCGACGTACGCGTCGGCCAGCACTCGCGCAGGCGGTAGAGGCTCGTAGCGCGTGAAGAAGGGCCAACGGCCGTCGCTGTGCAGGTCCGGCGCCACGTTGTCGAGCAGCTCCATGTGCGCGCTCCAGTAGCGGTCGACCGTGTCCAGCGTTCGCCAGTAGTGCGGTTGCAGGGGGGTGTCGCAAACGTAAGCGAACACGCGCGCCGAGCGCGCGGCGTGAGGCACGAGGTCGCGCGCGAAGTCGGCTGTCGCCGGCCGCGATGCGCCGTCCGCAAGGCACGCCATGAGAAATTTGGCGTCGAAAAGAAACACGCCCATCGCGCCAAGCGGCGAGCGGCGCGGCGCTGACGCGGCCAACGGCCGGTGCTCGATGCGCTCGATGCGCCCGCCGGCGCCGACAAGCACCTCGTTGTGAGCGCTGTCGTCGGGCACGTGAGCGCACGCAACCGTGACGTCGGCGCCGCTGGCGGCATGCAGCTCGATCAGCGGCCCGTAATCCAGCGAGTAGATTTGATCCGCTGCGAGCACGAGCACATGGCTCGCGCCGGTCGCCTCGATGAGATCGGTGTTTTGATAAACGGCGTCGACCGTGCCGCGGTACCAGCGTTCGCCGTCCTGTTGTTGAGCAGGCCAGATCTCGACGAACTCGCCGAGCTCGCGGTGCAGAAAGTCCCAACCGCTATGCACGTGGCGAATCAGGGATTGCGACTTGTACTGGGTGAGGAGGGCAATCTTGCGGATCTCGGAGTTCACGCAGTTGGACAGCACGAAGTCCACGATGCGGTGTTGGCCGCCGAAGGGCAGGGCTGCCTTGGTCTGCCAGGCCGTGAGGCCCTCTAGCGCCCTGCCGCGGCCATTCGCGAGCACGAGGGCGAGCACATCTTCGCAGCCTTTACCGGCGGCGAAGCGGCCGGATCGAAGCATTTCTCCCCCGGATGTTTTCAAAAAACGGGGGTCGGATTACAAGGTTTGCAACCCGACCCCCTAAAATGCCGCCCGGAATTACCCATTCGGGCGGCCCGCGTTCAAATTGCTGCGTATGTAAAGCAAACGTCATGCCAACTTTGCGGCCCCGTTCCAGCACAGGCTCGCGAGCAGGGGCAAGTGGTCGGAAGCGCGGTTGGCGTCGTTCAGCGTGGCAATGGCCGACAGCTCGAGCGGATCGCTGAACCAAATTCGGTCGAGCGGCAAGAGCGGCAGCCGGGAAGGATACGTCGGGAGCTCCGGTGTCGCCGTCAAAGGCGGGCAAAGACTGCGCTCCGCGAGGCCGCGCCCCGGAAAATCGTTGAAGTCGCCGAGCACCACGAGCGGACGCTCGTCGATCGTTGCGATCCGTTCCTTGAGCCGCGCGAACTGGCGGCGCCGCTCGAAGGGCAGCAGCCCGAGATGCGCCGCGATCACGATGATGCGGCCGGCCGGCGACTCGATGGCGCCGACGATGGCCTTGCGCGGCTCTCGCCACCGCACCGACAAGTCGAGCTCGCCGAGCGACTCGATCGGCCAACGCGACAGCACGATATGCCCGTAGTGGCCGTCGCGCGCCGCCAATGTCCGTGCGGCCACGGTTGTCCAGCCGAACAACGTGCCGAAATAGGAGAACGGGTCGTGCGCAACCTGGGTCGTCCTGTTGTCGATCTCTTGCAATGCGGATATGTCGGGCTGAGCGGCTTCGAGCACCGCCGCCACGCGGTCGAGATCGCACACGCCGTCGCGACCTACGCAGCCGTGCACGTTCCAGGTGAGGAAGCGCAGCGGTGTCCGCGTCATCGGCGCGTGCGGCGGTTCGCCAGCCACTGCACTCCAAAAACAAGTCCGAGCCACAGCACGACGGCGGCTGCGATCAGCGCAAGGTTTTGCGCCGTGGGCTCGCGCCACGCGTCGATGGCGCGGTCGCTGACGAAGGCAAACGCCGCAATTCCGGGCAGCATGCCGAGTGCCGTGCCGAGGATGAAATCGCGATAGCGGATGCCGAGCGCGCCGATCGCCATGTTGACGAACGTGAACGGTGCCACGGGCACTTTGCGGATCAGCGCAATCGTGATCACGCCGCTGTTCGCGATGCGCCGCTCGAGCGCGTCCAGTTTGCTGCCGAGCCAGCGCTTCAACGGCTCGCGGCCGATGAGGCGGCCAACGCCGAACGTGGCGGTTGCCGCGAGCATCGTGCCGACTGCGGAGCAGATGAAGCCCAAGACCGGGCCGAGCGTGACAACCGTGGCGCCGATCAAGGCAAGGATCGGCACGGATACCACGCTCGCCGCCACAAAGATCGCGAGCACGAGCGGCACTCGCCACGGATGGCCGGCGAGCGACTCGATACCGGTCCCGACGCGCGCCGCGATATCGCCCATGCTGAGTCCAAGGCGCGAGAAGCCGAACACGAGCAGCGCGACGACGGCTGCGGCCGCGAGCAACGCCAAACCCCATTTCACAACCGGCCGCATGTTGCGCAGGCCGGTGGCCTGAGTCACGAGCTCCTCGGCCGACACCACGCGTTCGGGATCCCCAAGCTGTATCACCAGTGCAAGGCCGGCAGAATCGTCACGCGGGATGAGCTCGACGCCGCGATAGGCGGGTGCTCGGACCGCACGCCGCCACCGCCAGCGCGCGTGCGGCGAGCCGTGAGCCGTGCTGTACACCGGCACGGGCGGCAACGACGCCAGCGCCTGGGCAACGGGCTTGTCGGTAGCAAGCGCTGCGCCGACACTCTTCTCGTCGCTGCCCCAGTGCTCGGCAAGCAAGCGGTTGCGCACCGCGGCGATCGCGCGGCGCTGCGCCGCGCTCGCAGCTTCGATGCCGACATCGCATTCGGTATCGAAGCCCATCGAGCGATTGTTCAAATTCGACGAGCCGATGCGCAGAAACCTGTCGTCGACGACCAGCACCTTGGCATGCACGTGGATCGACAGCACGCCGTGCGGGGCGATGGCGGCAAATTCTTCGTCCGTGCCGGCGGCACTTCGCGCCAGCGGCGCAACGAAGTGGATTCGGCTGCGAAGTGAGGGGTCCGCGAACGCTGCCATGAATCGTTGCCGGCCGACGCCCATCGTTTCGGCTTCGAGCCAGCCGGTATGTTCGCGCGTCGTGAGGATCACGGCCTCGAGAGAAGGCTTCGCCCGCATCCGCGCCACGAGCGCTTCGCATGCGGTCTTCGACGTGACGTACTGGTTTTCGATGTAGACGAAGCGCTCGGCGCTCGAAAGCGCGGCGATCGTGGCCCGCTCC
This sequence comes from uncultured Gammaproteobacteria bacterium, assembly GCA_946887385.1. The sequence continues at coordinate 70,304 of CAMPKU010000001.1, forward strand.
ACCTCGCGAATGTCTTCAGCGCGATTTTCGAGCGCCGCGACCGTGCGCATGATGCCGATCGTGACGTCCTCGAAATCGGGCTCGACGTGCTGCGGCCACGCATGACCGCCCCGCTGTACGGCTGCCACCGGCTCGCCGCCGGCATGCTCCCAACGTGAGCGCGCCCGCTCTCCCAGAGCAGCAGCGGCCTCGCCTTGCAGCACCATCTCAACGTCGTGCAGCGGCACGTAAGGCTTGCGGCCCGGATCGCGCCGGCGCGGCTCGGCCGGATGGTGCGCCGCAGCATCCCAGCGGCGCAGCGTCAAGTCGATGCCGCCGCAGTACGCGACATCGTCGTCGATGATCACGAGCTTTTCGTGGTGCGACGCGCCGACGGGCAGGTGGCTGTCGAGCAGAATCTCTGCGCGTTCGGGCCGGTGGCGGCCGAAGATGAGCCGCGGGAAGAGCTCGCGCCGCACCGAGTACAGCACGGGATGATTCCAGAGCAAGATTCGGATCGTGAGACCCTTGCGCCGCTTCAACAGCCAGCGCAGCAGCTTGCCGAGCTCCACGGGCGCTCCGTCGGTGGGGCGCAAGTGGCCCTGAAGCCGCGTGTGGCTGTGCAGCTCCCAGCCGAGGATGAAGATCGTGTGCTCGGCCGCTAGTAACGAGGCACGCAGCGCCTCGAAGTAGCGGGCTGCATCAATGAGAACGGCCGCGCGGGCCGCGTGCGCGCGTCGCCAACACGTATCGCCCTCGATTAACAGCCCGGGTGCATGCTCCGTCGGCTGCGCATTAGCGCCCAGCCGTGAGTCGGGCCGTGTGGTGAGGCCGGTCGATTTCGACGCCTTCATACTTTGCTCGCAGCGTTCGCATCACTTACTCGTTGTCCTGATCGACACCTCGAGAGCAACGTCCGTGCCGCTCGCTTGGCAGAATTTCCGAAGGACCGGTCATGGCTCGAAGGGGGGGGGATGAGCCGATGGGGGTTTGACCGGTCCTCCGGAAAAGCGCTGAACAATCATTACAGGTTTGCGCGCGGGTCGTCGGCGAACGAGCCGGCTTCATCCGACACGACTACTTCCACACGCCGGTTCTGTTGCCGGCCCGCGGGCGTATCGTTCGTAGCGACCGGGCGGGCTTCGCCCATCCCCACTGTCGTTACGCGGTCGGCCTCGATGCCGCGGCTCACGAGCGCGTCGCGAACCGCCGCCGCGCGCCGCTCGGACAGCGATTGATTGGCCTCGTCGCTGCCGGCGGAATCCGTGTGTCCTTCGATACGCACCGAGCGCTCGGGGTAGTCGCGCATGAACTGCGCCAGCCGATCGACCGTTGTCGTGGCACCGGGTTTGAGCCCGGCCTGTGCGGTGTCGAACAGCACGTCGCCGAGCGTCAGCACGATCCCACGATCTGTATTCTCCGCTTCCAGCTGCTCGAGCTCGGTCTCGAGCTGCGTGGCCCGCTCCTCGGCCGCTTGTGCCGCGCGCGCCTGTTCGTCGGCGGCGCGTGCCTGCACGTCGAGCTCGCGTGTCGCAGCCCGCGCTTCGCGCTCGGCTATGGCGGCTTCGCGCTCGCGCGCTTCGGCGATGATGCGGTTGCGCTCGGCTTCGCTTCGCTCCACCTCTTGCCGCGCTTGCGCCTCGGCGACGAGCGCGCCGGAAATGTCGGCATAGCGCTGCGCAACGTATGCGCGATGCTCGATGAGCGGCAGCGGCTCGCGCTCTTCCAATGCGGCGTCGGCCGATGCAAGGGCCTCACGCGCTTGTGCAAGCTCCTCCGCGGCGACTTGCCCGGCCAGCGGCTCGGCGGAAACCGTGTTGATCGATTGTCGCGCCTGTTCCACGCTATCGACGCGGTCGGGCATGCCGCCGCACGCGCAGAGTGTCAACACGGCCGCCGACACTGCTATTCCAGTTCCAAGGCGCATCACCGAATCTCCTCCATGGTCTGCCCTTCGTTGCCGCGCGCTCTTGCAGGGTGTCAAGGGCGCAAGCCCTCCGTTCGATCGGCGCGGCGCAGCTCTTCTTCGAGCGTTGTGAGTCCCGAGCGTACCTCGGCCGCAAGGGCCCGCGTTTGCTCACTGCGTGTGACGGCAGCGGCCAAGTCCGCGTCGAGATCCGCTTCCACGGCCAAGCGCCGAGCGAGCTCGCTGTCGCCGTCCTCGGCAGCACGCTCGGCTGCGCGCAGCTTGTCGCGCGCGAGCGCGAGCTCGGCGCTGCCGAAGCGCGCGGCGCCGGCCTGCTCGGCTTCGGCGATGCTGGCGCGGGCACGCACGAGGTCCTGCTGATACGCCGCCGTTTCCGCCCGCTCTTGATTGTTGGCGCACCCCAGCATTGCCACGCTGATCAAAAGCAGTCCAAACAGCAGCACAACTCGTTGATTGCGATTCATCGCTCGTTCCCTTCGTTCCTTCGTTCCCTCGTTTCGGTCGTTCGGCGCGATGCAGATTCCATGCCAGCGAGGTGCACGGAGCGCGTTTCGCATGGCGTAGCGGCAAGACCAAAAAGCGCGTGCGGATTCCAGAAACCGGTCACGCTGCGAACCGCTCGATCGGGCGCGCCCTCGTCGTCGTGTGGCACGCGCTTTGCAGTAACCGCGCGTTTCCGGCGAAACCGTAAAACAAGGAGGTTTTTGTGGCCGATCCAATACGAGACGAGCACGGCAATGACGGCCGCGATCTCAAAGGTGCGCTGCGCGACCGCAGCATGGAGCAGCTCGAGGGGGTCAAGGGACAATTCGCGGAGAGCGCCGAGCGCGTGGCCGCCGCCGTGGACAAGACGGCCGATGAGCTCGAGGGCGATGGCGACGACGCCGTCTCCGGAATTGGGCACAGTCTGGCAAGCGTCATGCGGCAACTGGCCGGCGGGTTGCGCGACCGCGATGTCGAGCAGTTCGCGGTCGAGCTCGGCTCGCTCGCGCGCCGCAATCCCGGCGTGTTCTTGGCAGGCTCCGTGGCGCTGGGGTTCGGCGTTGCGCGGTTTTTCAAGGCACGCACCCCGGAGCGCCGCAGTGACCGATACGAAGGCCGGTACGACGGCCGATACGACAGCCAATACGACAGCCAATACAACGCGCGCTACGACAGCCAATACGACGCGGGCTACGACAGCCGACCTTCGAGCGGCGACCGAGTGGATCTGGACGGCGACGACAGTCTCGACCTGTCGAGCAACCCGCCCGGCTTCGCGGCGCGAGGAGAGAGCGAAGGCACGGAGCCCGAGCGCGCACGGCCGTCGACCGGCTCGCCGCCGACGAGCGAAGCCGGTGCTGCCGACTCCGCCGAGAGGGCGAAGGGGCGTACAGGCGGCAAACGCAAATCCCAGCGTGCAACGGGGACTGTCTCGACTGACGAGGAGAGCACGGCTCCGCCCGCGAGCGGGGGTTCGGCCACGGACGGCGGAGCGCTACAAGGAGGTAAAACGTCATGAGCACGACGAGCGATTTCCATTCCCGTGAGCGGGGCGGCCTACGGGGCATAGAGAGCCGCGAGCAGGAGTCGACGCCGAGCTTGTTGCGGCGGCTCGCCAACGACGTCGGTACCTTGTTTGCCCAAGAGCTCGAGCTGCTCAAAGCCGAGACGACGGCGGCCGTTTCCGACATGAAAGCGGCCACGATGAGTATGGCGATGGGCGGCACCGTCACGGCGATGGGCGTCTTCTTCTTGTTGCTTGCGGCCGTGTACGGGCTCAGCAACGTGGTAGATCCCTGGCTTGCGGCACTGATCGTCGGCGGCGTCGTAACGCTGATCGGCGCGATCATGCTCGCCATGGGTCGCCGCAAGCTCGAGCCCGCGGCCATCGCACCGCGCCGAACGGCCGAGGCGCTTCGAAAGGATACGCAAATGATGAGAGGAGTCGGCAAGCATGAGCACGATTGAGACGGATCTCGGCCGGGACCTCGAGGACGAGGGCCGGCGTCAAGCGGAACGGCGAGCGCTCGAAGACCGCGAGCCGCAAACTCTCGAACGCGACATCGACGCTACGCGCGCCGACCTTCGCGCGACGCTGGAAGCGCTCGAGCGGCGGTTATCGCTCGACCGGATGATGGAGCTCACGGTCGGCCGGATTCGCGAGCGCGGCGGCGAGTTCGCAGGCAACCTGACGGATGCGGCTACCCGCAATCCGGTGCCGATGCTGCTCACCTCGATCGGGCTCGGCTGGATGATGCTCGCGAGCCGCAGCAGCGGCCGGACCGCTGCCACCGCGCGCGACGACGGCGGCGGCATCGGCGCGGGGATGCGCGAACGTATGGGCCACGCACGTGAGGGCCTCGATCGAGTGCGCGAACGCGTGGGAGAAGGCATCGACCACGCGCGGGAGCGTGTGGGAGAGGGCTTGGATCACGCGCGGGAACGCGCGGACTACGCACGTGAGCGCCTGCATCGAGCCCGCGGAGGCGTGAACCATGCCCGTGAACGCATGGACCGGCTGCTCGACGAGCAGCCGCTGCTGCTCGGTGCGTTCGGTCTCGCGGCGGGTGCGATCATCGGCGCCTTGCTGCCGACCACGGAGGCCGAGGATCGTTGGATTGGCGATGTGCGCGACAAAGCGGTTAGAAATGTGGCCGAAGCGAGCCGCTCGGGCTATGAGGCGGCGCGCGAGCAGGCGGAAGCTTATTCGGCTCCCGGCGGCAACAGCGGTGCTGCAGACGGCGAAGAGCGCAGCCCGTCGCCGCGGCCGCACTGACGGCGCACGAAGCCGATCTGCATCGCTTCGTCGGGCGGCGGCCAGACGAGCTTTAACGGCGGCGCGAGCATCTTGAGCTGCTTGGTGAGCAGCTGGCCGTAATCGGAGAACCGCCAACGGATGGCGCCGGGCAGACTGTCGGCGAGCGCGCACAGCCGGTCGTGTCGATCGAGCATGCGCCTCCCTACTCGCGGCGGTCGTCGCGGTTGCGTCTCAAGCCCCAGCCCACGCCGACCATGAGCTGTTGCAAGTTGCTGTCGAAGCGCACGGCCTGCAACGACACGCTCCACGGGTCGGAAAAATACCAGCGTGCGCCAACTCCAAGCACGGCGCCGCGATCGTGTGACCGCGCGTCGGGCAGTGCCAGGTTCGCGTCGATCGTGGCGCGATAGTAGCCAAAGGTGGCGATTAGCTGAACTTGGCCCACCTCGAATCGCGGCGCCAGCGCGGCTTTGACGATCCGGATGTCGTTGCCGCCGAACTCCGTGACGATCTGGGGGCAGACGGTGCCGCTCACGCACGGCGTGCCCGTGGCATCGAAGTCGTCGTAGCCGTACGCGCCGAGCTCGATGCCCCAGTAACGCCCGAATGCGACGCCAAAATCGATACCGTACGCGAGCGCGCGATCGTCGACACGGCCGTTGAGCGGGGCGCCGCGCGGCCAATCCGCATTGGCGAACCCGAGTTGCGCGGAGACATACGGCTGCCCTTCGGCGAGCCCGGCCGCGGCGAGCAGCCCACCGGCCGCAAGAATCCAAAGAGCACGCATGACATGCACAAAGCAAGATTCGGACCAGCGAGCGTTGCGCGGCCGGTGCCTCGAATATCGCGCATCTGGAACGGCGGATGGCACGCAAATTGCTCATAGCGTGGGGAGATACAAACGGACAGGGACTGTCGCGTCGCTCACCCCAGAGCAAGGAGGCAAAGGTGCTTAGACAAAGAGGTCGGCTCGCGTGGCGCTCGATCGCAATCTTTGCGTCGATACTGGTCTCAACGGGACCGCTCGCCGCTCAGCCACGTCAAGACGGCACCGAGCGCGTAAGGACCGTCGATCACGCGATCGAAATGTACGTCAGCGACGATGCATTGCAGGGCTTGTACGTGCGGACGCTGGATCTAGGCGAAGTGGGGCCGACCCAGGTGCGCGGCGGTTTCTTCTACAACGAGGACCGCGATCTAATCGCAGTTGCCGATCTGCTAGCGGAAGTCGGCGACGAGGTCGACGTACGCAGGCTCGAGCTGCGGGTGGGCACGCGCGTATATGGCGCATTCCTTGCCCCGGAAGATCAGGACGTGTTCGGGGTCGGACTGGGCGGCGAGGCCGAGTACTTCTTCAATTCTGCGCGCAATGTCTCTGCGACGCTCAGCGCGTTCTACTCGCCGGACATCGTCACGTTCGGCACGGCGGACAACGTCAAGGATGCGAGCTTGCGGTTGATGGCGCGGCTGCGCAACGGCACGGACGTGTTCGTAGGCTTCCGGGTGTTCGAGATCGACCTGCCTGTCGATCGCGAGGTGGACGACAACATGCACGTGGGGTTCCGCCGCAGCTTCTAACGGGTGGGGCGGGTCGCGCCGTTTTAGGCGGCGCCGGCTCGAGCGCCGCACGGCGAGGTGGCCTGTGAAAGGTGGCTCCGGTCGGCCGCGCGCGCCGCGCAGCGGCAAGCGCGTGCAATGGACTCGATTCGCGGAAATCGGCGAGGAGCTCGCGGCCGGCGATGGTTCGCCCGAACAGCTCGAGCGAGCGCTTGCGCGAGGCGGCGCCGCGCTCGGTTACGATGCCGTGCTGCATTACGAGCCGCTCGAATCGGGAGCTGCACGTCTCACTCTCGTGGCCGCCGCCGGGATGGGCTCGTCGCTGCCCGAGCAATTGCGCGAGATCGCGGGGAGCGAGCACGTCTTCGCGGCCGCTGTGAGGCGCGAGCGGGCAATTTTGGAACGCCTGGATAAATCGCCGCCGGCGGCAGCGCTCTGCTTGCACGAGTGCGGCATTCGCTGCTGCATTTGCGAACCGCTCGTCATCGGCGCCGACCTGCTGGGCGTACTGGTATTCGCGAGGCGCACGCAAGCGACAGTGCGGCCCAGCGATCTCGAGCTCATCGAGTGGTTCGGCAGTCTGGTCGCCCGCCACATCGCACGCCGGCGCGGGGAGCGGCCGCTCAGCGGCCTGCGCGAGGACCTTCGCGGCGTCAGCCGTCGCGAGGACGACTTCCTGGCGATCCTTGCGCACGAGGTGCGCAATCCGCTCGCTCCGATCCGCAGCGCCGTGCAAGGGCTGAAGGCCGCGGCCCCCGACAACGCGGCCATCTGTACCGCTAGCGACATCATCGAGCGCCAGGTGACTTACCTCGTCAGGCTCGTCGACGACCTGCTCGACGTCGCGCGCCTCGGCCGCGGCAAGCTGGCGTTGAAGAACGAGCGCATCGAGCTCATGGCGGTGGTGCGACAGGCCGTCGAGGCGTGCCGCCCCCAGCTCGCCGCGGCGCGTCACGAGCTCGTTGTGTCGAGCCTCGATGATTCTTGCTTCGTCACCGGCGATTTCGTGCGCCTGACGCAGGTGGTGAGCAACCTGATTGCCAACGCCGCGAAGTTTACGGCGCCCGGCGGACGAATCGAAACGAGCGTAGGACGCGAGGCCGGCAGCGCCGTGCTTCGCGTGTGCGACAACGGTCGAGGCATGGACGCCGCCACTGTCGCGAACGTGTTCGAGATGTTCTACCAGGGGTCGCGAGCGGGCGAGCGCTCGCGGGGCGGGCTGGGTATCGGTCTGGCGCTCGTGAGGAGCATCGTCGCGTTGCATCGCGGGGAAGTGGAAGCCTTCAGCAGAGGCCCCGGCTGCGGCAGCGAATTTGTCGTCCGGCTGCCATTGGCCGGCGAGAGCGCGCCCGCCGACGCCCCGGGCGAGCCGCTCGAGCGCAAAGACGCACGGCGCGAATCCTCTTCGCGACGGGCGAAAAGCACTGTGCTCAAGGCCGGTTAGCGCAAATTGACTGGCACGCGCCTTGCATTGCGTGGCTCGACGGATTCCTCTGTAGGAGAGAGCACCCATGGCGGTTAGTTACGGCAGTCACGAGCATCGCTTTGCAGCGACGGCGTGGTTCGGCACCGAAGGGATGAAGGTGTCGTGGGGCGGGGTGTTCGCCGGCGTGCTCGTGGCAATCGGTGTCAGCATGCTGCTGGCGTCGCTCGGCGTGGCCATCGGCGTGTCCACTGTGGATCCCGGCAGCACCGAGCCGAGCACTATCGGCATCGGGGCCGCGATCTGGGGCGGGCTGCAGCTTCTCATTGCGTTGTTCGTGGGCGGAATGGTCGCCACGCGCGTCGGAGCCATCATCGACCGAACCACGGGATTTTTCGAAGGTGTGCTCGTTTGGGTCGTGAGCTTCATGTTGATGGCCTATCTCGCCGGCAACGGCATCGCGAGCGTCGCGAGCGGCGCGTTCAGCATGCTCGGGGGCGCCACTCAAACGCTCGGTGCTGTGGTGCAAGGGCCGGGCGGTGCCGCCAACGTCGACGTGTCGGGCACGATCGAGGAGATGGCCGAGCGGCTTCGCAGCCCCGAGCTGGTCAATGAGGTGGCGTCCATCACCGGATTGTCCGTGAACGAAACCCGTAACACGCTCAACGACACCGCCACGCGGGTGGAAGCGAATCGCGACAATCCCGCGCAGGCGGCCGAGGAAGCGCGTCGCGGGGTCGCGAGCCTTTTCGACCGCGCGCGCACGAGCGGCGCGCTCGCCGCACAGGCCGAGGCCGTTCAGCCCGAAGCGGCTTCGACGGCGTGGCTCACATTCGCCGCCTTGCTGCTGTCGCTCGGCGCTGCGGTAGCCGGCGCGATGCTCGGTCGCAGCAACGCAGCGGACGCTGTGACGGCCGGTAACTGAGGCCGCTGCGTCCCCGTTTAGCTCGCGCCGCGCACGGGGACCGGTGCGTCCGCCGGCAGCGTATAGCGCGATTCCACCGCGTCACGCAGCGCAGCCTGGGCAGCTTCGCGCGACACGAACCGATCCCGCTCGATGGATTCGGCCTCCGAGGCGAGCTCGTCATCTTTGATGACGTCGCGAAACCAACGCGAATAGTCGGCGCGGCGAAAGTGATAGCGCCAGGTGTCGTCGTCGACTCCCGCTGCAACCTCGAGGAATTGCAACAAATTTTGCGCACGGAGGTTGAGCTTTCCTTCCGGACCGCGGAAATAGAAACTCCGGTCCGGCGGTAATTGGCCGACCGCGTACTTGCGGGTGTGTCTGCGTTGCTCGGCGCTCGGCGGCTCGATCCGGATTCGACGGCAGCTGTCGTCCGCCGCCGACCACAGCAGCACTTCGCCCACGCTCACGGGCACGGACGCCGCGGCCGCGGCGCTCGGAGGCAGGGAAACGCCGCGTAGCGCGACGAACCGGTGCACCACCTCGGGCGCGGTGGGCCCGACAGCGACGAGCTGCGTGACGCGCTGCTGCAACTCTGCCGATAACAGCTCGGGGTGAACGGTCACGAGCAGCACGTTGACCAGCGTTTCGGGCAACAGGTCGTTCGGAACTTGCCACTCGGCCGGCAATAGGTGATGCGCTTCGTCGATCACGAGCCAATGCGGCCGGCCGTACCGCGCGCGCAAGTCGAGAAGATCCGCCAGCAAAGCCGAAAAATAACGCGGCCGGTCCGAGATCGGCACGCCCGTCAAACACACGACGCCGTTGACGGTGTAGTCCTCGAGCAGCTGCATGATTTCGTCGCGAGAGGGCTCCGCGTCGGGCTTGCCGACGACGATCGCGCCCGGTTGCTCCTCGTAGTCGCCTTCCGGGTCGATGATGCAGAGCTGATACGAGCACCGGAGTAACGACTCGACGACCCGCCGGGCGACCGTCGATTTGCCGCTGGCCGATGCCCCGCAAACCAAAGTGCAGCCGCCGTACGGCTCGAGCGTCACGGGATTGCCGAGCTCGTCGACGCCGAACTCGAGCTGTTGGTCGGCCGGAGAGCGTGTCGTGCCAAGGTCGTTCGCGACGAGCGCTTCCGCTAGCTCGCGCACGCCGGCGCCGGCATCGCCGCGCAAGTGGATATCCACCTCGTCCTGAAGCGCGGGCAAAGCGCCCGCCACGGCGGCGGAACGCTCGCACAATTTCAGGAACGAGTGATCGTTCTCGGCATCGCCGACGCCTACGACGTTGTGCGGCGAAATCTTCAGCTCCTCGAGCGCGGCGAGGACGCCGGTGGCCTTGTTCACGCCTGCCGGCAGGATCATCACGGCGCCCTTGTTGAAGATCACCTGGTGCTCGAGACCGAGATCGCGAATTGCGGCCAGCACCGCAGTCTCGTGCGGCTCGCGAGTGGCGACGATGACTTCGCCTACCTCGAGCGGTGCGATGCCGCGTTGCCTCAATGTGGCGAGCAGGGCAGGCGGCGGCGGGTCCGCGAGACGGCGCCGCTCTTTCGTCGCCGGCCGGTACAGGAGCGCACCGTTCTCGGCCACGACCCGCTCGAAAATCTCGAGCTCGGGGTACAGGCTCATGAGCTCTTCGAGTCGCCGGCCGGTGACGAGCATCAGCCGCCTGCCTGTGGCCAGCACGGCCTCGAGGGCCGCAGTCGTTTCGGCCGCTACGCGGCCGTCCGTGGCCAGCGTGGCGTCATAGTCCGTCGCCAGAAGGTGGTATCGCATCGGAGGCGCCTTTTGCGCTCGTTAGCTTGGCCAACACCGTGGAAAGCTGCGCCGGTTTGCAGGCAAACGTGGCGCTGTCCGTCGCCGAGCGCACGAGCGCCAACGACTCGAAATGGGGGCAGTAGACGAGAAACGGGAACGTGAACCGCTGCTGCGAGTTGAAGCACTGTAAGCAGATACCGGCCGGAACCCGTATCGTCTTCGAACGTGCGACCTTCACTGGCGAATGCGCGCCTCGGTTGGGCGCCTGTCGCTGACGATTCCCGCGCGTTGCCCACCGTGCACTTCGCCGCGCCATGCGCCATCGGCGACTTGCCGTTTCTCGATGTAGCTCTTGAAGTCCTGCATCGTGTTGTCGACATGCGCTGCGAATAGGCCGAGGGCGTTGCCTGCATTTTCGGCGAAGCCCTGTGGGTCGTAGCTCACGCTGAGGCGCACGAGCGTGCGATTGCCGGGCAACGGCTCGAACCGCACGGTGCCTGTATTGCGTGCGCCACTCGTGCTGCGCCAGGAAATCCGCTCGTCGGGTACTTGCTCGGTGATCTCGACGTCCCACCCGATGTCTTTGCCGAAGATGGCGGCGTGCCAGCGCACGTGGGTGTCGTCGAGCTGCTCGACTTCCTTTACTCCCGACATGAACCGCGGGAACTCCTCGAACTGAGTCCATTGGTTGTAAACGGTACGAATCGGGCAATCGATCTCCATGTTTTTTTCTACTCGTTCCACCGGACTCTCTCCTTGAGCCGATCGGGAATACGGTAGGTGCAAGTTCCGTTCCGCGGTGCGTATGGCCGGCGCGCAGGGCACCGCCGTGCACCGCTAGCGCTCGAATCCTGGGCTTCCAGTTCTTGCAACCACCCCCGGAAATTGGATGATCAAGCGGCTATATATAAGGTGTGGTCGGCGTCGCCGCCGGCGATCAAGCCGGCGCGTCGGGATGCGGCGCAGGCTCGCAAATAGCCGCCAGCGTGTGTCCCACGTCGCGCTCCGACACCACGCCGGGCTTGCGCGAGGTGGCCCCGCCGCGAGCGGCGCGGGCAAAGTCCGCCAACGACACGATGCCGACCAGCGCGCCGCTGGTGTCCGTAATGGGCACACGTCGAATTTGCTGCTCTCGCATCAGAAGCTCGACATCCTCGGGGCGATCGTCGAGCTCGCACACGCGAATGTCGCGGCTCATGGCGTCGGCCACTTTGAGCTCACTGAGAGGGCGTCCTTGAAACAGCGCGGCCATGCAGATGTCGCGATCCGTGAGCATGCCGATGACTCGGGAAGCGCCGGTGCTGCCGGCGTCCGCGCAGACGGGTAGGCAGCCGCAATCGTGCTCCCACATGAGGGCTGCGGCTTGGTCGAGCGTTTGGTCCGGGCGGCACTGCCGCACGTGCCGCGACATCAGCGGTTCGATCGTCATGGGCACCTCCGGCATTCGCATTGCAAGCCCCATGCCGGCTGGCATGGCTATTGCTGCCAGTTGCGCAACAGGGGCGTCGAGGACAAGCGCATGAGGGAGGGGCCGTGGTGGCAGCGCGGTGCGATTTACCAGCTTGTCGTGCCGTCGTTTCTCGACACGGATGGTGACGGCTTGGGCGATCTCGAAGGCGTCACGGCGCGGCTCGATTACCTCGAGTGGCTCGGTGTCGGGGCCATTTGGCTTTCACCGTGCTACCCGTCGCCGCTCAAGGAGCTCGGTTACGACGTCAGCGACTTCTGCGACATCGAGCCCCGGTTCGGTTCGCTGAAAGGGTTCGACCGCTTGCTCGACGAGGCGCATCAGCGCGACTTGCGCGTGATCATCGACTGGGTCGGCAACCATACTTCCGCGCAGCATCCATGGTTCCGCGAGTCGCGTTCCAGCCGCAACAATCCTCGGCGTAATTGGTATCTGTGGCGGGACGCGCGGCCCGACGGTTCCCCTCCGAACAATTGGGTGAGCGTGTTTGGCGGCAGCGTGTGGCAATGGGATGCCGCCACTTCGCAGTACTACATGCACACATTTTTGGACTCGCAACCGGACTTGAACTGGCGAGAGCCGGCCGTGCGCGCGGCGATGCTCGAGGCGTTGCGCTTCTGGCTCGATCGTGGCGTCGACGGCGTACGCCTCGATGCTGCGCCGCTTTACTTCAAAGACCCGGCGTGGCGCGACAATCCCGTGAATCCCGACTACAAGGCCGGCGAGCTTCCGGACGGCACGCTCCTGCCGCTTCACACCCGCAATCAGCCTGGCTTGCATGAGCTGTTCGCGGAGCTGCGGGCACTCTTCGACGGCTACTCCGGAGAGCGTGTGCTGCTCGGGGAGTTTTACGTGCCGATCGAGGAGCTCGTGAGCTTCTACGGCGATCGCTCGCCGGAGTTGCACCTGCCGCTGAACCTGGCGTTGACTTGGGCCAAGTGGGACGCGAGCACGATCGGCCGAACGATCGAGGAGTATCAGAGCCGTGTTGCGACGCGCGGTTGGCCCACAACCACGCTCGATACGCACGATCAGCAGCGCATCGTGGCACGCGCAGGCATCGGGCAGGCGCGCGTTGCGGCGATGCTGCTGCTGACGCAGCGCGGCACGCCAACTCTCTACTACGGCGACGAGATCGGCATGCGCGGTGTCAACATTCCGCCTGAGCAAGCCGTCGATCCGCAGGGACGCCGCACGGGCCGCAATCGCGATCCCACTCGGACGCCGATGCAATGGAGCAACGAACTGCACGCAGGTTTTTCGACGGTCGAGCCGTGGCTACCCGTCGGCGTGGATCGCGACACTGCCAACGTCGCGACCCAAAGCCGCGATGCGGGCTCCCTGCTCACGCTTTATCGCCGCTTACTCGAGCTGCGCGCGGCAATGCCGATGCTGCTCGACGGCTCTCAGGAGCCGTTCGCGGCGGGGCCGAATCTGGTTGCGTACACGCGAGGCGACGGCACGCGCCGCCTACTCGTCGTGTTGAACCTGGTGCATGAACAGGCTGCTTGTGCCATCGGCGATGAGAAGGGCCGGGTGCTGCTGTCGTCCTTCCTCGATCGCGAAAGCGAGGTCGTCGAGCATCAGATTCGCCTTCGCGCCGACGAGGGTTTGCTGATTGCTCTCGATTGAGACGTATCGGCGTCGAGCGCGCCGTGCTCGCGAGCCGCGTAAACGGCACAGCGCAGCACTTCCGCTACGCTCCACGCTTGCGCAACGCAACCGCGAGGCAGGTACGGCGGTTCGGCGTCAAAAATCTCGCTGATGCTGCCGACGCAGGCGTCGCTCAAATGCTCCCCGAACGCTGCCAGGAATCGCGCGGCAGCGCCCGAGTCGCGCGGGAACGCACGCCGCCATGCGTCGATGAACGGTCCGAGCAACCACGGCCAAACCGTACCTTGATGGTAGGCGGCATCGCGGCTGCGCAAGTCGCCGTAGTACTTCGGCTGGTAGTCGGGATGCTGAGGGCTCAGGGTGCGCAGACCGAACGGCGTCAGAAGCTCGTCGCGAACCGTTTCGAGTACCGGTTGCCAACGACGCCGCGCGAGCACCGGATGCGTCAGTGAGATCGCGATCACTTGGTTCGGGCGGCAGGCGGCATCGTCGCCGGCCTCGCCGTCGACGACGTCGAACAAGTGACCGGCCGCGGCGTTCCAGAAGCGGCGATTGAATGAATCGCGAACGCGTAGGGCGGCGGCATCGAAGCGCATTCCATCGTTGCGGCCGACGCTGCGATGCCAGTCGGCGAGCAGGCACAGCGCGTTGTACCAAAGGGCGTTGATCTCCACGGCCTTGCCGCGCCGCGGGGTGACGACCCAGTCGCCGACCTTGGCATCCATCCAGGTGAGTTGAAAGCCTGGAGCGCCCTGGCGAAGGAGTCCGTCCTCGGGGTCCACCCCGATGCCGAACCGGGTGCCGGCAAGGTGCCGCTCGGCCACTTCGACGAGCTGCGGTAGCAACGCCTGCAGCAGCGCTCGGTCGCTCGTGGCTGCGAGATAGCGCTCGAGCGCGTGAAAAAACCACAAGGTCGCATCGGCCGTGTGATAGAGGCCTTCACTCTCGCCCTCGGGAAACAGGTTCGGCAACAAGCCGTCACGGATCGAGCTCGCAAACGTACGTAGTATCCCTTTCGCCTCGGCCGTGCGTCCCGTCAGCAATGTGAGCCCTTCGAGGCTGATCATCGTGTCGCGGCCCCAGTCGGTGAACCAGTGATAGCCTGCGATCACGGAACGTTCTTCGTCGCCGGCGGCGCGCACGCGTGCGGCTTCCGCGGAGCGGCCGACGGGCGTGATGACGAACTGATCCGCTGCGAGGACGAGCTCTGCAGCAAGGCCGCTCTGCGCAGCCGGTGTGGCGGCCGCAACGCACGCGAGTCGCCGGTCGCGCTCGGCGGCGATCGCTGCGGAGCTCTTCATGGCGGTGATGACATCCCATGGCTCCGTAGACGTGACGATGGCGGCAGGCCGAGCGACGCGCAGCTCGAAGGAGAACACGGTGGTCGGCGACGCCGTTGCGCTGTCCATGTAACCGCGCGATTCCTCCACGGCGTAACGGCGCTCTCCCCAAGCGGCGCGGGCATCGCTTAGCTGCGCATCGGCGGCGTCGATCAATAGTCGCAGCGGCGGAAGGCCCGCAACCGACAGCTCGTACCCGTGCTCGGTCCGGCTCAACGACGGAAGCTCGGTCAGCACGGTGGCCACGGATGCGTCGTGCGAGCGATGGTGCGCCACGAAAGTCACGTCGAGTCGGGCTTGCTCTGCGCCGGCCGTGAGCTCGTACAGCACATGCACGGTGTTTTGGCCGTGCGGCATCACGAGCCGCTTCTCGATCACCACGCCATCGACGTCGTATCGCCATACGGGCAAGCCCGCTTCGAGCCGAAACTCGGTGAGCGGCACGCTGGCCGCGTCGTCGACCGTTCGAGCTGTAAGCTGAGCCACCGGGCGGCCGCCGACGTACAGCTCCTCGCTCACGTCGGTGAGGAGCAGGCGGCGGCCGTACGGCGGCGCGAGCGCGGCGATGAGAACGCCGTGATAGCGGCGCGACGGCGCGCCGCCGATCGTGCCGGCGGCATATCCACCGAGGCCGTTCGTGACCAGCCACTCGCGCTCCAGCAGCGCGGCGCGCCGCTCGGCATCGACGCCGCGCAGCTCGATGGTACGCACAGGCGCCGCCGCGGCAGCGGCAACGGCCGTGGTACTCGAGCGGGCCGAGCTCATTGGCGGCTGACGAGCTCGTTGAAACGGCTCGGCTCGCCAGCGACAGAGTCTTCGTAATACACGAAGGCGAGGCGTTTTTCGTCGAACTGCTCGAAGAACTCGTCCCAGGACAGCTCTTCGCGATCTGCGTCCTCGTCCTCGTCCTCTTCGGCTTCGGGAAAGTCGATGCGCAGAGCTACGTCGTCATTGGGGGCGTTAGCCAAGCGCAGGATGCGCGCAGGCTTGCCGTTGCGAGCTTCCGCCCAGCGCCGGATCTCGTCATGGTCCGTCGTGCGTCTCGCGCTTCTCATGCTCGCGTCATTCCCGGCAATAGCCGGCGTCCACGCTGCGGCCGGCCGCGGAGAGCCGCGGCCGGCCGGAGGTGGTGGCTTTAACTATAGAGCCGCAGTGTCTTCCTCGTATTCGAACTCAGGCAGCCGCTCGAGCGATTCGACGTCCATCGCGACGCGAACATTCGGCTCGCCGTCGCCTGCACGCTCGATCGTGAGTTGGCGCAGCGGCAAGGACACGCGCTTCTCGCCGATGCCTGCTACACCGCCCACCTGAAGCACGGCACGAAGGTCGTCGGCGCCGGCCATCGAGATCACGATGTCGTCGACTTCGCCGACCTGATCACCGTCGCTGCCGAGCACTTCGACGCCGATCAGGTCACCCACGCGCTGCTCGTTCAGCGAAGCGCCCGCCGCAGCGGTGCTGCGCTGTCCCGCACCCGCGCCGCCGGCGGCCGCGCCACCCGGGGCAGCGCCACCCGCATTAGCACCGCCGGCACCGGCGCCGCCCGGTGCTCCGGGCTGCGTCGAGCGCGAGGAATCGCCAGCGCCGCCTGCGCCGCGCCGGGCAGTGGAGCTCGCCGTGCGCTCGTCGAG
>CAMPKU010000002.1 GCA_946887385.1 uncultured Gammaproteobacteria bacterium
TGCCGGACCGCACCATCGACCTGCACTCGCGCACGCGCTGCCCGGCCTGGTGCACGGCGCTCCTGTGGATCGTGCCCGCCCAGGTGGCCGGCACGCACAAGGTGGCGCAGGGCGAGCTCACGCTGAAGCAGGAGTTCCAGATGCTCAGCGGCACGCTGCACGCCGAGGGCAAGGCGATCCCGGTGCGCGGAAAGGTGAACGGGACGCGCATCGCCCTCAACGCGGGCGGGCGCGACTACAAAGGCCGCCTGCGCGGAAAGCGCCTCGAGCTGCGCTGACCCCTACGGCAGTATCGGGCCATGACCCTGAAGCGCTCGAAAGCCCCGCCGGGCACGGTGCTCGTGCTCGAGCACCGCTCGAAGATCCTGCAGGGCAACCCGCTCGGCGACCCGCACGTGCGCACGCTCGACGTGTGGCTGCCGCCGCAGTACGACCAGGCGCGAGGCCGCGGTCTCGGCGCGCGCTTCCCCGTGCTGTTCCATCTCGCGAGCTTCACGAACAGCGGCCGCGCGACGACGGCATGGCGCAATTTCGACGAGAACGTGCCCGAGCGCGCAGCGCGTTTGATCCACGAGCGCAAGCTAGGCCCCGTCATCATCGCGTTCCCCGACTGCTTCACGGCGTTCGGCGGCAATCAGTACGTGAACTCGAGCGCCGTGGGCCGCTACGCCGATTACTTGACCCGCGAGCTCGTGCCGTTCGTGGATCGCGAGCTGCGCACGCGTGCCGCGCGTGAGCACCGCGGCGTGCTCGGCAAGTCTTCGGGCGGCTATGGTGCGCTGCTGCATGCCATGAAGTACGCGCGCTGCTGGGGCGCCGCGGCCTGCCATTCGGGCGACGCGCACTTCGACGCCGTCTACGCACCGGAGTGGCCGGCCACGCTCGACGAGCTCGCGAAGCATCGCGTGCCGCAGCGCGCGGCTGGCCCGGTGAACGCGCGCGCCGTGGCCGCGGTTGCCGGCGGCGAAGGCGTCGACGACGGCCGCATCGCGCGTTTTCTGGCCCACGTGTGGGCGAAGCGCCAGCCGAGCGGCAGCGAGATCCAGGCGCTGGCGAGCTTGGCGATGGCCGCCACCTACGACTCCGATGCCGAGGCGCCGAACGGCTTTCGCGTGCCGTATCACCTCGAGACCTGCGAGCGTCTGCCGGGCCGATGGCGGCGCTGGCTGCGGCACGACCCCGTGAACCTCGTCGCGCGTCATGCGCGCAGCCTGAAGACGCTGCGCGGCTTGTTCATCGACTGCGGCTGGCGCGATCAGTATCGGCTCCACTACGGCGGCCGGCTCTTATCCGTGCGGCTGGCCGAGCACCGCGTGCCGCACGTCTACGAGGAGTTCGACGGCACGCATTCCGGCATCGACTACCGCCTGGACCGCAGCCTGCCGTACCTGGTGGGTGCGCTCGCCTGAAGTCGTCGACCGCCTGGCGCTACCTTCCGGCCGCACTGGCGGTTGCGGGAAGCGCTGGGTAAAGTTTGGGAGTTCTCGCAAGACGATGACGGCGGCGAAGGGAGAGACCGTTGAGCGACCTCGAGCCCGTGCGCTTCGAGCAAGGGCGGCCGATGCTGTTCGCAGGCATTCGCCGCACGCACACGTTCGCGACGATGGGCCACGATATCCCACGTCAGTGGGACGATTTTCTGAAGCTCGGTACGCTGCCGGGGCAAGTCGGGAAGCTCGGTTACGGCGCGATCTGTGGCGGCGATCCGAACGCGCAAACCATGGAGTACATGTGCGCCGTCGAGGTTGCGAGCTTCGATGCCGTGCCAAAGGAGCTGGGTCGCATGCGCGTGCCCGCCGCGCGTTACGCTGTGTTCCTGCACGAAGGTAACGTTGCGACGATCCAGCAGAGCTGGCAGCACATCTTCTCGGTATGGTTGCCGAGTTCCGGGTTTCACTCGGGCAATACGCCCGATTTCGAGGCATACGATGAGCGCTTAAACGGCGCGACGGGCGAGGGCGGCGTGGAGATGTGGCTTTCGGTGCAGTCTGATACCTAACGAACGGGGGCGCTATGCGTAGAACGTGCATCGTCTTGTGCGGCTTGGGTGTGAGCACAGCGGCGTGGGCTGCCGACGAGCCGGCGCCGATCGGCCACGCCACCGTCGCAGCCGTGCTCGAAGCGCTGCGGGCCGAACCGAGCGCACAGTTTCGCCAGCAGCTCGGCTGGACGGTGGTGGCGAGCCGCGAGCGCGACCAAGCCGTCGAGTGGTTCTTCACGCCCGAAGGGCACGACGCGCATCCCGCCGTCGTCAAGCGCACGGCGCTGGAGCACGACGGCGTGGGCATGATCGATCTCGCCGCGCTGTGTCACGTCGAACAAGAGGCTTGCGATCGTTTGCTCGCTGACTTTCGGCAGCAGCACGAGCTCGAGCAGGCGGCCGCGAAGCGCGAGCGCGTCACGATCGACGTGCGTATCGCGCTCGACGATCACGAGCGCTTGCGCGTGGAGCGGCTGCTCGCTGAGGAGGGCATGGCCGCCGAGATCCGCTTCACGGACGTCTTGAAGATGGTCGTGGTTCCCACGCTCGATGAGGACGGCCGCGTGCTGCTGTGGACGGCCGTGTACGAGTTCGACGGCTCGGACTACGTGTTGCTCGGCGAGCCGCAGTTTACGATTCCGGGAAACGGCACGGCCACGCTCGAGATGCTCTCGTCGTCCGGCAGCCGGTTCGGCTTTTCGTTGGCGTCCCTCGTGGCACACGCCGCCGAATAACCTACGGCCGCCGCCCGCCCAATGCTAAAGTGCGCGCCCAACGCGGCGAGCGCGTTCAGGAGGGGCGGATGATTTCAGCTCGCGAGGCGCTTGCCCTGTTGCGCGAAGGCAATCGGCGTTTCGTTGCCGATCGGGAGCGCGATGCGCGCGTGGGCGCCACGCGGCGCAACGAGCTCACGCAGCGCCAGGAGCCGTTCGCGATCATCTTGGGTTGCTCCGACTCGCGCGTGCCGGCCGAGATCGTTTTCGATCAGGGGCTCGGCGACTTGTTCGTGATCCGCGTGGCCGGCAACGTGGTTGCGCCCTCGCAGATCGGCAGCGTGGAGTTCGCGGCGGCGCAGTTCCATACGCGGCTCGTCGTCGTGCTCGGTCACTCGGGTTGCGGCGCCGTGGTGGCTACGATCGATCAGCTCAAGCGCCCGCTGCACAAGCAGTCGCGCAATCTGCGTGCGATCGTGGACCGCGTGCGGCCGGCCGTCGAGCCGCTGCTCGCGACGCCGCTGCGCGACGACGCTCAGGCGTTGATGCGCACGGCCGTGAGAGCGAACGTGCGCGTGGCCGCGAGCAACCTGCGCCACGGCTCCGAGATTCTCGAGCAACTCATCGCGAGCGACGGCCTGCTCGTCGTCGGCGCCGAGTACTCGCTCGACACCGGCGTCGTGGAGTTTTTCGAAGGGCTGCAGCCCGAGTCTTGACGCGCGGATGGTGCTAAATTGCCTCGGATGGTGGCTCGACTCATCCACGGGATTCTGGCGGCGGGCGGTCTAGCGCTCGTGGCACTCGCGATGGCGCAGGAACGCGTCGCGATCCCCGGTACTTCCGTGTCACTGATTGCACCGCCGGGCTTCACCCGGGCGCGCTCCGGCCTCCAGCACGCGGCCTCGGGCTCGACGATCACGATCTCGGAAACGGCCGCCCAAGCGTATCCCGATCTCGCGGCGCGCTTTTCCTCGCCGAAGAGCCTCTCGGAAGGCTACGCCGAGCAGGGCACCACGATTCGCGGCGTGCGCCGCATCAGCGTCGGCGACGCCGAGGTGCCGTTCGCGATCGGTCGTCAGTCCACGGACGATGGCCAGCAGCTCGCGAAGTATCTTGCGTTGCTCAAGGGCGACAAGACGGTGCTCGTGACGTTCACGATCGCGGACCGCGGCTTCACCGAGGCCGACGCCGAAGCCGTGGTGCGGTCGATCGAGCTCACGCCGGGGCCGACGCAAGAGCAACAGCTCGCCGACCTGCCGTTCACGTTCCGCGCCGTGGAGCCGTTCGCTGTGGCCAACATCTCGCCGCGGCAGGCCGTCACGCTCGAGCCGGCCGGCGGCCAGCGGGGCTCTGCCGACCCGGTGGTCATCGTGATCGGCCGCGGCCGGTCGCAAGCGTTGAGAGGCGAGGAGGCGAGCGTCGCCGTGGAGCTGCTCACCCGCACGGGGGGGTTTCGCGACGTGGAGATCACGTCGCAAGGGGCCGCCGCGTTCGCGGGCGGCGACGGCTACGTCGTCACCGGCATGGTCGAGAACCGCACGGTGGTGCAATACCTGCGGATTCTGGCCGGCGGCAGCTATCTTCGCTTGCTCGCGCGCGGCGAGACGGCTGCCATGCAGGCAGCCGAGGCCACGATTGCGGAGATCGCCGCGTCCGTCGAGCCGAACTAACGCACCCTTAGGAGTTCTTCAGGACGCCGGCATGACGCCTGCGGCGACCGGGGTGTATCGTGCCAGTCATGCGAGTTTCAGGCCTAATCGATAGAGTGCGCGCGGCTCTAGGGGCCCGGCTGTGGTCGTGGCTTGGCGTCGGCGCGCTTGTGGCCGTGGTTGGCGTCGCCGTGGCCTACGGCGTTCGAGTGGAACCGTCGTTGCTGCCGCGGCCGCCAAGCTCGTTTGCGCAGCCGCCGTACCGCTCCGACGTCGACGCGCGAACGGCCATCGAGAAGGGCCAGGCGCGTGCGGCCGCGAGCGGCAAGATGCTCATGGTCACGTTCGGCGCGAACTGGTGCCCGGACTGCCTTGCGCTGCACGACAACTTGCACGCCCCGGAAACGCGCGCGTACATCGAGAAGCACTTCGAAATCGTCCAGATCGACGTTGGCGATGCAAAGAAGAGTGCGGCGGTGAAGCGCGACCTTGGGATCGCCGTGAACGTCATTCCGCTCGCGGTGTTCTACTCGCCGGCCGGCGAGGTGGTGGGCGATACCTTCGCCGGCGAGCTCAAACCGTCGCGACACTTCTCAGCGCACGAGATTCGCGACTTCCTCCAGGAAGTCGTCGACTTCCAGCGTATCGTGAGCCCCGACCAGACGCACCGCCGTCAGTGAGCTGCGGCGCACTGCGCCCGTAGCCCATGTTCGTCATCGATTCCAGCATTGGCCTGCGCGTGCTGCGCCCGGACGATGCCGCCGAGCTCTTCGCGCTCACCGACGCCAATCGCCCGCATCTACGCCGCTGGCTGCCGTGGGTCGATCTCGTGACCTCCGAGGAAGACTCGCGCTCGTTCCTCGAGACCGTGGCGGCGCAGCGCGAAGAGGGGCGCGGGCCCACGTTCGGCATCGTGCACGACGGCGCGCTCGGCGGCGTGGTGGGCTTTCTGCCCATCGATCGCGTCAATCGCGTTGGCGAGATCGGCTATTGGCTTGCGGAGCGCCTTCAAGGCCGCGGCGTGATGACGCAGTGCTGCCGCTTCGTCGTTCGCTACGGCTTCCTCACGCTCGACTTGAACCGCATCCAGATTGCGGCCGGCGTGGACAACTTTGTCAGCCGCGCAGTGCCCGAGCGGCTGGGATTCAAGCTCGAGGGAGTCTTGCGCGCCCGCGAGAATCTCTACGGCACGTTCATCGATCACGCCATGTACTCGTTGTTGCGCAGCGAGCTCGACGCCGCGCAGCTCTGATGCGGCGTGCTTGCTGGCGGAAGGCCGGTTTGCCAAAGTAGCCCGCTATGTCAGCTACCTCGTCGTCTCGTCGGCGTCTGAAATGGGTTGCGGCCGGGGTTCTCGCCGCCGCGGCTGTCGCCGTTGCCGCCTGGGCTCAGCTCGCCGCGCGCAAGCCGATGTCGGGCTTCGAGATCGTGGCCGTGTATCCGCACGACCCGAACGCGTTCACGCAGGGCCTCGCGATTCATGCCGGGCAGCTTTACGAGGGAACGGGGCAGTACGGCGCTTCCGTGCTGCGCCGCGTCGATCTCACGAGCGGCCGCCCCGAGAAGCAGCGGGCACTCCCGGCGCAGTACTTCGGCGAAGGCATCGCGATTCTCGACGGCCTCGTATATCAGCTCACTTGGCAGAGCGGCCTCGTCGTCGTCTACGATCTCGAGACCTTCGAGCTCGAGCGCACGATGCGCTACGACGGCGAAGGTTGGGGGCTCACGCACGACGGCCGCCAGCTCATCATGAGCGACGGCTCGGCCACCATTCGTTTTCGCGACCCGCAAACCTTTGCGGTCACGAAAGAGATCGAGGTGCGCGCCGACGGCGTTCCAGTAAACCGGCTCAACGAGCTCGAATACGTCGACGGCGAGATCTGGGCGAACATCTGGTACGACGATCGCATCGCACGCATCTCGCCTGCGAGCGGCGAAGTGCTGGGCTTCATCGACTTGGGCACTTTGTACCCGCAGACGGCGCGCGGCAGCGAAGCGGTTTTGAACGGCATCGCCTATGACGCGGCCGCGAAGCGCTTGTTCGTCACGGGGAAGAACTGGCCGCAGCTCTTCGAGATCAAGCTCGCTCGGCCGTGACCCCGCGGGTTGGGCTAGTGTAGAGTCCGCCGAAAGGCGCGGTCCAACGCCGGCTCGATGCCCAAGAAGATTGCCGGCAACCGACTCGCAAAGCGCTCGAAATCGGTAAGGGGAGAGTTGCTCGATGGCCAGGCGTTCACTGCGGGACATCTTCGTGCGCAAATCCGTCGAGCAAATGCACGACGAGCACGAGCACGGGGAGCTGAAGAAAACCCTGGGCGCAACCAACCTCGTGCTGCTCGGCATCGGCTGCATCATCGGCACCGGCATCTTCGTTCTGACGGGGCGGGCCGCGGCACAGTTCGCGGGCCCCGCCATCATGATCTCCTTCATCATCACGGGAACGCTGTGCGCGCTCGTCGCGCTGTCTTATGCCGAGTTGGCGTCGGCTATTCCCGTGTCGGGATCGGCGTACTCGTACTCTTACGCCTCCGTCGGCGAGCTCGGCGCCTGGATCATGGGCGTGCTGTTGGTGCTCGAGTACGGCTTGGCGGCCTCGACGGTCGCCGTGGGATGGTCCGGATACGTGGCGAGCTTTCTGCACGACTTCGGGCTCGATATACCGCCCGCGTTGCGCGGGGCGCCAGGCACCGAGGTCACCGACTTCGTCACGGGCGCCGTCGTGGGCACCGGCGTGGTGAACTTGGCGGCCGTGATCGCCATCATCGCCGTCGTCGGGCTGCTCGTGCTCGGCGTGTCGGAGTCGGCGTTAGTGAACAACGTCATCGTGGCGATCAAGGTCACGGTCGTCGTGGCGTTCGTCGCGATCGGCGCGTTCTTCGTAGACCCCGCTTTGTGGTCGCCGCTGGTTCCGCCTGCGATCCCTGCGCCTGCCGGCGATCCCGGGCTGTGGAGCGAGATCGGCACTGCGCTTTGGGCCGTCGTAACGGCGCAGAACACGGGCCAGTACGGCGTGTCGGGTATCATCACGGCGGCGGCGACGATTTTCTTTGCTTACATCGGCTTCGAAGCCGTTTCGACGGCCGGCGCCGAGTCCACGAACCCGCGCCGCGACATGCCGATCGGCATCTTAGGCTCGCTGATCATCTGCACGATTCTCTACATCCTCACCTCGGCGGTGCTCGTCGGCATCGTGCCGTACACCGATCTCAACGATCCCGCGCCGATCGCGAAAGCCGTGAATCAGATCGGCTTGCCGTGGTTTTCCGTGCTCGTGAAGATCGGCGCAATCGCCGGACTCTCGTCCGTGATGCTGGTGCTGCTCTACGCACAAACGCGCATCTTCTACACGATGGCGCGCGACGGCTTGATTCCGCCCGTGTTCGCGCAAGTTCACCCAAAATTCAAAACACCCTGGATCAACACGCTGATCGTCGGCGTCCTGGCGTGCGGCTTTGCGGGCTTCATGGGCCTCGACGAGCTCGCCAATCTCACCAACATCGGCACGTTGCTCGCGTTCGCGATCGTCTGCCTCACCGTTATCTATTTGCGCTACGCGCGTCCGGATATGGACCGGCCGTTCAAGACTCCTCTATTTCCCGTTACGCCGGCGTTGGGCGCCATCATGTGCGTGTTCTTGCTGATGTCATTGATGGCGCGCGAAAGCACGAGGAACTTCTTCGTCGTCTATCTCATCGGCGGCATCGCGCTCTACTTCGTGTACGGCATGTGGAACTCGAAGCTCGGCAAGGGCGTTGTCGTGCGCGGCCACGAGGAGCTCACGGAAACTCCTCATCCGAAGGTTTCGGACTGATTGCCGTTTCCGCTGAAGCGCTACCGGCTGGGCCTCTGACGACGAAGGCGGGGACATGGAACTATTGATGACGGCGATCGATTATTTTCTGCACGTCGACCGCCATTTACTCGACTTCGCGATGGCCTACGGCGTGTGGATTTACGCGCTGCTGTTCCTCATCGTGTTTCTCGAGACAGGAGTGGTCGTCACGCCGTTCTTGCCGGGCGACTCACTGCTGTTCGCTACGGGCGCGCTCGCGGCGGCCGGCGTCATCGACATTGTGGGGATCCTCGCTCTGCTCACGGCTGCGGCCATCATCGGCGACAACACGAACTATTTCATCGGCCGCGCCGTGGGTCCGCGCGTGTTCACGGAGCACAGCCGATGGCTCAAGCGCGATCACCTGCTCCGAACCCAGCGCTTTTACGAGCGGCACGGCGGTAAGACGGTTGTGCTCGCGCGCTTCGTGCCGATCGTTCGAACGTTCGCGCCGTTCGTCGCCGGTGTCGGACGCATGCATTATCCGCGCTTCCTGGCTTTCGACGTCGGCGGCGGAATCCTTTGGGTGTGGAGCTTCGGCTTGCTCGGCTATTTTTTCGGCAACGCACCCATCGTGAAGGAGAACTTCGGGCTCGCCATCATCGCCGTGATCGTGATTTCGCTGTTGCCGCTTGCGTTCGAGGCTTGGCGCGGACGGTTGAACCGGGCTCGCGCCGGCTCATGAGGCTCAGCAAATGAGTCTGGGCGCTGTCACGCTCGGCGCGCTGGCTGTCGCGATCGTGCTTTCCTGCACCACGCGGCTCAACGTGGGGCTGCTGGCGCTCGCGCTGGCGTGGGTGATCGGCGTCTACGTGGGCGACTTGCCGCTGCGCGAGGTGACAGCAGGATTCCCCGTGGACCTGTTCTTGACGCTGGCGGGCGTGACGCTGCTGTTCGCGCAAGCCCACGTCAACGGCACGCTCGACATCGTCGCGCACAATGCCATGCGCCTGTGTCGCGGCCGCGTCGGCCTGGTGCCGATCATGTACTTCGGCCTCGGCGCGGTGCTCGCGTCTGCGGGCCCCGGCAACATCGCCACCACGGGCTTGCTGGCGCCGATGGCAATGGCGACGGCCTTGAAGATGCGCATCTCGCCGTTCCTGATGGCCATCATGGTGGGCAACGGCTGCAACTCCGGCTCGCTCTCGCCGCTCGCGCCCACGGGCATCATCGTGACGGGGCTCATGGAGCGCATCGGCTTCCCCGGCTTGGAGTTGCAAACGTGGGCGTACAACCTGGGTGCGCATGCGATCGTGGCCTTTGCCGGCTATTTTCTCTTCGGTGGCTTCAAGCTGCTGGCGCGTGCCGATCGCGTCGAGATCGAATCCGAGCCCGTTCAGAAGCTAGGGCGGCACCAGATTCTTACGCTCGCGATGATCGGGGTGTTGATCGTCGGCGTGATCGCCGGTGGATTCAACATCGGCATGGCCGCGTTCGCCGGCGCGGTGCTGTTGTCCTTGCTGCGCGCGGCCGATGACGCAGAAGCGATCAAGCGCATGCCGTGGGGAACAATCCTCATGGTGTGCGGCGTAACGGTGCTCATCGGCCTGCTCGAGAAGACGGGCGGCATGGATCTCATGACCGGATTGCTGTCGAGCGTTGCCACGCAGGCGACGATCGTGCCGTTCCTCGCCGTCGTGATTGGCGTCATTTCGGCCTATTCGAGCACGTCGGGGGTCGTTCTCCCCGCGTTCCTGCCGACGGCGCCGGGAATCGTGGAGAACTTGGGCGGCGGCAGCGTGCTCGGAATCGCCTCCACGATGAACATCGCTGGCCACTTGGTCGACGTGTCGCCGCTATCGACGATCGGTGCGCTGTGTATCGCGTCGGTGCCGTCCGCCGAGCTGGGCCGCAAGCTGTTCAATCAGCTCTTGGCGTGGGGCATGAGCATGACGGTGGCGGGCGCCCTCATCTGCTACGTGCTATTCGCTTAGCGTCGCTGCGTCCGCTGCTGCCGGAGTGAAGGCTGCATCGTAGAGAGTCCACGTCATACCGCCGTCCGGCGTCTTTCTGCCGAGCGCCCGGGTTGCCCTGATCGACACGTTGGCGGCGTCGATTCGAACGTCGCCTTCGAACAGCAATGTCTCGTCGGCCTCGTTGACGCTAAGGCGTTGTGCAATGATTCGCGCCTCGTCGGTTGTCTCGACGCCGAACGTGACGTTTGGTGCTGTCAGCGTGATGAGCGCTCCGTTAGGGCTGCGACGTATCTCGCCGACGTCTAACTCCATCTGTGTCACCGCACCGGCGGGCGCCGGGCTGGTTGCGAGGATGGGCGGCTCGAGTTGCGTCGCGCACGCCGCGAGACCCAGAGTCAGGGCGATGGCCGTCGCCGCGCGTGTGGCAGAGCGTGGCCGTTTGCTGAGCATGATGCGAATCCTCCGTTCGAGTTGCGTGACGGGCTCTACTAGGGCCGGGGCTGCGTGTGGCGAGGACATGCTGCGCCGGCCGACCGCGAGGAGAACGTCGGCGTAATGACCGGGATCCACGCCGTTTCGCAGCACCCGCGCATCGCAATCGACCTCGATGGCCGCGCGCAATCGTCTCGCGAACCACCACAGCGGCAAGTTCCAGGGCAGCAGAATCGCGATGAGCTGAGCGGCGACGAGCGACGCCTGGTCGCGTGCGCCGATGTGCTCGAGCTCGTGCGCGACCACCGTGCTCTGCAAGGAAGCTGGCGCGTCCATGATCCAGCGCGGAAGAATCACGTGCGGCTTCAAGATACCGAGCACGGCTGGTCCGACGTCGCTGGAGACGAGGACGCTGGTATCGCCGCTGTGCATCCGGGGCCAACGTCGCGCGAGGCTCGCGAGGCGCGCCCACGCGGCCAGATAGACGAGTAGCAGCAGAATCGTGGTGCTCGCCCAAAGCCACAGCAGGACCGGGTCCCAAGCGAATGCGTAGCCCGCGGGCGCGTCGGGCGCCCGCAGATCCAGCGTTGCGGCGAGCGGGTCGGGGGCACGTGCCGCCCACAACAGTGACGCGACGGGGAGCGCAAGTGCGATTGTATAGGCGCCGAACCAGGCGAGCCGCCGCGGTCTCTCAACGTAGGCGAGCAGGCGTTCGACGTTCGCCGCGGCAAAGCCGACGAGCAGGGCGACGGCCGTAGCGTACGCAAGGGTTTCGGCGATCATGATTTTTGCTTCCGGTGCTCGGCCAACAGCTTGCGGATGTTGCGGACCTCGGCGTCGGTGAGCTTGCCGTCGGAGACCATGTGCGCGAGCAGCAGATGCGGCGAGCCTTTGAACAGCTTGCTTGCCAGATGACGCAACGCACTGCGGCGCGCCGCGTCGCGCGCAATGAGGGCAACGTATCGATGCGCACGGCCCTCGGCCTCATGACCGATATAGCCCTTCGCTTCGAGGTTGCGAAGCATGGTGAGCACGGTGGTGTAGGCGAGATCTGCTTCGAGCCGCTCGCGCACCTCTGCGACGGTCGATGGCCCGTGCTCCCAGAGCACGTCCATGAGCTCGGCTTCGCGGTCGCTGAGACTGATCTGCATGGCCGTCCGTGTTGACTACTAACGTGATAGTAGTAGTAACCCGTGCGGGCACGGTTTGTCAACTATGCAGGTAGTAGTAAGTTAACCCGGTTATTCGACGGAAAATCGAGCTTGCGGCAATGCTGGCCGTGGTGCCGCAGTATGGAGTAGCCCGTCAGAGCAGCGCGTCGACGAGCCTCGCGGCCAGCTCAAAATCCACGCGATCGAGCGATTCGACCGAATCGGACAGCTCGTGGAGGATCCGCGACTGAATCGCGCCGCGGCGCTGCGCTTCGGCATACGGGATCTCGGGATGGAACATCACCATCGAGTAGCGCGGAATGAATCTTCCCGGAAATCTACGCTCGAGCTCGAACGAGAGTGCCGCACGCAGCTCGAACTTCGCGTCGCGAACTTCGTCGCGCATCTCGCGGTAGTTCTCGAGCGCCATCTCGGCGATGGCGCGCGCATTCGGAGCGCGTTCTGCCTCGAACGCTGCGAAGATCGCGGGCCAGTCGTGGCCGCCCGCCTCGGCGTAACGGCCCACCAGCTCGTCGAGCACCACACAGTCTTCGAACGCCGCGTTCATGCCTTGGCCGTGAAACGGCACGATCGCGTGCGCCGCGTCGCCCACCAGCAACACCCGGCCGGCGAAGCTCCACGGCCGGCAGTGCACGGTCCCTAGATGACCGACGGGGTGGCTCGCGTAATCGGCCGCCAGCGTCGGCATCAGCGGCACGGCGTCCGCGAACTCGCGGCGAAACAGCGGCGCGACTTGGCTCGGTCCGATGCTTGCGAAGCTTTGGCTTCCCTCGTGGGGCAGAAACAACGTGGCCGTGAACGTGCGGTCGGGGTTCGGCAGGGCAATCAGCATGAAGCCGCCGCGCGGCCAGATGTGCAGCGCGTTCGGTTCCAGCGCGAACTCGCCGTCGCGGGCCGCGAGCGAGAGCTCCTTGTAGCCGTGGTCCAGCAGCTCCTCGTGCGACGAGATCGCGCCGTTCGCCGCGAGCGAACGCCTTACTTCGGAGCCGGCGCCGTCGGCGGCGAGCACGATGTCGGCCGCCAACCGTTGCCGTCGGCCGTCCTCCGATTGGATCAGCGGCGTGCCGTCGTCGTCGACGCCTACGCATTCCTCGCCGAAGCGGTACTCGACGCCGTGGCGTTCTACCGCCAGCTCGTACAGCAGCGTATTCAACGCCGCGCGCGACACGGAGTAGATCTCCTCGGCGGCCCGCTGGCCGTACGGAAGAAATCGTTGCACGCCTTGCAGGTCGTGGATCATTCGGCCGCGCATCGGGATCAGCGAGCTCGCGACGTCGGCATCGATGCCGGCGCGGCGCAGTGCGGCGATGCCGCGCGCTGCGAGCGCAAGGTTGATCGAGCGGCCGCCGCGCGGAGCCGCGGACGAGAACCGAGCGCCGCGCTCGATGACCACGGGCTTCAGGCCGCGGCGAGCAAGCAAGATGGCGAGCAAGCTGCCCGCCGGTCCGCCGCCGACGATTGCGATGCGCGCGCGGCCGGCGTCGCTCATGCGTCGAGCGCGCGGCACAGCGCTTGCACCGCGGCATACACGTCGCGGTAGCGCGTGTAGAGCGGCACGGGGGCTAAGCGCAGCACGTTCGGCCGGCGCCAGTCGGCAACCACGCCGGCCGCGCGCAGGCGCGCGGCGAACGATGCCGCGTCGCGGGGCGGCGGCACGAACTGCACGGCGAGGTGGCAGCCGCGCCGGTCGGGATCTGCGGGCGTCAACAGGCGCGCGCGGCCGCCGAGCTCGCGTTCGAGCAGCCACTGCAGATAGCGCGTCAACGTCAGCGACTTGCGCCGCAAGCGCCGCATGCCGGCCAGGTCGAACAATACGAGCGACGCGGCGAGCGGAGCCAGCGACAGAATGGGCGGATTGCTGAGCTGCCAGCCTTCGGCGCCCGACAACGGCGTGAACTTCGGTTCCATGAGAAACCGGCGCTCGCGGTCGTGGCCCCACCAGCCGGCCAGCCGCGGCAGGTTCTCGGCCGCGCCATGGCGACGGTGCACGAAGCAACCGCCCACCGCGCCGGGGCCGGCGTTCAAATACTTGTAGCTGCACCACACGGCGAAGTCGGCGCCCGAGTCGTGCAGATCGAGCGGCACGTTGCCGATCGCGTGAGCTAGATCGAAGCCCACGGTGCAGCCGTAGCGCTGTGCCGCGGCGGCGTATGCAGCAAGGTCGAGCCGTTCGCCCGTCAGGTACTGCACGCCGGGCAGCAGCACTACGGCGATGCTCTCGCCGTGCTCGGCGAGGAGCGCTTCATAGCGCTCGCGGTCGAGCTCGAAGCTACCGTCGCGGAAGCCGAGCTCGAGCAACGCCGTTTTCGGGTCGAGCCCATGCCAGCGCAGCTGCGATTCGACGGCATACCGATCGGAGGAAAACGCGTCGCGCTCGATGAGGATCTTGTAGCGCTGCTTCGTCGGGCGGAAAAACGTTGCGAGCATCAGGTGCAGGTTCACCGTCAGCGTATTCATGACGACGACCTCGTCGCGAAGCGCGCCCGTGAGCTCCGCGAGCCGCGGTGCGAACTGCACGTGGTAGTCGAGCCAGCCGCCGTGCGCGGCGCGTAACGGCCGCGCGCGTCCGCGCGGCGGCCGTGCATCGGGGAAGTGTCCGTCGACGCCGTGTGTGGCCCAGCGGTCGAGCTCGGCGTTCACGGTACGCCGAGCAGCGCGCGGCATGAGTCCCAACGAGTGGCCGCACAGATAGACGAGCGCCCGCCCGCGCTCGCGCGGCAATTCGAACTCGCGGCGCAGTGAAGCGAGCTCGTCGGCGCCGTCGAGCGCGCGCGCACCGGCGAGCCCCGCCCGGAATTTCGGTGTGGCCACGGCTACTTAGGCGGCATCACGGTGCCGCAGCGCTTGCACGTGCGCGCATCCAAGCTGCCGTAGAAGCGCTCGAAGACCGGCGGCAGATCTTTGACGATGTCTGCCACGTGCAGGAACTCCTCGTGGAGCTTGTTCGCGCAGCTAGGGCAGAACCAGATGAACCCGTCGAGCTCGTGCGGCTCGCGCTGGCGCTCGACGACGATGCCCACGGACTTCGGGAGCCGCTGCGGCGAATGCGGCACGCGGGGCGGCAGCATGAAGATTTCGCCTTCCCCGATCGGGATGTCGACGAACTGGCCATCCTGCACCGTCTTCAGCAGCATCTGGCCCTCGACCTGGTAGAACAGCTCGGGGCCTTCGTCCACATGGTAGTCGGTGCGCGAGTTCGGGCCGCCCACCACCTGCACGATGAACTGGCCCTGCTCGAACATCTGCTTGTTGCAGACGGGCGGTTTCAGGTGCTCGCGGTTGTCGTCGATCCAATCGAGCAGCTTGAACGGCTTGGTAATCTTCATCGCTCGAGAGCCTGGATTCCGAATCGAGCATTATGCCGCGGCCGACCCCGTGCCGGCGCGTGAATTCACGTTCCGAGCGCCGCGAGCCGCGCGAAATCGGCCGGTGCCAGTGTCTCGGGCCTGGCCTTCGGGTCGATGCCGGCGGCCATGATCTGCTCCGGCGTTAGCCGGCCTTTCAGGGCCCGCCCCAGAGTTTTGCGCCGCATCGAGAAGAGCAGCGCAACGAGCGCGGCGAAGCGCGCGCGATCCGTCACGACGAACGGCGGTGCCGCGTGCGGCACGATGCGCACCACGGTCGACCAAACCTTCGGCGCCGGCGTGAACGCGCCGGGGCCGACGTGAAAGCACACCTCGGCTCGAGCGTGCAGCGCGAGCATGACGGTAAGCCTGCCGTATTCCTTGCCGCCGGGCGCGGCGGTCATGCGCTCGACCACCTCGCGCTGGAGCATCACGTGTATGTCCAAAATGGCGGCGGCGAACGTGAGCAGATGGAAGAGCAGCGGAGTGGAGATGTTGTACGGCAAGTTGCCGACCACGCGCAGTGTGCGCGGTCCCTTCGCAAGCGTGCCGAAGTCGAACTCGAGCGCGTCTGCCTCGTGCACCACGAGGCGTTCGGGATGCGTGACGCGGCCCGGCAGCGCCGCGGCGAGCTCGCGATCCACCTCCACGACGTGCAGCCGCTCGAGCTTCTCGCACAGCGGAATCGTGAGCGCGCCGGGCCCGCCGCCGATCTCGACCATGGCGTCGGCCGGCCGCGGCTTGATGGTGTCCACGAGCCGCCGAATCACGGCGGGGTCGTGCAGGAAGTGCTGGCCCAGCCGTTTATTGGGGCGCACGCGCAGGCTCAGGCGAGCTGCAATGCCAGCTCGACGGCGGCGAACAGGCTGTCGGGCCGCGCGCGGCCGGTGCCGGCGAGCGTGAGCGCCGTGCCGTGATCGACGGACGTGCGCACAATCGGCAAACCCAGCGTCACGTTGACGATCTCGCCGAACGACAGCGCCTTCAGCACGGGCAATCCTTGATCGTGGTACATCGCGATCACGACGTCGCAGCGAGCGAGCGACTCGCGAGTGAACGCCGTATCGGCCGACACGGGCCCCACAACGTCGAGACCTTCGGCGGTCAGCGCTTGCACGGCAGGCTCGATGACGGTTTGCTCCTCCGTGCCGAGCGTGCCGCTCTCGCCCGCGTGCGGATTCAAGCCCAGCACGAGAATGCGCGGCCGCTCGATGCGGAACAGCCGCTTGAAGTCGCGGTGCACGATCCGAATCAGGCTTTCGAGCTTCGGCCGCTCGAGCGCGGCTGCCACGGCGCGCAGCGGCAGGTGCGTGGTGGCAAGCGCCACGCGGAGCGTTTGACCGGCGAGCAGCATCACGGGTTGCGGCGCGCCGGTGAGCTCTGCGAGCAGCTCGGTATGCCCCGAAAACGCGACGCCCGATTGTGCGATGACGCTTTTTTGCACGGGCGCCGTCACGAGGGCCTGCGCGGAGCCGGCCACGCACAGCTCGGTTGCGCGGCGCAGCATGGCAAGCACGTAGCCGGCGTTGCGCGTATCGAGCGAGCCCGCCACGGCCGGCGCCGACAGCGGAGTCGGCAGCACTTGAAGGCGGCCTGGCTCATGCGGACCCACGTCGCCTGCAGCGTGGCACTCGCCCACCGAAACGCGCATGCCGAGCACGCGAGCGCGCGACTGAAGCAGATCCATGTCGCCGAGCACTGCGAGGCGCGCGGCAAACGGCCGCGACGCGAGCGCCAGCGAAATATCGGGGCCGATGCCGGCCGGCTCGCCGGAGCTCACGACGACGAGGGGAAGATTGCTGCTCACGCTATGCCGCCGGGCGCGGCCGCGGGCGGGTGCCCGCCGCACGCGTCAACGACGAATATCGACGAACGCCTGGTCGCGCAACCGCCGCGCCCAGAGCTCGCGTTCTTCCTGGGCTTTCGCCGTCTGGATTTGCCGCGCGCAGTTCGTGCGTTTCATTTCGTCGGTAGTGTCGTGCGAGCGGCGCTCCAAGGCCTGGATCAGGTGCCAGCCGGCCCGAGTTTGCACCGGTTCGCTGATCTCGCCGAGCTCGAGCTGTGCCACCGCCTGCTCGAACTCGGGCAGCGTGTCACCCGGCGAGAGCCAGCCCAAGTCGCCTCCTTCTGCCGCCGAGCCGGGGTCTTCCGAAACGGCTTCGGCAACGGTGGCGAAGTCGTCGCCGCCCATGATTTGCGCACGAATGCCGAGCGCCTTTTGCAGCACGGCCGCTTCGTCGAGGATCTCGTTCGGCCGCAGCAAGATGTGGCGCACGCGCAGCTGGTCCACCATCATGCGTTCGGCGCCGCGCATGTCGTTCAACTTGACGATCTGGAAGCCGCCGCTGCTCTGAATGGGCTCGGAATAATCTCCCGGCCGCATGCGAGTGACGATGTCGGCGAACAACGTGGGCAACTGTGCACCCTTGCGCCAGCCCAAGCTGCCGCCTTCGAGCGCCGTTTGCGCGTGCGACGTGGCGATGGCCAGGCGTGAGAAGTCTTCGCCCGCCGCAAGCCGATCGTGAATTTCACCGATGCGCGCCCGGGCTGCTTCCACGTCTTGCTGCGTGGCGTTGGCCGGCACGCTGATCAGAATGTGCGACACGTTGTAGTCGAACTCGTCCGAGGCCGCGGCGTCGCTCGTAATCAAGCATTGGTCGAGCTCGCGCGGTGTGATCGAGATGCGGTTCAAGACGTCGCGTTGCTCGAGCTGCTCGATGATGAGGTCTCGCCGGCTGTCCTCCCGATACATCGCGTAGTCCACGCCTTCGGCGGCCAGCAAGGTGGGCATCTCTTCGAGCGTGTAGCCCAAGTTCTGGGCGATGCGCGACAACGCCTCGTTCAGCAGGTCGTCACTTACCGTGATGCCCACTCGCTCCGCGCGCTGGAGCTGGATCTCGCGCAGAATGAGCTGGTCGAGCACCTGCTGCTCGATGACGGAGACAGGTGGGAGCGGGCGCCGCTGCTCGGGCGGCTGCTCTGCTTGGGTGCGCTCGAGGTTGCGCATCACGAGCTCCATGCGCTCCTGCAGCTCGCTCGACAACACCACGCCCTCGTCGACGACGGCGGCGACGCTTTCGAGTAGCACGCCGCCTGCGCCGAGCTCGCGGTCCTGCGCGCTCGCGTGCGGCAGCCACGTTGCGAGCGCGGCGAAAGTGACAACCAGACTGCTGTTGCGAAGAATGTTCATATCGCTCTTCTCAATAGGCTCGGGCGATGTTGCGGTAGCCCAGAATACCACGGTCGAGCAGCTCGTCCGGCGCCGCCACCCGCTGCGATAAGCCCTTGAGCTCGAGTACGATCGAGATCGAGCTGTCGCTCTCGCCGGTTCGCCGGCTCACGTAGTTGCGGTTCACCATTCGCAGCCGCCAGCAACACGCGTCGTACTCCCAGCCCACGAAGTCCTCGAGCCGCTCTTTGTCGAGGAATGAGTAGCTGTAGCGGCCGATGATGCGCCAGCGCTGTGCGAGCGGCCAGACGAGCGACACGTCCCCTTGCTCGAGGGCGTCGCGGCGGTAGCGATAGCCGATGCCGAACAGCCGATCGTCCTGGGGACGGAACTCGAGCCGTGTTTCGGTGCGTGCCGTGGATGACGTTTCGCTGTTCCATTGATAGCCGAGATCGAGCGCCCAGGAGTCGCGAACGCCGATACCCACTTCGGCCACGTAATCCGAGGCCTCGGTGTCGGTGGGCGAAGTGCCGGGCAGCGTCACGAGCTGCGGATTTAGATAGCGTGTCTGCCCCAAAGTTGCGGTAAGGCGCTCTCGGCCGTCCGCAGCGTCAATGAGCCGGGTGGTGACGCCGAAGCTCAGCTGGTCGGTATCCGCGATGCGGTCGGGCCCAACGAACTGATATTTGCGAAACAGCTGAATCAGGTTGAAGTCGGGCAGGATCGTGTCGAAGACCGGCAGGGTGCTCTGGTCCTCGAACGGTACGCGCACGTACAACAGGCGCGGCTCGAGCGTTTGCACCCACTCGCGCCGGCCGCGTGTGGTGTTGCGCTCGAACGTCATGCCCATGTCGAGGCTGCCGATCGGTAAACCGCGCGTCAGCGTGTCGTCCTCGCCGGGAATGGGATCGTCGATCCAGTAATTGGTTTGGCGCAGCGCGATGGCCGGGGTCAGGAACATGCCGGCGCGCGAGAACCGCAAGCTCACTTCCTGCGTGGAGTCGAGCCGCCAGCCTGTTGCGCCGACATTGCGGTCGAAGTTCACGAGCTCCGTGCTCGAGTCGAACGTGACGAGATTGCCGAGCCAGCGGCCGCCGAAGACCACTTGCGGCACGCGCTCGTAAGGGCGCTCGATGTCCGTTAGCACGGGATCGATCGTTTGATAGTTCTGGAAGCGCGTGAGCAGCGACCAATTCGGCGCGTAGAACGTGAGATCGAGGAAGCGGTTCAAGTGGGTTTGGCTGGTGATTGCCAAGCTGCTGCCCAAGTCCTCGAAGTAGGTTTCGTCGGAAACCTCCTCGATTCCGGCCAGCACTTGAAACTGATCGCGCGGCCCGAACAGCGACTCGTGCTGCACGTTCACGTAGCGGCGCGTGGAAAGTGTCTCGTCGTCGTCGGGCAAATACTCGAAACCGAACTCGCCGCGGCTGTTCGGCATGAGATAGCGGAAGTCGGTGCGGATTTGCGTGCCGCGCTTGCTCATGTAGCGCGGCTCGAGCGTCAAATCGTAGTTCGGCGCCAGATTCAAGTAGTACGGCAGCGTCAAGTCGAAGCCGGTACGGTCGCGGCGGCTCGGATCCGGCGTTAGAAAGCCGCTCTTGCGCTCGTCGTTGATCGGAAAGCTGAAGTACGGTGCGTACATGATCGGCACGCCCTTGAAGTCGAGCTTCACGCCGCGTGCCGTGCCCACACCCCCGTTCACGTCGAGATCGATTTCGCGCGCCGTGATGTGCCACACCTCGTTGTCCGCGGGGCACGTCGTGAACAGCGCGCTCATCAGCGACACGCGGCTCTCGCTCGTTACCTCGATCTGCTCGGCCGAGCCGCGGGCGGGGCGCAGCGGCAGATCGAAGCCGGCGGCCGAGAAGCTGATCGTCTCCGTGTCCGCGTCGTAGTGTGCGTTTTCGCCGAATATGGAGACTTCAGGATCGCTCAACGTGATGCGGCCGAGAACGTCGAGGTCCCCGTCCTCCTCCCGCGTGGCGCTCTGCGCGGTGATCGTGCGATTGCCTTGCCGGATCTCGACCTCGCCGTCGAACTGAAGCTCGTTCTCGGCGTTGAAGCCGAAGCGAGTGGCGGTGATGTCGACCGGCTCTTCGGCCAGG
The DNA here is from genome assembly GCA_946887385.1 of uncultured Gammaproteobacteria bacterium. Next base: position 20,314 of record CAMPKU010000002.1, read on the forward strand.
TTCTCGTTCTCGGTGATCGACGGCGGCGCGAGATTCGGCGCCAGATCGGTCGGCACGAGGCAAAGGTCTTGGGCGAAGGCTTTCTGCGCCAAACTTTGGACGAGCCAGAACGCGATGATCGATCGGCGGCTTGCGGGGGGCACGAGTAACGGTTGGATGAAAGGCAGTTACAATGGCATACGCACCGCATCGCTTCAACGGCTTGCCCGGATTCGTGAACGTGTTGGTTGAGATCGAGCACGACGTTAAAAGTTTCGCTCGCGCATGAAGGCGATGATTCTTGCGGCGGGTCGCGGCGAGCGCATGGGCGCTCTTACGGCGGCGCAACCGAAACCCTTGCTCGAAATCGGCGGCCGCTCGCTCGTCGAGCATCATGTAGTGCGGCTCGTTGCGAGCGGCGTCGACGAGATCGTGATCAATCTTTCGTATCGCGGCACGCAAATTCGTGCGCAACTCGGCGACGGCAGCCGATTTGGCATATCCATCGCCTATAGCGAGGAGGGCGAGCCGCCACTCGAGACGGCCGGCGGCATCGTGCATGCATTGCCGCTGCTTGGCATGGAGCCGTTTCTGCTCGTGAACTCCGACGTGTTCACGAGCTTCGATTTTCGGGTGTTGATCGACGGGCCGCGCGCTCCGGCGCTCGTGCTCGTGCCGAATCCGCCGCACAATCCACGCGGCGACTTCGGCATCGATGCCGCGGGGCACGTCTGTGCGGTGCCGCCGCTGCTCACGTACGCGGGCATCGCGTTGTTCGATCCGCGGTCGTTCGCCAAGCTCGAGCCGGGCCGCCGGCCGCTGAAGCCATGGCTCGACGCCGCGATTGCGCGCCGCGAGCTCAGAGGTTTGGCGTTCGCGGGTTCGTGGCTCGACGTGGGCACGCCCGAGCGGCTCGAAGCGGCGCGGGCGATGGCAGCAGAGGGCTGACGATGCGTCTCTATACGTTCTTTCGCAGCTCGGCGGCGTTTCGCGTCCGCATCGCCTTGAACCTGAAAGGCGTGTCCTACGACGCGGTGCCCGTCGACTTGCCGGGCGCCGCCCACCGCCGCAGCGAATTCGTTGCGGTGAATCCGCAGGCTACGATTCCCACGCTCGACGACGACGGCACGATTCTCTGGCAGTCGCTGGCGATCATCGAGTACCTGGACAGCCGCTATCCCTTGCCGCGCTTGATTCCCGAGGAGCCCGTGGCGCGCGCACACGTGCAAGCGCTCGCCCAGCTCATCGTGTGCGAGGTGCACCCGCTGAATAACCTGCGCGTGCTGCGCTACCTGCGCAACGAGCTCGCGCTCGACGAGGCCGCCGTCGGCAAGTGGTACTCGCACTGGGTGGCGGAGGGATTCGCTGCGCTCGAGACGCTGGTAGGGCGCTTCGGCGGCGGCCGCTATTGCTTTGGCGACGCTGTCTCGCTGGCCGACGTGTGCCTCGTGCCGCAGATGTATAACGCGCGGCGCTTCTCGTGCGACCTCACGCCGTATCCGAACCTGGTGCGCATTGCGGAGGGCTTGGCGAAGGAGCCGGCGTTTGCGGCGGCCGCGCCCGAGCTGCAGCCCGACGCCGCTTGAGGTTCAGCGCACCCCGTGCTCCATGCGCACGTCGAGCAGCGCCTGGCGCCCGCCGGCCACGGCCGTCAATGCCTCGTCGATCGCGCGCGGCAGCTCTTCCGGCAAGTCCACGCGGCGCGCCCAGGCGTCGGACGCTTCGGCCACCTTCGTGAACTCCGGCGACGGCTGCAGCTCCACGAGCGGCATTTCGGCCGCGTGCGCGGCCTCGCCGTCGGGATACACGACTCGCGTGGCGGATTCCACGGCCTGCCAGCGGCCGTTGTTGCACACGATCGTGAGGGTTGGCAGCTTCGCGGCGCGCGACACCAGGTGAAACGGCGTCGGATTGCCGAACATGTAGCTGCCGTCGCCCACGGTGCTCACCACGCAGCGATGAGGCGCCGCGAGCTTTGCGCCCAGCGACGCGCCAAGACCGAATCCCAAGCCGCCGCCGATGCTCACGCCGAGCAACGTGCCCGGCTCCTCGAGGCCAAAGTGATCGGGCGCCACGCCGAGCTCCGTGATGACCACGGCGCCTTTCGGCAGAGCGTGCCGCAGGCACGCGCCCAAATACGCGTAGCGAACGGGCTTTTCCGTGCGCGCCCGCTCGACGACGGCCGCGAGCTCCGCGGCCTTCTTCGCCTTGAACTCCGCCACGGCGGCGCGCCGGCGTTCGGCGGCGGCGCGGTTGACGGGCCGCGCTTTGAGCGCTTCGTCGAGCTGCTCTAAACCCGCGCGTGCGCTTCCCGTGATCGCGAGCTGCGCCGTGAATGCGCGCAGCGGATAGCGCTCGTACAACGGATCGGCGCCAAGGTGCACGACTTTGGCGCCGGCCCGCGGCGCGGCGTAGCGCGGATACCACGGCACCTCGCACTCCGTAACGAGCAGCGCGTCGGCCTGGCCGAGCAGCTCGGTGCCGGCATGGCCCAAATTGAACGGGTGGCTGGCCGGCAGATTCACGCAGCTCGCGTGCGGCTGCGCCACGGGTATCGCGTGCCGCTCGGCGAGCTCCGCGAGCACGGGCACGGCGGCGGGGTCCCGCCCGAGATTGGAGGTGAGGATCATCGGCCACTCGGCTGCGGCGAGCCATTCGGCGAGCGTGTCGATATGCCGCGCGCTGGGTTGCGGAACAGCGAGCTCCGTGGGCGGCAGACCGCTGGCAGCGCCGAGGTCGGGATTCGCGAGCACTTCGCGCGGCAGCGTGAGGTACACGGGCCCGCGCGGCTCCGACAACGCGATGTCGAGCGCGCGGCCGAGCACTTCGTCCACGGGCTGCCCGGCGCGCAGCTCGAAGTCCCACTTCGTGTACTCGCGCACGACGCCGGCTTGATCGAAGTTCTCTTGGCCCCAGTGGATCGGCGCGGAGCGCGACGCGATGTGGCCGCTTTGCGTGAGCGGGGTGCGGCCTGCCATCAGGAGCAGCGGCACGTTGTCGCGCGCGGCGTTCATCAGCGCGCAGATCGTGTTGCCGGTGCCCACGGTGACGTGCACCATCACCGCGGCCGGTTTGCCGGCCACCTGGTAATAGCCGTGCGCCATGGCCATCGCGAGGTTCTCGTGGGGCACGGTAATGAACTGCGGGATCGATTCGTTGCGGCCGCGTAGCCGCACGAGCCCTTCGATCACCGGCGCGAAGTCGGTGCCGGCATTCGCCAGCACGTGATCGATACCGCGGCGCTTCAGCGCTCGCAGCAGTCCTTCTGCTACGGATGTGGTGGTGCTGGCTCCGTCCATCGCTGGCTTCCTGGCGAAAGCGGCAGTGTAGCCGCAGGGCGTGCGCCTGAGGCAGGGGGCTCAGTGCGTCATCGCGTAGATGACGTAGTTCACCGCGAATCGCGTGGCGAGCCCCGTCATCGCTTCGGGGTAGAACGCATCGTTGGCGTGCTCCCACGCGTCGCCAAGATCCATGTTGAAGTTGATGGCCACCATCAGCCGGCCCGCGTCGTCGTAGATACCGCGCCAGTGCGGCGTGACACCGTCCTGCTCGTAGGTGACGCCGTAGCGCAACGCCGCGATGCCCGGAATCTGGATGCGCTGGTCGACGTCGTAGAGCACGTGCAACACCTCGTCGCCGTCGGCAATCTCGACGATCGGCCGATCCGGGAATACGCGCTGCATCGATTCGACGAAGCCCTCCCACTGGCGCGAGCCATGGAAGTCGTCGGTCATCATGAACCCGCCGCGCAGCAAGTACTCGCGCAGGCGGGCGGCTTCCGTGTCGTCCAAGTACCAGCGGCCGACCTCGACGGCATAAAGCCAGGGATAGTCGAACAGCGTGTCGTCCGTCACCTGAAGCAGGCGCGGCCGCTCGCCGATGTCCACGCGCGTGAGCCGGCTCACGCCGCGCCGGAAGTGCTGCTCCGCGTGGGGGTAATCGGTGTCCCAACTACCGCCCCAGCTGCGGCCGTAGCTGTTGTAATACAGGCGGGTGAAATGAAACTCTTCGGTGGGCCAGCTCGGCGCGCCCGCCAAATCGTCGCCGGCTGCCGCGAGCGTCATCAGCGCGAGCGCAGTCGCAAGGCAGCACTTGAGCCCGAATCGTCGCATCGATCCCGTCCGCGGCTTGGGATGCCTCGATGGTAACGCGCAGCGCGAGTGCGGCGGAAGCAGCTTGATCATGGGTCTAGTCGCGAGCAGAGACGTTTGGGTAAGCTCCGGATATACCTCTGCCGGCTCGAGCGCACCGCCGATACTGCCGGTTTCTGGAGTTTTGTTCAGCGTGGGCCGAGCCTGAAGCGTCGGGCGTAAGGTGAGCCGAATGTTCGAGTTCTTGTTCAAATACTCTCGCGCCACCTATGACCGTGCCGAGCTCGTGTTCGCGAGCGGTTGGCCCGTGTGGCTGCTGCTCGCGCTGAGCGCCGCAGCCGCCGTCATCGTCGGCGTCACGATTTGGCGCCGTCGCGCCGGCCTCGGCGTGGTGCGTGCCACGGTGCTCGGCCTGTTGCAGACGGCCCTCGTCGCGGCTGTGCTCGTGCTGTTGTGGCGGCCGGCGCTCGTTACGCAGACGCTGCGGCCGCAGGAAAACTCCGTGGCTGTGCTGCTCGATACGTCGGGCAGCATGCTGTACGGCGACGGCGATGAGTCGCGCCTGCAGCAAGCGGTGGACAGCCTCACCGACAACGCGCTCCCCGAGCTCGAAAGCAAATTCGCCGTCAACTTGTTCTCGTTCGCGGGCGAGCTCGTGGAGCTGCAGTCGCTCGAGCAGGTGCCGCCGCCGGGGCCCGTCACACACGTAGGCGATGCGCTGCTCAACGTGCTGCGCGGCGCGCAATCCGGCGCCATCGCCGCAGTCGTGCTCGTGTCCGACGGCGCGGACAACTCGGCCGACTTCGATCAGGCCAAGATCGCCGAGATTGCGAGCTTCGGCGTGCCCGTGCATACCGTGGGTGTCGGCGCGGAAACGATGCCGAACGACCTCGAGATCGAAAACGTGCAGCTCCCGAGCGTGGGGCTCGCGGGCTCGACCGTGAGCGCGCAGGTGAGCATCCGCCACAGTGGCGCGTCGCTCGCGCAGCTCAAGGTGTACGACGGCGATGCAATCTTGGCGTCCGAGGCCATCCAGCTGCCCGCCACCACCGGCGTCACCACGCGCTGGGTGGACATCGAAGTAGGCTCGGCCGGCGTACGCGACTTGCGGTTCGCGCTCGACCCGCTGCCCGGCGAGACCAATGTCGTCAACAACGCGCGCCTTAGACCCATGGAGGTGCCCGAGCAGCGGCGACACATCTTATATATCGAGGGCGAGCCGCGCTGGGAATACAAATTCATTCGCCGCGCGATCGACGACGCCCCCGCCGTGCGGGTGGCCAGCTTGCTCAAGACCACGCCGAACAAGTTCTACCGCCAGGGCGTCGAGTCGGCCGAGGAGCTCGCCGACGGCTTTCCCACCGACGAGCTGGCGCTGTTCCGCTACGACGCCGTGATGATCGGCAGCTTCGAGGCCGCAGCGCTCTCGGCGGAGCAGCACGACATGATTCGCGAGTTCGTGAGCCGGCGCGGCGGCAGCCTGCTCATGCTCGGCGGCCGGCGCGGCTTGACGGACGGCGGCTGGGGCGCCACGAGCGTGGCCGAAGTGCTGCCCGTGCGCTTGCCCGAGCTCGACGGGCCGAGCTTTATTCGAGAGCCGGCGAAAGCGTTGCTCACGCCCACGGGCCGCAACTCGGCGCTCACGCGCCTCGAGCCGAACGACGAAGCCAACGAGGCGTCATGGGCCGAGTTGCCGAGCCTGGCGGATTTCCAGACGCTCGGCGCCACCAAACCGGGCGCCGAGACACTGCTGCAAGCCCGGTTCGGCGGCAGCGACCAGCCGCTGCTCGTGCAGCAGCGCTACGGATTGGGTTATTCCTACGTGCTCGCCACGGGCGGCACCTGGCGCTGGCAGATGCAGCTGCCGCACGAAGATCAACGCCACGAGACGTTCTGGCGGCAGCTACTCCAAGCCGTCGCCAGCACGGCTCCGCAGGCCGTGACACTCACGTCCGAGCGCGTGTTCTACGGCGACGAGAGCACCGTCTCGCTGCGCGCCGAAGTGCGCGACAAATCCTATAAGCCCGCCACCGACGCGGCCGTGACGCTCGAGGTCAGCGACGGCTTGGGCCCGCCCACAACGGTCGAGATGACGCCCGTGGCCGGCAGGCCCGGCCTCTACGAGGCTTCGTACGAGACCGGCCATACCGGCATCTTCCGTTTCGAGGCCACGGCGAAGGGAGCGGCCGACGCAACGGAGGGAGCGGTTGCCGAGGAGCTAGGCCGGGCACGCTTCGCCGTGCGCCGCGAAGACGGGGTCATCGAGCACTACCGCGTGCAGCAGAATCGCGCATTGCTCGAGCGGCTGGCGGGCGCGACCGGGGGTCGCTACTTCGCCGTCGACGACGTGCGGCAGTTGCCCGAGGCCGTGAGCTTTTCGGAAGCCGGCAGTGTCGAACGACAAGTGCTCGAGCTGTGGAACATCCCCTTCGCCTTCCTGCTGTTGCTGCTGCTGAAGTCGGCCGAGTGGCTCGTGCGCCTGTACTGGGGGCGGCTGTGAGCGCGCGTCTTGCGGCGGTGCTGCTGCTTGCGTTCGGGGCCGCTGCGCCGGCGCACGCGGAGCTCTATTACCTCATCGTCGCCGGGCTCGGCGGAGAGCCTGCGTACCAAGAGCAGTTCGACAAGGACGCTGCCGCTCTGGCGGCCGTCGCGCGGCGCACCACGGCCGCGAGCCGCGTGATGCTGTTGCAAGGCGAAGGCGCTACGCGCGAGGCCGTCGCGAGCGGCTTCGAGTCGCTGCGCACGCGTGCGAAACCTGCCGACAGTCTCGTGGTGATGCTCGTGGGGCATGGCAGCTACGACGGCGAGGCATACAAGCTGAATCTGCCGGGTCCCGACATCGACGGCGACGAAATCGTCAAATTGCTGGCCGAGGTGCCGGCGCGCTCGCAGCTCATTGTGAACGCCACGAGCGCGAGCGGCGCCGTGCTCGAGAAGTGGGCCGGCGAGGGCCGCACGCTGATCACGGCCACGCGCAGCGGCTTCGAGCGCAACGCCACTCGGTTCGCGCAGCATTTTGCCGCGGCGCTGGCCGAGGGCGCGGCGGACATCAACAAAAACGGCGCCATCACGGCGCAAGAGGCGTTCGACTACGCGTCGCGCAGCGTGGCCGATAGCTTCGAGAAGGACGGTGCGCTCGCAACCGAGCACCCGCAGATCGCGGGCGGCGCGGCCGGCCGTTTCACGGTTGCGCGGCTCGCCGCGGCGGGGCCCGCCGTGGACCCGTCTGCCGCGAGCCCCGCGGTGGCGGCGCTCGTCGCGGAGCGCGAGCGGCTCGATACCGAGATCGAGGGGTTACGTGCGCGCCGCGAATCGATGGCGAGCGATGCGTACCTTGCCGAGCTGCAGCAGCTGCTCGTGCAGCTTGCCGAGGTGCAGGCGAAGATCGACGCCGAGCAGCCGCGGCCGCAGCAAGCCGAACAGCCGCGACCGCAGCAAGCGGAGCAGCCGCGGCCGCAGCAAACCGAGCGATCGGGGCCGCAATGAGCGGGCGCGTGTGGCTTGGCGGTCTTGCGGCGCTCTTGAGCGCTGGGGCCGCACATGCGCTGACGATCGAGTACTCGCTCGATCGAGCCGAGCCGCTCGTAGCCTGCGACCGGCAGCTTTATCGCGGCGCACGCGCCGAAGCTGCGGCGTGCTACCGAAGCTTGCTGGCGCAGAACCAGGATCCGCGCATCAAGGCCGACGCGGCGCGCGCCAGCGGTGACGTTCGCGCCGCTAACGCCTTCTTCCAAACCGCCATCATGGAATTCCCGGAGGATGCCGCGCTGCGCACGCGCTGGGGCGAGCTGTTCCTCGCGACGCACCAGAACAACGAGGCCATCAGGCTCTTCCAAGAAGCGCTCGAGCTCGATCCAGACTATGCGCCGGCGAAGATCGGCCTCGCGAAGATCGCGGCCGGCCGCTACGAGGAGAAGACGCGCGAATGGGCGGAGCAGGTCATCGACGCGACGCCCGACCAAGCGCTCGAAGCGCATCTGATGCTCGCCCGTGCTGCGCTCGAGGACGGCGCCATCGAGGCAGGCGAAGACGCGCTCGACGAAGCGCTCGAGCTCGCCGAGGATCACGAGCGCTCGCCGCTCGAAATCTATGCGCTGAAGGCCGCCGCCGACTTGCTGCGCGGCACCACGGAGAGCCCCTGGACGCAGCGCGCGCTGGCGCTGAACGCGAGCTACGGCGACGCATACGCGATACCGGCGCATTTCTACGTCATCACGCGGCGCTACCGCGAGGCCATCGCGCTGCTCGAGCGGGCCGTGGCCATCGAGCCCGACCTGTATTCCGCGCATGCCGAGCTCGGCATCAATCTGTTGCGCGAGAACAAGATCGACGAAGCGCGGCCGCATCTCGAGCTCGCCTATCGCGGCGATCCGTTCAGCGCGCCCATCGTCAACACGCTGCGGCTCATCGACAGCTTCGGTAACTTCGTCGTTTCGCAGCATGCCGCGAAGGCGGCCGAGCCGGGCTCGGATAACGCGGATAACGCGGGCGTGATCCTACGGCTGCACAAGGACGAGGCCGCAGTGCTCGAGCCTTACGTGCTCGAGCTCGTGAACGACACGATCGACACCTACAGCCAGCGCTACGGCTTCGAGCTGCAGCAGCCCGTCATCGTGGAGCTGTACCCCGACCACGACGACTTCGCCGTGCGCATTGCCGGATTGCCCGGGATCGGTTTGCTCGGCGTCACGTTCGGCTATCTCGTGGCCATGGACAGTCCAACGGGCCGCGCCGACGACGACTTCCATTGGGGCACGACGCTCTGGCACGAGATGGCGCACGTGTTCACGCTCGAGGCCACGAATCACCTCGTGCCGCGCTGGTTCAGCGAGGGCGTGTCGGTTTACGAGGAGTGGAGCACGGGGCCGCTGCCCGGCCGGCACATTCCTTTGCCGGTGCTCGGGGCGATCAAGGAGGATAAGTTCCTCCCCGTTGCCGAGCTCGATCGCGGCTTCATCCGGCCCACCTACGAGGCGCAGGTCATCGTTTCGTACATGCAGGCCGGCCTCATCTGCGAGTACATCGCGAAACGGTTCGGCCAAGAAGCGCTCGAGCGAATGCTCATCGAGTTTCGTGAGGGCAAGGACACGGCCGAGGCGATCCAAACGTCGCTCGGCATCTCGCCGGGGCAGTTCGACGAGAACTTCGCGGCCTACGTCGACACAGAGCTCGGCGCCGTCGTGGGGCAGCTCGAGGCTTGGCAAACGAAGCAAGCCGAAGTGCATGAGACGGTTGAGGCACAAGACTGGCGGCTCACGGTGGCCAAAGCTGCGGAGTCGATCGAGCTCTTCCCCGACTACGTGGACGGCGGCAGCGCCTACCTTGCGAAAGCGCGCGCGCATCGCGAGCTCGACGAAACCGTGCTCGCCACGAGCACCCTGCTCGAGTATCGCAAGCGCGGCGGCTACGAGCCGGACGCGTTGATCGCGCTGGCGCGCGCGCTCGGCGAGGCAGGCCGCAGCGACGAGTCGATCGAAGTGTTCGAGGACGTGCTGATGGTCGCGCCGCTACGCGCCGAGGTGCATCGCGAGTTCGGCGATCAGCTTGCCGCGGCCAACCGGCCGCGCGATGCGCTCGTGGAGTATCAGGCCTTTCTCGCCATGAATCCGCAGGATCTGGCCGACGCGCACTACCGTCTGGCAAAGACTTACGTGGCGCTCGAGGACCGGGCCAAGGGCCGCGAACATTTACTGTATGCTCTGGAGATCGCCCCGCATTACCGGGAAGCCCAACAGTTGCTATTGGAGGTCGTACGTTGAGCGACGCAAAGAACGAGCTCGAGACGCAGGAAACGCGCGCGTTGATCGAGAATTTTCATACGGCCTTTGGGCAGATCCGCACTGAAGTCCGCAAGATCATCGTGGGCCAGGACGAGGTGGTCGAGCACTTGCTGATGACGCTGCTCGTCGGCGGCCACTGTTTGATCACGGGTATGCCGGGCACGGCGAAAACTCTGTTGGTGCGCACGCTCGCGAACGCGCTCGGTCTCACGTTCAAGCGCATCCAGTTCACGCCGGACCTCATGCCCACGGACGTCACGGGCACCGACATTCTCGAGGAGGACGTGAGCTCGGGCCGCCGCACCTGGACCTTCGTGCAGGGCCCGTTGTTCACGAACGTGCTGCTCGCCGACGAAATCAACCGCACGCCGCCGAAGACGCAGTCCGCGCTGCTCGAGGCCATGCAAGAGTTTTCCGTCACGGTGCGCGGCCACCACCACACGATTCAGCGGCCGTTCTTCGTGCTTGCCACGCAGAACCCCATTGAGCTCGAAGGCACTTATCCCTTGCCCGAGGCGCAACTCGACCGCTTCCTGTTCAACGTGCTGCTCGACTACCTGAGCGCCGAAGACGAGGTGGACGTCGTCACCCGCAACACCACGCGCATGGAGTTGCCCGAGGTCAACCCGTGCACCACGCCGGAACAGATCCTGAAGTTCCAGTGGCTCGTGCGCCAAGTGCCCGTGTCGCAGACCGTCTATCGCTATGCCGTGGATCTCGTGCGCGCCACGCGCCCACACGATCCGAACGCGCCCGAGATGGTCAAGAAGTACGTGCAGTACGGCGCCAGCGTCCGCGCCACGCAATTCATCACGCTGGCCGCCAAGGCGCGCGCGCTGATGCAGGGCCGCTATCACGTCACGCACGACGACGTTGCGTCGCTCGCGCTACCCGTCATGCGGCATCGCGTGTTGACGAACTACTTCGCCGAGTCCGACGGCATCGACACCGACAAGGTGCTGACGGATCTCGTCAAGCAGCTCGGCGGCGAGAAAGGCCAAGCCCGCGTAGGCTGATCGATATGAGCGCAGGGACCGCGATACCGCAGCATCTGCTGAAGCCGGAGACGCTCGCGGGGCTCGCGAATCTCGATCTCGTGGCCCGCGCCGTGGTGAACGGCTTCTTGACGGGCATGCATCGCTCGCCGTTCTTCGGCTTCAGTCAGGAGTTTGCCGAGTATCGCGCCTATGCCGAAGGCGACGATCCGCGCTTCGTGGACTGGAACGTCTTCGCGCGCACCGATCGCACGTACATCAAGCGCTACATCGGCGAAACGAACACCCGGCTCGTGATTTTGCTCGACGCGAGCGCGTCGATGGGCTTCGGCAGCGGCAAGGTCACGAAGCTGCTGTACGGGAAGTTCCTCGCCGCGACGCTGGCGTACCTGGCCGCGCGCCAGCACGACGCCGTAGGGCTCATCGTGTTCGACGACAAGATCCGCGAGCATCGGCGCGCGTCCACACGCGGCGGGCGCTTGAACGGCGTGCTGCACGCCATCGACCGCGCGGAGCCCGGCACGGGCACGGACTTGAAGGTTCCGTTCGAGCGGTTCCGCGAGATCGAGCACGGCCGGGGCCTGGTGGCCGTGATCTCCGACTTCTACTGCGACCCGGACGCGCTCTTGAAGAGCGTGCAGCCGCTCGCCTACCAGGGCCAGGACGTGATCTTGTTCCAGCTGCTCGACCCGCAAGAGCTGAAGCCCGTGCTGAAGGAGTCGGCGCTCATCGAAGACATGGAAAGCGGCCAGACGATGGAAGTCTCGCCGATCTACATGAGCTCGAAATACCGCGAGCGCATCGACGCGCACGTCGAAGCCATGCACAAATCGGCCATGCGCGCGGGCGCCGACCACCGCCTCGTCAACATCACCGAGCCCCTCGACAGCGTGTTGCGCTCATATCTCCTTTTCCGCCAGAGGCGCGGCTGAAATGCGCGCAGAGAGTGCGATGAAGTATCCCGGCAGCAACGCGTGCGTACGGCGTTGCCCGGGGCGCTCGCGCACATGGGCCGCGATATGCTCCTGCAATCGCGGCACGCCGCCATCCATGGCGGCGATGTGCGCGCGCGAGCCTACAGGGACGTATTCACGGCGTCCCCGGGCAATGCCGTACGCGCGCGTTGCTGCCGCCGATGAGGCCCAAAGATGAGTCTTCTTGCCCCCGCATTTCTGCTGGGCCTGCTGGCCATTGGGTTGCCGTGGTGGTTGCATCGGTTGTCGTCGGACAATCCGAATAAGCAGCGGTTTAGCTCGCTGATGTTCTTGGAGCCTGGCGAGCCGCGGCGCGTGCTGGCCAAGAAGGTGCAGTACCTGCTGCTGCTGGCGCTGCGGATCGGTGTGCTGGCGTTCTTGGCTTTGGCGTTTGCGGAGCCCGCGATCTGGCGTACGCCGGCGGTTGCCGGCGAAGACAGCGACGCGCGGTTCCATTTGATCGTGCTCGACGGGTCCGCGTCGATGAGCTACGGCGATCGATGGGCCGACGCGCGCGCCGCTGCCAACGACGTGCTCGACGACATGGCGCCCGAAGATCGCGGGCAGATCGTGCTCGCCGGGCGGTTGTTCGAGGTGCTCGGGCCGGTGACGAGCGACGTTGCGGCGCTGCGTCAAACGTTGAATACCGCGGAGCCGGGCGTGTTTCGGCTCGAGTATGGGCAGCTCATGCGCTCGATCGACGGCCTGCTGCGTACCGCGGAGCTGCCCGTCGTGCTCGACCTGGTCACCGACGTGCAGTCGAGCGGTCTGCCCACGCGCTTCGGTGAGCTCGCGCCGCGGCGGCCCGCGGAGATCGTGATTCACGACGTGACGGACGGGGCGGCCGAGAACTGGACCGTGGAGAGCTTCGGCGCCTCGGCGCTCACCGGCGAGCTCACGGCGAGCGTGCGCAGCTTCGCGCCGCAGGCCGCGACGAGAACCGTCACGCTGATGCAAAACGGCCGTGCCGTCGCCGAGCAAACCGTGGAGGTGGCGGCCGGCGGCCGCGCACAAGCCGAATTCGCGCCACTCGAGCTCACGAGCGGCTCCAATCGCGTCGAGGTGGTGCTCGATCCCGGCGACGAGCTCGCCGGCGACGATCGCCGCTATCTCGCCATCAAGCGCCCGGAGCCGCGTAAGGTGCTGCTCGTGGCCCCGAGCACCGACAGCCTCGGCGCGCTGTATGCCAGCGCGGCGCTCGAGACCTTGACCACGCTCGCGTTGACGGCCGACGTGCGCACGACGCCGCTCGGCGACCCGCCGCTCGCCGACTACAGCTTCGTGGTGGTCACCGACTTGGGCTCCCTCGACGGCGCTCAAGCGGCCGCGCTACAGGATTATGTCGAAGACGGCGGCCGGGCTCTGCTCGCCGCGGGTGCGCGCTCGGCGGGGCTCACGACGCTGCCGGTCACGGGCCATACGTTGCGCACCACGCCGCAGATGAGCGCTCGGGCGAGCACCGCCATCGGCGAGGTGGACGCAACGCATCCGGCGCTGCGCGGCGTCGATGAGCTGCGGGCCGCGAACTTTGGGCGAGCCGTCAACGTCGAACCGACTGAAGCCGACCGGGTGCCGATGTGGCTCGCCGACGGGACCCCCCTGCTGCTCGAGCGCACCTTGGGCGAGGGCCGCGTGCTCGTGTTCACATCCTCGCTCGACCGCGAGTGGAATGATCTGCCTGTACAGCCCGCGTTCGTGCCGCTGATGGCCGGCATCGCGAACCACTTGCTCGGCGGTGCCGGGTTCACGAGCGAAGCGGACTTGGGCAGCACGCTGACGTTGCGCGCCTTGGGTCTCTCGGGCGGGCAGATTTTCGACCCGCGGGGCGAGGCGGCGCTGGGTCTTGGGGCGGGTAGCGACGCCGTGTTGCTCGACCGGGTAGGCTTCTACGAGGTGGTCGGCGGCGGAACGACCGAGGTCGTGGCCGTGAATTTCGATCCGCGCGAGTCGGATCTGGCGCCCGTAGACGCCGACACGCTCGAGCGCTGGCGCGGGCTCGGGGTGCGCCCGGGCGAGAGCGCGGCGCCGGTGGCCGCCGCGCCTAGCGGCGAGACGGTGCCGAGCTCGCTGGGGCCGTGGCTGGTGATGTTGCTGCTGATGTTCGTGATCGTGGAATCCCTGGTAGGAAACTGGCATCTTAGGATTCGAAGAGGAGTGGCCGCATGACCGCCCAATCGCAGCTCGAAGCCTACCTCGGCGAATTTCGCCGGCGCTTGAAAGCGCTCATCGTCGCCCGCGGCGCGGCCTTGCTTGCCGTGGCGGCCCTGGCGGTCACGCTGCTGGCGGTGTACTTCGGCATACGGCGGGCCTTCGATCCACAAATCGTGATCAGCGCGCGGATCGTGCTGCTGCTCCTGCTCGGCGCGATCGCCGTGGGTCTCGTGGTGCTGCCGCTGAAGGCATTGCGGCGCAATCGGGGCATCAAGGACATCGAACGGCGTGCGCCGGATTTCAACGGCCGGCTCGAGACCTATGACGGTATCGTCCACGGGCCGCCCGAGCGTGCAACGCCGTTCCTCGGTCTCCTGGCAGAGGACGCGTTGGCCTTCGCGCGCCGCGTCCCCGTCGCCCTCAAAATTCCATCGCTCCAGGTGCGGCTGCCGGCCGCGCTGGCCGCCTTGGCCGTCGTGGCGCTCGTCGGCACGGCCGTTTTCGGCCCCGCGAATTGGCGCTACGGCGTGCGGCATCTGTGGGCCGGCTGGCTCGTGGAAGACACGCTGCCGCCGCAGTATCTGGCCGTGGAGCCCGGCGACGGCACGGTCCGCCGCGGCGGGGACTTGCGCGTAACGGCCAGCGCCGAAGGGTTCGAACCCCCTCGCATGGAGGTGTTCGCGCAGTTCCAGGCCGGGGGCGAGTGGGAAAGCGCGCAGATGAGCCGCACGGCAGACGGCGGCTTCAACTTCACGTTCTTCGCGCTGCGCGAGCCGCTGCGCTACTACGTGGCTGCCGCCGGATTGCGCAGTCCGGAGTTCGCCGTCGACGTGGTCGATCTGCCGCGCATCACGAATCTGAAGCTCACCTACAACTACCCGAACTGGACGAAGCTCGAGCCGCTCGTGGTCGAGCCGGGTGACGACATTCGCGCCGTCGAAGGCACGCAGGTCACCGTCGAGCTTGCGACGGACCAGCCGCTCGAGGCGTCCGAGCTCGTCGTGGACGGGCAGCGCATCGCGATGCAGAACGCCAACGGCGTCAACATGGCCACGCTCGATGTCGCGAAGGACGGCGAATACCACGTCGCCACGCTGTTCAACGGCGACGCCGTGAAGCTCACGGACGATTACCTGATCGAGGTCATCCCCGACGACAAGCCGGTCGTGAAAGTTTTGAAGCCGGGGCGCGACTGGCGCGCCAGCAACATCGAGGAAGTCACGGTTCGAGTCGAGGCCAACGACGACTTCGGCCTGGATCGCGTCGAAGTGCGCTATTCCGTCAACGGCGGCGAATGGCAAACCGCGCCGATCGACGTAGACGGCAACAGCGTCGTCGGCCAGCAGGTGCTCTTCCTCGAGGACCTTACCGAGGAAGTTCGCGCGCCCGTGCAGCAGTCCATCAACGCGATCCGCGACCGTACGCGCGGCGCGTTCGATCGCGGCATAGACGACATCCGCGCACGTTTGCCGCGTATCGACGAGCCTGCCGAGGACGTCGAGGAGTCGTCGGCGGAGCCCGCGGCCGTCGAGACGGTGGCGCCGCAAGCGCGGCCGCTCGAGCCCGGCGACGTGATCTCGTATTACGCCGTGGCCGAGGATCGTGGCCGCGAGGTGCAGACGGATTTGTTCTTCATCGAGGTGCAGCCCTTCAACCGTAACTTCACCCAAGCCTCGGGTGGCGGCGGTGGCGGCGGCGGCGGCGGCGGGGACCAAGAGCAGAACGAGATTTCGCGGCGGCAGAAGGAAATCCTCGTCGCCACGTGGAATCTCATCAAGGAGCGTAGCGAGGAGACTTCGAGCTTCCTCGACGAGCAGCAGCTCCACGACAACGCACAGATGCTGGCCGATCTGCAGCGCACGCTCGCCGAGCAGACGCGCACGTTGGCGAGCCGCACGCGCGCGCGCGGCCTGACGGGCGCCGACCCGCGCATTCAGCGGTTCATCGAGAGCATCGAGCAGGCAGCCACCGCGATGGACCCGGCCGCCGAACGGCTCGCCGACATCGAGCTCGACCAGGCCGTACCGTCCGAGCAGGACGCGTTGACGCTCTTGCTGCGCGCGGAATCGATCTTCACGGACATTCAGGTCGCCTTCCAGCAGGGCGGCGGCGGCGGCGGCGGGGGCATGGCGGGCCGCGACCTGAGCGAGCTGTTCGAGCTCGAGATGGATCTCGAGAAGAATCAGTACGAAACGGAATCGCCGGTGGCCTTCGATTCGGAGTCGTCGCAGCAAGAGCAAGTCGACGACGCCATCCGCAAGCTCCAGGAGCTCGCGCGCCGCCAAGAGCAACTCGCGGACCAGGCGAATCGCCGTAACGGCTTGACGGAGCAGGAGCGCTGGCAGCAGGAATCCCTGCGCCGCGAAACCGAGGAGCTCAAACGGCAGCTCGAGGAGATGCAGCAGCGTCTTGCGCAGGAGCAGCAACAACAGCAACAGCAGCAGGCCCAGCAAGGTCAGCAAGGTCAGCAGGGTCAGCAAGGCCAGCAGGGTCAGCAAGGCCAGCAGGGTCAGCCGGGCCAACCGGGGCAGCCGGGCGACCCGAGTCAGCAGAGCCAGGCCAACGCAGGCGGTCAGGGCAGCGAGACGCAACAGGCCATCGACCAGCTGAACCAGGCGCTGCAAGCGATGAATCAGGCGAGCGGCCAAGGCCAGCAAGGGCAGCAGATGAGCCCCGAGGAGGCCCGGCGCGCGATCGAGCAGGCGCGGCGGCAACTCCAGGAAGCGCTCCAGCAGCTCACGGCCGAGCGCCAGGCTGCTGTGGGCGCCGCGTTCGAGGACCTTGCCGAGCGCTCGCAGCAGCTTTACGACGAGCAACGCCAGGCTGCCAACGATCTGCAGGAAGCGCTGCGCGGTGCACCCGCCGGCGATCCGAGCAACAGGCGCCGCGGCAGTCTGCCCGCGGACCAAGCCGAGGAGCTGGCCGAGCGCAAGTACGATCTTCAGCAGGAGCTCCAAGCGCTCGAGGAAGATATCCAACGCATTGCGCAGCAGTTCCGCAACCAAACGCCGCAGGCGAGCGAGGCGCTGAATCAAGCCCTTGCCGACTTGCAGAGCGTGCAAGCGGGGGCACGGCTCGGGTTCGGCGGCGACTACATCCTGCGCGGCCAGGGCGCGCAAGTGGCGGCCACCGACGCGGTCACGACGTCCGCCTTGCGCGATCTGCAGCGCAACACGGAAGAGGCGCAGGCCTTGGCTAACGCGGAAGCGGTTGCCGGCGAGCAAATCGAGGCCGATCCGAACGCGGAGTTGCGTGCGGAGCTGCAGAACCTGCGCCGACAGCTCAGCGAGCTGCAGCAGGGGCAAGCCCAAAACAGCCAGGGGCAACCGGGGCAACAGCAAGGGCAGCCAGGTCAAGGGCAGCCGGGGCAGCAGCCAGGTCAAGGGCAGCCGGGCCAACAAGGGCAGCCGGGTCAGCCGGGCCAGGGCAACGCGCAGGCGAATGGCGGCGGCGGTCAGATCGGGGATCGCAACGGCGGATTCGGCCCTGGCGGCCCGGGCAACTTCTACGACTGGCGTCGCGGCGGCGTATGGGATCCGCGTAATCGCGGCGTCTGGGACCAACCCGGTGCCATCGACGATGCGCGGCAGCAGCTCAACGACGCATCGCGTGAGCTCCTAACGCTCGGCAACGAGCTGCGCGCCGAGGGTCTCACCGATGAGGAGCTGCGCGCCGTGCGCGAGCTCGGCGAGGCGCTGCGTGGCAGCATCACGGGCAACCCCGAGCTCATCGAGCAGGAGTTCCGGCAGCTCGTGAATCTCACGGAGCAGCTCGAGCTCAGGCTCGCGGCGAATAGCGAGACCGCCGAGCGGGCGGCCGTTCGCGCCCAAGCGCCGACGCAAGTCGCGCCCGGGTTCGAAGAGGCCGTCGCCGAGTACTATCGCCGCCTTTCGCGCTCCGACCGCTAGGAATAAGACGTAGTTGTCGCGCGCCGCCGCTCGCCTGCGGGCGCGGCGGCTACGTCGTGCCTTGCGGCGGCCAGCGACTTCGCCGGCTTCGCCGGTTCCCGCGCCGCCGGGCGCGACACGTGGGGCGCGCAGGGCGGACATCCTGTCCGCGCTGCGCGTGCGCGGCATCCTGCCGCGCACCCCGCGCTTCGCGCGGGGCCTGATCCACGTGTCGGCCGCAGCGGCGCGGCTCGTCGCTACGGCCGCCGCAAGGCACGACGTAGCCGCCACACCCGCAGGCCGTCCCGATCCCTCTTTTCCCCCCCAAAAAAGAGGAAACGCGCGCTGCCGCGCGCTGCCCGTTCCACTCCCCAAAAAGGACGCGCCGCGTGCCGGCGGTACCACTCCTCCAAAGGCGAATGACCGCCACTCGCGGCATCCTCCGCGCGCAGAAGACGGCTACCACTCCACTCTGGGGAATGGCGGCCGGTGCATGAGGGGCCTTTCGGCAGCGTCGGCGACAGGACGTCGCCGACGCAGCCTACTTAGGACGTATTCACGGCGGTGCCGAAAGGCCCCTCATGCGCCGGTCGCCATTCCGCGATGCCGCCAGTAGCATCGTCTTCATGAGCCGCATGATCACGCTAAAGGCCAGGGACGGGCACGAGCTAGACGCGTACGTTGCCGAGCCGCCTCAAACGATGCGAGGCGGCTTGGTTGTGGTGCAAGAGATCTTCGGCGTCACGAATCACATCATGCGCGTTGCCGATCAGTACGCCGCGCAAGGGTACAAAGTCGTCGCGCCGGCCATGTTCGACCGCGTCGAGCGCAACGTGACGCTCGACTATTCGCAGATCGAGCAAGGGCGCGAGTACATGCGCCGGCTCGAATGGCCGAACACGCTCGCCGATCTCGACGCGGCCCTGAGCGAAGTCCGCGGAGCCGGCAGCGCCTGCGTGGTGGGCTACTGCTGGGGCGGCACCGTGGCGCACGTCGCGGCGAGCGAGCTCACGCTCGACGCGGCGGTCTCGTACTACGGCGGCGGTGTTGCGAAGATGCTCGACAAGCAGCCGCGCTGTCCGATCCTCTATCACTTCGGCGACAAGGACGCGTCGATTCCGCTGGCAGACGTCGAGAAGATCGAACAAGCCAACCCGCAAAGCTCGCTGTTCGTGTACCCGGGCGCAGGTCATGGTTTCAACTGCGACGAGCGCGCCAGCTACAGCGAAAAAGACGCCAAGCTAGCGTTCGAGCGCTCGCTGCAGTTTCTGCGCAAGCACACGAGCTGACGCGCGCGCCGGCGCGCGCGCGTCGATCTTCTTTCACTTAAGAATGCTATAGGTGTGAAGGGTTTACACTTCTTCGCGCAAGGGTCTTACGGGGCGATGCCATAATCGCGTCCACGATCGACGGACTGCGTTTGCACTCATGGATGCCACGATTCGCACGCACAATTTGCAGCGCCATTATCAGATGGGCGCGGAGCTCATCCACGCGCTGCGCGGTGTAGACCTCACCGTGAAACGCGGCGAGTACGTCGCGATCATGGGTCCGTCGGGGTCCGGCAAGTCCACGCTGATGAACATGATCGGTTGCCTCGACTCGCCCGATGACGGCGAGTACTGGCTGAACGGCAAGCTCGTCTCGGCGATGAACGACCGCGAGCTCGCCCGCGTGCGTAACAAGGAAGTCGGCTTCATCTTCCAGACGTTCAACTTGCTGCCGCGCGCGCACGCGCTGCACAACGTCGAGCTGCCGCTGATCTACGCCGGCCTGAAGCGCAAGGAACGGCTCGTGCGTGCAAAGCAGGCGCTCGAGCGCGTGGGCTTGGGCGAGCGCATGATGCACCGGCCGAGCGAGATGTCGGGCGGCCAGCGGCAGCGCGTGGCAGTGGCGCGCGCGCTCGTCACGGAACCGAGCATCCTGCTGGCCGACGAGCCCACGGGTAACCTGGACTCTACGACGAGCCGCGACATCATGGCGCTGTTCGACACCCTGCATGCGGCTGGTCACACGATCGTGGTCGTCACGCACGAGCACGACATTGCGGCGCATGCGCGGCGCATCATCACCTTCCGCGACGGCACGATCGCGGAAGACATCATCAACAACGAGCGAATTCACTGAGTATGCGTAGTTTTTTTTGGTCGATTGCGGTCCCGGCGGCTTTGTTCGCCGGTTGTGAGCAAGCTTCTGAAGTCGTGGCTCCGGCCATTTATGACGCCGCTGCGGTCGAAACCCGAAGCATCGAGGTTACGGTCGACGCGGCCGGTGTCGTCGAGCCCGAATCCACGGTCGAGGTGAAGTCGAAGGCGTCCGGCGAGGTGCTCGCGGTGCACGGCGAGACCGGCGACGTCGTCGAGGCCGGCCATTTGCTCATCGAGATCGACAAGCGCACACCGCGCAACCGCCTGTCGGAGACCGAAGCCGCGCTGTCGGCGGCTCAAGCCCGTCGTCAGATCGCGCAAACGCAAATGGAGCGCGCGGCCGCGCTGTTCAAGTCGCAAACGCTCACGCAGGCCGATTACGAGCAAACCCAGCTCGAGTTCGCGAACGCGGAATCGCAGGTGGTGAGCACGAAGGTGGCCGTCGAGAACGCGCGCATCACGCTCGATGACACGGACGTGCGCGCGCCGATCACGGGCACCATCATCGAGAAGACGGTGGAGCCGGGAACGGTGATCGCGTCGACCACCCAGAACGTGAGCGGCGGCACCACGCTGATGAAGATGGCCGACCTCACGACGGTGCAAGTGCGCACGCGCGTCGACGAAACCGACATCGGCAAGATTCAGCCCGGCATGCACACGCGTGTAACCGTGGCCGCGTATCCCAATCAACCGTTCGACGGCGAGGTCTTGAAGATCGAGCCGCAGGCCATCGTGGAGCAGAACGTCACGATGTTCTCGGTGCTCATCAAGATTGCGAATCGCGGCGGGTTGCTGAAGCCCGGCATGAACGCCGACGTGCAGATTCAGATCGCCAACCGCGAGAACGTGCCCGCAGTGCCGACGGCGGCCTTGCGTGCCGATACCGACGTGACGCTCACGGCGGCCATGCTCGGCGTCGACGAGAACGTGCTGCGCAAGACGATTTGGCCCGAAGGCGCCCCGGCCGGCGCGCAGGCGAAGAACATCGTCTCGATCGGTGGCCGCGACATCGAGCTGCCCGCGGGCGTCGACGCCGCGCAAGTGACGGCGCTGATGCAAAAGCGGCAGAGCGGCCAAGAGCTTTCGGCCGAGGACCGCGCGCTGATGCGCAGGGTCTTCGAGCAGTCCGGCGGCTTTCCCGGCGGCGGTGGCGGCGGCGGTTTCGGCAACGGCGGACCTCCGGGCGGAGGGCAAGGTGGCGGCGGGTTCTTCGCGGGCGGCGGCGCGCCCCAGCAGCCTGTGGCTGCGCGCGGCTCCGATTATCTTTTTGGCGGCGAGTACTGGGTGGTTGCGCTGCGCGACAATCAAACCGTGCCCGTGCTCGTAAAGACGGGCCTCACGGATCTCGAGTACAGCGAGGTGGTGTCGGGCCTCGAGCCGGGCGACGAAGTGCTGCTCTTGCCGAGCACGAGCCTCTACGAGCAACAGGAGCGCTTGCAGGAGTTCATCAACCAGCGCTTCGGCTCGTCGACGCCGTTCCAGCAACCGCAGCAGAACCAGAACGCCGCGCGCTTCCTGTTCCGCTAACGTCGTGTCTCGCGAGCGGCGCTTCGAGCTTCCGGGGCTCGCGCTGGCGGCCGAGATCTGGGGCGAACCCGGCGAACGGCCGATTCTCGCTTCGCATGGCTGGCTCGACAACGCCGGCAGCTTTGCGTTGCTCGCGCCCCTGTTGCCCGAGTGCGAAATCGTGGCGCTCGACCTCGCCGGCCACGGGCGGAGCGATTCGCGCTCGCCCGACTCCTCGTACAACTTGTGGCAGGACGTCGGCGATTTGCTCGACGTGGCGGACATGCTCGGGTGGCAACGCTGTACGCTGCTCGGCCATTCGCGCGGAGCGGCGATCTCGATGCTCTTCGCCGCAGCGTTTCCCGAGCGCGTTAACGCGCTCATTCTGCTCGAGGGCGGTTTGCCGCTGACGGCCGAGGCCGAAGACGCGCCCGAAGGTCTGGCACGAGCGCTGCGCGAAACGCGCGCGTTGCGCGGTAGAGCCGGCCGCGTGTTCCCGCAACGAGAAACCGCGATCGCGGAGCGCGTCGCCGGCTTTTCGAAAGTCACCCCGCAAGCCGCCGAGGTGCTCGCCCGCCGCTCGCTGCGGGCGGTGCCGGGCGGCTATCAATGGCATGCCGACCAGCGGCTGAAGGCGCAGTCGGAGCTCAGATTCACGGCGGAGCACGTGCGCGCCTTCGCGCGCCGCGTAACGGCGCCGGTGCTGCTGCTGTTCGCCGCCGAAAGCCCGTTCGCCGGCCGGCCGCTCTACCGCGAAATGCCGCAACTGTTCGCCGACATCGAGGTTCACCGCCTACCGGGCGGGCACCACTGCCACCTCGAGGGCGCCGAGGCCGCGATCGCGGAACGCATCCGCACATTTTTCGCGCGGCGCGCCTAGCCCGCGAATTGTCCGCGGCTTGCCGAGGGGCTAGAGTCGAGCGCTCGCCACCCGGAGCGCTATCCATGAAAGTTTTCCTCGTCGCCAAGGGGTCCACGGGATTCGACGGCCTCAAGCGCGCCGAACGAGAGCCCCCGACGGCGGGGCCCGGCGAAGTTCTGGTGCGCCTGCGCGCGGCGTCGCTGAATTTCCGCGATCTCGCGGTCGTCGCCGGCAAGTACTTTCGCGGCCCGCTCACGCACGACACGATCCCGCTGTCGGACGGTGCCGGCGAGGTCGCTGCCGTCGGCCCGGGCGTCACGCAGCTGAAGGTCGGCGAGCGCGTGGTGGCCACGTTCACGCAGGGCAACCCGCCGGCCGCGTTGGGCTTCCCACTCGATGGCACGCTCACCGAATACGCCGTGTTTCCGGAAGCCGGGCTGCTCAAGCTGCCGCCGCACCTGTCGTTCGAGGAGGCCGCTACACTGCCGTGCGCCGGCGTGACCGTGTGGAACGCGCTGATGCACGGGCCGCGTCCGCTGAAGCCCGGCGAGAGCGTGCTCGCGCTCGGCACGGGAGGCGTGTCGATCTTCGCGCTGCAGATCGCGAAGATGGCTGGCGCGCGTGTGATCGTCACGTCGTCGAGCGATGCGAAGCTCGAACGCGCCCGAGCGCTCGGCGCCGATGACTGCATCAATTACAAGACCACGCCGGAATGGGACAAGAAGGTGCTCGAGCTCACCGACGGCCAGGGCGCCGAGCACGTCATCGACACAGGCGGCGTGGGCACGCTGCCGCGCTCGTACGTGGCCGTGGCGCCGAACGGGGTGGTCAACATGATCGGCGTCATGACGCGGCCCGAAGGCGACTTGAGCCCGTATCCGTTGATGACGAAGTTTGCGATGTTGCGCGGTATCTTCGTGGGCGCACGCGAGCATTTCGATGCGCTCATGAAAGCCGTGGCCGTCAACGAGCTGCACCCGGTCGTCGACAAGACGTTCGACTTCGACGCCGCTCCCGACGCCTACAAGTACCTGAAGTCGGCGCAGCATTTCGGCAAGGTCGTGATCCAGATCTAAGCGGCGCGTTTCGCGTGCGCCGGGCGCGCAGAGTCGCGCTCGGCGAGCGGCATGTCACCCATTAACCCCGAGGACCTGATGCACGAATTGAAGCTGCGGCCAAGCCGCCGGTGTTTCCGAGCCGTCTCGGCGGTCGCGTTGATCGCGTGCTCTGCTTCGCCGGACTTGGGCCACGCCCAGAGCACGGCAGCCGAGCGCTCCGAGGAGATCGTGGTCACTTCGAGCCTGATCGCGCAACCGCGGCGGCAGATCGGCACCGCGGTGTCCGTCATCGATTTCGAGGACATCGAGCTGCGCGGTTACACGGATCTCGCCGACGTGCTGCGCACGCAGCCGGGCATCGGCGTGAGCAACACGGGCGGGCCCGGCAAGCCCACGTATCTGCGCATTCGCGGCGAGGAGGGTTACCGCACACTGCTCATGATCGACGGCGTGAAGGCTTTGGATCCCAGCAGGACGCAGGCCGCGCCGAGCTTCGACAATTTGCTGACGACGAGCGACTTGCAGCGCATGGAGGTGCTGCGCGGGCCGCAGGGCTTCATCTACGGTGCGGATGCGGGCGGGGTAGTCAACGTGCTCACCAAGCGCGGGAACGGCGCTCTTGGCGGCCAGCTCGGCATCGAGCGCGGCGAATACGCGCTGCGCAAGCTCGACGGCGCGGTGTCGGGCGGCGGCGAAGGCGGCGACTATTTTTTCTCCGTGACCGATCTTGAAACCGACGGATTCAATGCGCAGACCGACGACACGGTGCTGCGCGACGATGACGGCGCCGACAACACCACGCTTCACGCGAAGCTCGGCTGGAACGCATCCGACAACGTGCGGCTGCAGCTCGTGGCGCGCGACATCGACGCGGCGACGGCCTACGACGGTTGCGGCTTCCCCACGGTGCACGACTGCGAAGGCACCACCGAGCAGACCACATACAAGATTTCGGCCGACATTGCGGGCGGCGATTTCACGAACGCCATCGGCTACAGCAGCATCGACGTCGCCCGTGCCGACTTCGCGCAAGGCGTGCCGGCATTCGCCGCGGATGGACAGCTCGACCGGTTCGAGTACACGGGCAGCTACCAATCTTTCGACGCGCTGTCGCTCGTCTACGGCCTCGATCTACAGGACGAGTCGCTCGTCGACGGCGGCGCCGTGCGCAGCCGCAGTCAGAGCGGTTACTACGTCGAATACCAGGGCGCATTCGAAGACGCGTTCTTCGTCGCGCTTGGCGCGCGCTACGACGACAACGACGACTTCGGGTCGCACACGAGCACGCGCCTCAGCCTGGCGTATGTGCAGGATCTCGGCGCCGACCGGTCGATCAAATACCGGAGCAGCATCGGCACGGGCTTTCGAGCGCCGAGCTTGTACGAGATCGCCTACAACGCCGGTCCGTTCTCGTTTCCGCCCGCCGCCGGCTTTGCGCTGGCGGAAGAGACGAGTCGAGGCTACGACGTGGGCATCGAGTACGACGCCGCGAACGGCCTGCACCTCGAAGTCACGTACTTCGATCAAGACATCGAAGACGAAATTTTCTTCGATCTCGATACCTTTTCGGGCTATCTCCAGTCCCCCGGCAAGAGCACGTCGAAGGGCATCGAGGTGGCTGCCGACATTCCGATCAACGAGCGTTGGGTGCTGCTCGCGAACTGGACTCACAACGACGCGCAGAACACGACGAACCAGCAGCGGCTGCGCCGCCCGAAGAATCAGGCCAACGTGGGTGTGCTGTACCAATCGGCGAGCGAACGATTCGCGTTCGTGGCCAACTACCGTTTGGCGCGCGATGCCATCGATAGCGTGAGCGGCACCATCGTCTCGCTCGAGGACTACGACGTGCTCGACGTCTCGTTGAGCTACGACGTGTCGGACGCCTTGGAGCTCTACGGCCGCGTGCAGAACGCGGCCGACGAACGCTATCAGGAAGTTCGCGGCTTCAACGCGGCCGAGCGGTCGATCTACGGCGGCGCTCGGCTGCGCTTTTGAGGGTCAAATCACCCCGTCGGGGCGCCCGCCGAGCTTCTTGCCGTCGGGCAGCGTGACCGAGATGTACTGTCCGCCTTTCTCGTCATTGCGCAGCGGGTACACGTCGACGCTGATCGTGTCGCCGGTTTTCAGCGTCGTGGAGCGCCAGCCCTGACGCGCGAGGTGGCTCGCGGGGTCCATCTCGATGCTCCAGTTCGCAACCTTGCCGTCGGCGTCTGCGATGTCGATGTGAATCCACGAGTGCGGATTGCCCCAGCGGAACTCCGTGACGACGCCCGTCAGTGTGACCTGCCGCGTGCGGTCGAACACGATCGGCGAGTGGTGCGCGAGCGCAGCGCCGGCGGTGACCAGGAAAACCAGGGTGGCGACTAGGTGCTTCATGAGCGTCCCTCTAGCGAATCAGCGATTGCGACGACGTGGCGGGTAAGTTCTCGTTCAAGTCCGGTGTGCACTCGACCTCGTAAATATCGACGTCGTGCAGGCGGTTGAAACGCTTCGTGGTTTTCCACTCGCCTTTGAACGTCTTCGGGTCCGTCATCGTGTACTCGACCTCGAGCGTTTCACCGTCCTCGATCATGCGAATGCGCTCGACGATGTGCAACGCGTCGCTGGCGGGGATGCTGGCACCGCCCTGGTCGAGCCAGTGATGGTGCCCCGGGAAGTACTTGGTGTCGACGACGAGCGTGTCGCCCTCCCACCGGCCGATCGACTCGCCGTTCCAGCTCGGTACCACGATGTCGGGATCGCTGTGCTCGCGGCCGTCGGTATAGATGATGCGCAGACTGTTCATGAAATTCTGGATCATGAAGATGGCCGTGGGCTGCTGGAGCGCCACGAACGGATGCACGCGCGTCATGATCAGCGGCATGCCGGCGGGCCAGCATTGGCCGATGTCGTCGCGGTATACCTTGTTCTCGGCGGCTGCTTGCCGGCCGGCGTCGTAGTGCACCTGGGCCTCGGGTGTCAGCTCGAACATGGGCGGCACGAACTTCCAGGACTGGGGCCCGCGCAGCTCGTGCTGCCAGGTGCCCGTCATGTCGAACGGCGCCGCAGGCCGCGGCTTCGCCAGGTTGGCTGGGGACAGGGCCCCGGGCTGAACCGGCACGTCGGATTGGGCCGTGGTCGCCCCGGCCGCCAGCAGGCCCAGCACCGCCAGAACCGACGAGAATCGCAATACGGTCATAACATCCCCTGAAAGCTGGCAGTTAGACTACCTGCGGGACGCCCCGCTGTGAACCATAGGCCGGCGGCGGCCCTCAAGCGGCTGCGTTAACAGTTAGCTAACCGTTGATGACTTACGGATCAGTTTGGCGTCGCCGACAATACCTTACCGCTCGACCGCGCCCTACCGCGAGGAAACCCCACATGAACAGGCCAGGACTGGTATTGGCGTCCTTCCCGCTATTGGCGCTGGCCGCGGCGGCCTACGCCCACAACGCGATCTGCGACTGCTACGACAACGGCGACGGCACGATCACCTGCGAAGGCGGCTTCAGCGACGGCGGCAAGGCCGCCGGGGTTCCGCTGCGGGTGGTCGATGCGGCCGGCAAAGTGCTGATCGACGGCGCCATGAGTGCCGAGAGCGACTACACCTTCAAGAAGCCGGCGGGCGACTTTCGCGTCGAGTTCGACGCGGGGCAGGGCCACGTGGTCACCATCGATGGCCGCGACATTGAAGAGTAGCCGGCGCACGGCGGCGCTGCTGGCCGGCGCTGCGCTTGGCGGGCTCGGAAGCGCGGCCGAAGCGCACTTTCAGCTCCTCTACACGCCCGAGGCGGCCCTGAACGAGTCTGCTGCCCTCGAGCTCGCCCTCGTGTTCTCCCACCCGTTCGACAACGGTTTCACCATGGACATGGGGCAGCCCGAGGCGTTTTACGTGGTGAGTCAGCGCGGCGAGGCTGAGCCCCGCACCACGGACCTCATGCAGTACCTCGAGCCGATCGAGTGGTCGGGTGTCGAGACCCAAGCCGCGGCCTTTCTGGCTCGGCCGCCGCGCGCGGTGACGCGCTCGCTCGGCGATTACACGTTCGTCTTGCGGCCGGCGCCCTATTACGAGGCGCAGGAGGACAAGTACATCCAGCAGATCACGAAAACCGTCGTGAACGTCGGCGGCATTCCCGGCGCGTGGGACGAGCCCCTCGGTTTGCCGGTCGAGATCATGCCGCTCGACAAGCCCTATGCGAACTGGGTCGGCGGGGTGTTTCGCGCCGTCGTGCTCGCCGGCGGCGAACCGGTGCCGCACGCCGAGGTGGAGATCGAATACTTGAACCACGAGCCGCAAATCGAAGCTCGCCGCTTCGACCCGCAAGGCAAGGTTGCGGCACCCCAGGATTCCTTCAAGACGCTGAGCATTCGCGCCGACGCCGCGGGTCAGATCATCATCGGCCTGCCGAAGGCCGGCTGGTGGGGCATCTGCGCGCTCGATTTGGACGACGGAGAGCAGCACGAGGGCAAGGAGCTTTCCGTGGATGCCGTGCTATGGATCAAAGCGACGGATATGAAGTGACGGGAGTCGAGCTTTGACAGCCACGACCTACGATGTGAAACCCGCCGGCAGCCGCTTCGAAGGCTGGTTGCTGGCCGCGGTCGCGCTCGCGGTGGTGGCTGTGTTGGCGCTCTACGTGCAAGCGAACGGCCGCGCCAACGCCGCCGCGCCGCTCTACGACTGGCAGATCAGCGCGTTCGACGGCCTAACCGGCGCGGATCAGGCGATTTACAACTCGCTGTACACCGTGAAGGACGAGATTCCGCTGATTTACGACGACATCAACATGTTCAACGAGCCCGGCCAGAAATTTCGTTGGCCGAACCTCGACGACTTTACGGATTTTCTGCTGCCGCCGTTCTACCGAGACACGAGCTGGGAGCAGAACGGATCGCTGCAATGGTCGCTCTTCGAGCCGCTGGCCGAGGGCGAGATGCAGGGCTCCACGATGTACCTCGGCACCGACGGCCGTAGCCTAAGCCAAGGTTCGTTCCTGCTGATCATCGGCCACGTGCACGCGGGCTTTCAGAACAACAACGCAATCGTGATTTGGTACAACGAGAAGAACCACGTCGAAATGCCCGAAAGCGGCTTTCGCGACAAGCTGATCCTGCAAGGATGGCGCGAGGTGGTGCCGTACAGCGGGGATCTCGAGGTGAAGCGCCTGTTCGGCGAGCCGGCCGGCGATGCCGCCGGCGACGGCTCCGAGAACATCGACGGGCTGCTCGAAGGGATATTCGGAGAATAGCGATGTCGAGACGATGGCTCTGGCGGTTCGTGGCTTTCGCGCTCGCTGCGTTCGGCGCTCATGCGGCCGCCGCGAAGACTCTGAAGATCGGCATCACGCTGCACCCGTACTACAGTTTCGTGGCGAACATCGTCGGCGACCGCGCCGAGATCGTGCCGCTGATCGCTGCCGACGCGAACCCGCACGGCTATGTGCCGCAGCCGGCCGACATGATCCGCATCACGTCCATGGACGTGCTCGTCGTGAACGGCATCGGCCACGATTCGTGGGCCTTTGAGATCCTCGATGCCGCGGGCATGCGCGAGAAGCTCGCGCTGATCTATGCCAACGACGGCGTGTCGCTGATCCCCGTGGCCGGCGACCCGAGCGGCGCGAAGGTGGTCAACCCGCACACATTCATCTCGACGACAGCCGCGATCCAGCAGGTTTATACGATTGCGCGCCAGCTCGGCGAGCTCGATCCGGAGAACGCCGCGTTCTTCCGCGACAACGGCCGGCGTTACGCGCTCTCTATCCGCAGGCTACGCGCCGAGTTCGATGCGCAGATCGCCGCTGCAAACCTGGCGGAGTTTCGCTGTGCGACGATGCATAGCGGTTACGACTACATCCTCCAGGAGCTGGGCCTGCAGGTGACGGCGGTCATCGAGCCGCGCCACGGTGTGGAGCCCACGTCGCGGCAGCTCGCCGAGACGATCGACCGCATCGCTGCCGCCGACGTCAACGTGCTGTTTGCGGAGAAGTATTTCGCGAGCCAATTGTCGGACACGATTCGCGAGGCCACGGGTGTGAAGATGTACTCCATTTCGCACATCAGCAGCGGCGAGTACACGGCGCAAAAATTCGTCGACGAGATGCGTGAGAACCTCGCCACGCTCGCGGCCGCGATCAACGAGGCCGGCAAGAGCGGTTAGAGCCATGCAAGGTCCGGCTATCGAGTTCGAGCGCGTCAATCTAACGCTGGGCGCCACGTCGATCCTGGAAGACGTGAGCTTCAACGTCGAGGCCGCCACGCTTCATTGCATCGTGGGCGCCAACGGCGGCGGCAAGACGTCTCTCGTGCGCTCGCTGCTCGGGCAGATGCCGCACTCCGGCCGCATCAGCATTGAATGGCGCGACGGCCGCGTCATCGGCTACGTGCCGCAATCGCTCGACTTCGACAAAAGCTTGCCGATCACGGTGCGCGATTTCCTGGCCATGACGACGCAGCGCCGCCCCGTGTTTCTTGGGGTGTCGCGGGCAAGACGCGCGGAGATCGAGCGCACGCTGGCGCGCCTCGGCCTGGCGGGCAAGCTTCAAGCCAAGCTCGGCAGCCTGTCGGGCGGCGAACGCCAGCGCGTGCTGCTCGCGCAGGCTTTGATTCCGGAGCCCGCGTTGCTGGTGCTCGACGAGCCCACCACGGGGCTCGACGTTGCGGGCAAGGAGATCCTTGAGAGCACGATCGTCGAGTTCGTAAAGGCGGGCGGCACGGCCGTGTGGATCAACCATGACATCGGCCAGGTGAGCAAAATCGCCGACGCCGTAACCTATGTGGACCGCAAAGTGCTGCTAAACGGCGCGCCGCGCGACGTGCTGGCCGGCGGCGCCGCGGCGCGCCTGTTCCCGTCGCTGGCGCTCGCGAGCGAGGCGGTAGCGTCATGAACTCGCTGTACGAGCTGCCGCGCCAGTTCATCATGGGTTTGGCCAACGACGGCTTCATCCACTTCACGTTCTCGTACGCGTTCGTCGTCAACGGCTTCCTGTGTGCGCTCGTGATCGGCCCGCTGCTCGGCGGTATCGGCACGATGGTCGTCGCGAAGCGCATGGCGTTCTTCTCGCAGGCCGTGGGCAACGCCGCGCTCACGGGTGTGGCCATCGGCGTGATCATCGGCGAGTCGTACACGGCGCCGTACTTGTCGATGTTCAGCTTCTGCTTGCTCTTCGGATTGCTGCTGAATTTCTCGCGCAACCGCACGAAGATGTCCGCCGACACGCTGATCGGCGTGTTTCTGTCGATCTCGCTCGCAATCGGTGCAACGGCGCTCTTGTGGGTGTCGGCCAAGGTGAACACGCACATCCTCGATACCGTGATGTTCGGCTCGATCTTGACCGTGAACGACACGGACATCAGCGTGCTGCTCGTAACCACGGTGTTGACGCTGGCCACGGCATTGCCGCTTTACAACCACATGCTGCTCGCCAGCTTGAATCCGAGCCTGGCACACGTGCGCGGCGTGCGCGTGCACTTGCTCGAGTACGTGTTCGTGCTGCTGCTCACGATCCTGACGGTGGCGTGCGTGAAGATCGTGGGCGCGGTGCTCGTGGAGGCGCTGCTGCTGATCCCGGCCGCCGCGGCTCGCAACCTGAACCGCTCGATCCGCGGCTTCGTCTGGTGGAGCATCGCGTTCTCGACGCTGAGCTGCATCGTGGGCATTTACGCGCCGATGCGCTGGGATTTGCCGGTGCCGTCGGGTGGCGCGATCATTCTCACGGCAGCGCTGATTTTCGTGGCCACGATGATCGTTCGCATGGCGCTGCCGCGGTTTCGCGAGGCCAGCTTATGAGCGCGCGGCGGGCATATGGGCTGCTGCTCGCGTCGGTTGCGTTCGCCGCGGCGCTCGGTACGCCGGCATGGACGCAGGAGACGCAGGCGCCGCTCGTGCTCACGGGCACTCAGGCCACGTACTCGCTCGCGATGGCGCTGACGGCCGGAACGCCTATCCGCGTGGAAAATGTGCCCGCCGATGGCCGGCAGCTCTCGCTGCTGAAGGACTACATCGCGCGGCGCATGGATGTGTTGACGCCGAAGTTCGCGGAAGCCGCGGCCGTCGTCACGCTCACGAATGCGCTAGCCGGCGATCCGCTGTACCGCTTCGCGCGCGACGCGAACATCCGGATCGTAGACATCGAGGCCGGCGTGCCGTGGTCGCTGGACGCGCCCGGCGTAGCGCTCGCCGATACGCCGGCGTCGACCGTGGCGTGGGGCAGCGACCCCGACCCGGCCGAGACGGCCGTTGCGCCTTACTTCTGGCTCAGTGTCTCGAACGCGATCCGCATGGGCGATCTCATCGCGCACGATCTCGAGGCTTTATTCCCGAGCTCCGCCGCAACCATCGGTGCGAACCTGGAAACCCTGAAGCGCTCGCTGCTCGGCTTGCGCGGCGACTATCAGGGCCGGCTCATCGACAGCGGCGCCGACGTCGTGTTCGCGCTGACGGGCGACTTCGTGTACCTGACGAACGACATGGGCTTGTTCGTCGACGGCTACTTCATCAAGCAAGACGTGCGCTGGACGGAGGGCGATCTGGCGGCGCTGACCAGGCACTTGCGCGACAACGAGATCAAAGTGGTCCTGCACGAGTGGGAACCGAGCGAAGCGATTCAGAACGCCGTGAGCGCGGCCGGAGCGAAGCTGGTGGTGCTGCAGACCGGCGACCCCGGTGTCGTTGTGGAGCGCGCGCTCGCGCCCGACGGCTTGCAGCAGATTCTGCGGCAGAACCTCGACGCGATCGCCGCTGCTGCCGAGTAAGGGAGGCCTGTGACATGACCTGCGACACCGAAGTTTTGCAAGCCTTTGCCGATGCTTGGAATCGTCATGACGTCGACGCCCTCATGACGTTCATGTCCGAGGACTGTGTGTTCGAAGCTTCAGCGGGCCCCGATAGTTGCGGCAGCCGTTACGCCGGACGCGACGCCGTCCGGCAAAGCTTTGCGGACGTCTTTGCGAGCTTCCCCGACGCCCATTGGGGAGGTGCGCGCCACTTCGTCCACGGC
Source organism: uncultured Gammaproteobacteria bacterium (assembly GCA_946887385.1). Next base: position 52,728 of record CAMPKU010000002.1, read on the forward strand.
GATCGAGGAGTGTCCGAGTGGACCTTCACGGGAACACGCACGGACGGTGCTCGCGTGGAAGTGCAGGGGTGCGATCTCTTCACGTTTCGAGACGGCAAGATCGCGCTGAAGAACTCGTACCGCAAGAACCGCACGGCCCCTCATCGCTGACCGCGCGCAACAGACGGCCGCCACCGCCGAACGGCGGTGGCGAGCGCGCTCCAAACTATCGCTTCGATTTCTTCTTCGACGTCGTAGCGGCTTTGGCCGGCTTCGACTTCGCCGCTTTCGCGGGCTTTTTCGCCGGCGCGACCGCAGCGGGTGTGCGCTTGACGTCGAGCAGCGTGAGGTTCGAATCGGCGGCGATGCACTCGGCCTGCTTGATGCCGAGCTCCTTACGCACCACGTTCGTGCCCTGCACGAGCGACACCATCTTGTAGAGCGCGTGCCGGCGCGCCATGCCCTCGCGGCCCATGCCGCAGTCGGATGACAGCACCAGGCGCTCGGCCGGGATGTGCTTCAGCGCCATGCGGATGTGGTTGGCGACTTCCGTGGGAGTCTCCACCTGCAGCGAGTGGTGATCGATGACGCCGATCGCGACCTTCATGTCGGTGATCTCGCGGCCGATGGCCTCGAGATCCATGCCGCCGGAGCTGCACGACTCGAACGTAATGACGTCGGCATCGACCTTGTTCAGGATCTTCAGCGCGGGCTTGTAGCTTTGCACTTCCGCGAACATGCGCTGCTGCGACGGGTTGCCCCAGCACGTGTGGCACCACACTTCCGTTTTTGCGCGTAGCCCCCGCACGGTGTTGTTGAACACCTCGAGCATGAACTCGGGGTTGATGACCTTGTCGACGACGCCGCGCGCTGCGAGCAGGTGGATCTGCGGCTCTTCCATCTGGATGACAGGGCAGCCGGCGTCGGCAAGGGCATGCAGCTCCTCGTTGAACGCGTTGCTGATAGCCCAGATGCGCTCGCGCACGTCCTTGTAGTAGAAGTCTTGCACGGCGAACGCCACGAGCTCCGGCGTGACGGTGCCGAACTTCACGGGCTTGTCCGTCATGCGCTGGGCGGCTTTCCAGATTTGCGCGTACTGCATCTGGCCGCGGCCGACGGGCCCGACGATGCTCGGCATGAGCCGCGCTTCGATGTAGTCGTGCAGGATGTGGCCGCGCGGGAAGCCGATGCCGCCGCCGCCGACCGGGGCCATTTTCGGAATGCCGTCGAAGCCGGCCATGTGGAAGGGCGGATAGCTCGTCCAGCTCTGCCCGCCGATGTCTTGCGTGAAGCGAACGTCGCCGTCCGTCACGATATCGAGGCCGGCGATGGTTTGCTCGTTCATGTAGACGGCGAGGGAATCTTCGTATTGCTCGCGGAAGCGAGTTTCGACCATCGCCTGGAGAAACGACTTCAAACCCAGGTTCTCCGTATACCAGCTTGGTCGCGGCAGAGAGCCCGTAATGGTCGTAGGCAACAGTTGGTTTGCCGTCACACGTAGCATTGAAATACCCCGTTGAAGTGTTATTCGTTGTCGGCCGGGAGCCGACATTCTGCGTAAGGGCGGATACAATATTGAATTAATCGTTTCCCCACAACCCTAACGGATCGAGCAATCGGGACGATGAGCTCGACGCGAGCGGCAGTGGAATCGACGAACCACCGCTCACGCGGAATCGCAAGATCTTAACGAAGGAGCACGACATGGATTTGGGCAACGGCCTGGGTCATTTGACTTATTCGACGCTCGTACACCCGGGCGATACCTGGAGCGAAATGTGGGATAGCTTGAACCGCTACGTTCCCCAGGTGAAAGCGCGCGTAAGCCCGAAACAATCGTTCGGCGTGTCGCTGCGCCTCTCGAACTCGTCGGCGCAAACGCTCTCGGGCGACCGCGGCGAGCGCGAGCGGCTCAAGGAATTCTTGAGCCAGAACGACATGTACCTCTACACCGTCAACGCGTTTCCGTACGGGCCGTTCAAGAACCGCATCGTCAAGAAGGACGTGTACGAGCCCGATTGGAGCACCGACGAGCGCGCCACGTACACGATGCAAGTGGCCGACATCCTCGCGGAGGTTGCGGCGCCGCACGTGAACCCGTCGATTCAGAGCCCGCCGCTCGGCTTCAAGGGCAAGGTTACGGGCCCCGAGTACGTCGACGAGTTCACGCGGCATGTGCTGCGCGTAGTCGCGCACATGGTGCAACTCGAGAAGCGCACGGGCCGCACGGTCACGCTGGCGCTCGAGCCGGAGCCCGCGTGCTTCCTGGAGACCACGGAAGAGGCCATCGACTATTTCAAGAATCATCTCTACGCGGCCGAGGGCGTGCGCATGCTCGTGAGCCACACGGGCTTGTCGAAGTCGGAAGCCGAGAGCGCCCTGCGCAAGCACTTAGGCATGGTGTACGACATCTGCCACCAAGCCGTGGAGTACGAAGACATCGGCGCGTCGCTACGGGCGCTGGCCGATGCCGGCATCCCCGTGTTCAAGCTCCAGGAAGCCGCGGCGATGCGCGTGCCGAACGTGACGAAGGAAACAGTAGAGGCCATGCGGCCGTTCGCCGAAACCGTGTATCTCACGCAGACCGTCGAGAAGCGCGACGGCAAGCTCACCCGCTTCTTGAACTTAGAGGACGCCTTTGCGGCCTTCGAGCGAGATCCGAGCGGCAAGCGCGAGTGGCGCACGCACGTGCACGTGCCCGTGTTTCTCGACAAGATCGGCGAGCATTTCGAGACCACGCGCTTTGCGATCGAAGACGCGCTCAAGTTTCATAAAAAGAACAAGCTTTCGCCGCAGCTCGAGATCGAGACGTACACCTGGGACGTGCTGCCGGACTCCATGAAGAGCGGCTCGATCGTGGACTACGTAGAACGCGAGCTCGATTGGGTGAAGGGTCAGCTCGTCTAGTCGTAAAAGGCGGAGAGAACGCAATGAAAGTAGGTTTCATCGGCTTAGGGCGAATGGGTCAAGCCATGGCCGCGCGCATTTTAGGCGGCGGTCACGAGCTCGTCGTCTACAACCGCTCGCGCGAAAAGGCCGCAGAGCTCGAGAAGAACGGCGCGAAGGTCGCGGGCTCGATCGCGGAAGCCTGCCGCGGCCGCGAAGTCGTGATCAGCATGGTTTCCGACGACAAGGCGCTCACTGAGGTCGTCAAGGAGATCTCGGCGGCGCTCGACAAAGGCGCTATCCACGTCGCGATGGGCACGCACGGCGTGCACGTGCTGCGCGAGGTAGATGCAGTGCACGGCAAGGCGGGGCAACTGTTCGTCGCGTCGCCGGTGCTCGGCCGGCCCGAAGCCGCAGCCGCAGGGCAGATCAACATCGTGCCGGCGGGCCCGCCGCAAGCCATCGAGAAGCTCGCGCCGCTGAACGCTCTGATGGGGCGGCGCACGTTCCCGGCCGGATCGAAGCCCGAGGGCGCCGCGGCCGTGAAGCTGGCCAACAACATGCTGATCGGCTGCGCGATCGAGGCGATGGGCGAGGCGTTCTCGCTCGTGCGCAAGTACGGCGTGGACCCGCAGGCGTTCTACGAGGTGTTCACCGATGGCCTGTTCTCGGCTCCGGCCTACAAGGTCTATGGCAACATCATCGCCAAGGAGCTCTACGATCAGGTGGGCTTCACCACGGCGCTCGGTCTCAAGGACACCGGGCTCATGCTGGCGGCGGGCCTTGCGGAGAACGTGCCGCTGCCGAGCTTGAACGTGTATCGCGACAAGCTGCTCGCCGCGATGGCGAACGGCGACGCCAACCGCGACTGGGCCGTGGTGGCACGCCATCAAGCCCGCTCGGCGGGCCTAGAGAAATAGGAGATCGAAGCAGTGATCAATGCAGGTATTGCCGGACTCGGCTGGTGGGGCAAAACGCTCGTCGAAGGTGTGGCGGGCTCGGCCGACATCAAGTTCGTGGCGGGCTCGGCGCGCAATCACACGGACGACATCAAGGCATTTGCCAAGCAGAACGAATTCACGCTCTATCAGAGCTTCGAGGACATGCTGAAGCATCCCGGGCTCGACGCCGTGGTGCTCGCCACGCCGCATTCGCTGCACGTGCCGCAGACGATCGCGGCCGCGCAGGCCGGTAAGCACGTGTTCTGCGAGAAGCCGTTTGCGTTATCGGGCGCCGAGGCGCGCGAGGCCGCGGATGCCGTAGACAAAGCCGGCGTTACGCTGGGCTTGGGCTACAACCGCCGCTGGCATCCGGAGATGACGAAGCTGCGCAACATGATCGATACCGGCGAGCTCGGCATCGTCCTGCACGTCGAAGCCACGATGACGTTCCCGAACGCGCTGTTGCTCAAAGCCGATGCGTGGCGCGCAAGCCGCGAGGAGACGCCGTGCGGCGGTCTCACGCCGATGGGCGTGCACGCCGTCGACGGCATGATCGATCTGTGCGGCCCCATCGACGAGGTGTACTGCCAGAGCTTCCGGCGCGCCGTCTCCATCGATGCCGACGACACCACGTCCATCTTGTTCCGCATGACGGAAGGCATGTCGGGTTATCTCGGCACGATGACGGCTACGGGCGGCGGGTTCAGCTTTCAGGTCTACGGGTCCAAGGGCTACGTTCGGCTCGAAGGCATGACGCACGTTGCGGGCGCTCCCTCGGAAGAGCGGCGCACGCGCCTGTTCGGCAACTGCATCTTCAAGCCCGCGCAAGGGCCCGCCAATACCTGGGAGGCCGAGAAGCTCGACGTGACGAAAGTGACGCTCGAGGCGTTCGCGCGCGCGGCGGCCGGCAAGGAGAAGTTTTTGATTCCCGTCGAGGAGATGGTGCACGGCGCGGCCGTCACCGAAGCCATCATTCGCTCGGCGGAAACGCACGTGCCGGAAAAGGTCCGCAAAGCCTAAAGGCGGGGACGGATTTGTCGAAGGCGGGGGACGGATTCATAAATCCGTCCCCGTGAGATGCCCAGGAGATGTCGATGTTGATTGCGCGTCGTGTATCCGTCTGTCTCGCTGTTCTGGCGGCGGCGCCAGCCGTGGCCCAGCTCAACAATCTCGATGAGGCGTTCCGAACCACGCCCATCACCACGCAGCAGCTTGCGGACAATTTCCACGTGCTGTTCGGCGTGGGCGGCAACATCCTGGTATCGATCGGCGACAACGGCGTGCTGATCGTCGACGATCAGTTCCCGCAGATGGTGCCGAAATACAAGGCCACGATCGGCGAGCTTGGCGGCGGCGCTATCGATTTCGCGATCAACACGCACTGGCACTTCGATCACGCCGACGGCAATCAGGTGCTCGGGCCCGAAGGCACCTGGCTCGTCGCGCAGGAGAACTCGCGGCAGATGATGACGAAGAACAACGTCATCAATCTCGTTTCGACCACGCGCGATCAGCCGGCCTATCCCGAAACGGCGCTGCCGGTGCTGACGTACGACGACCGGATGCGCTTTCATTTCAACGGCGAGCGCATCGACCTCATGCACTTTGGTCCCGCGCACACCACGGGCGACACGGCCGTCATCTTCCGCGGCCACAAGACCGTGCACTTGGGCGACGTGTACAACAACGCCGGGTATCCGTTCATCGACGCCGACAACGGCGGCAGCTTGAGCGGCGTAATCGAGTTCTGCTCGAAAGTGCTGGCGGAGATCGATTCGACGTATACGGTGGTGCCCGGCCACGGCCCGGTGGCCGACGCGCAAGCGCTCGCCGACTACGTGGCCATGCTCACTACGATCCGCGACCGCATGAATGCGCTGATTGGCAGCGGCGCCACGCTCGAGCAGGTCGTGGCGGCGCAGCCCACGTCGGATTGGGACGAGCGCAAAGGCAGCCCGGCGGGCTTCCTGAACCGCGCCTATTTGAGCCTCACGCGCGAGCGGCGCTGAAGCGCGCCTCAGCTCAAGCTTGCAAGCACTGCTCGAGCCACGGCTCGATGCCGGACCATGCAACGGCTGCGCCGTCGCTGCGCCGATGACTGTCGTTGCCGCCGTAGACGACGGCCGGAACCAGCTCCCCCAGCAGCGGATCGCGGCGCGCGGCCGCGGCAAAAAACTCGAGCTCGGCGAAGGCATCGCTCGGAAACGTAGCTCCAGCTTTGCACTCGATGCCGAGCGCGCGTGCGCCGAGCTCGACGAGCATGTCCACCTCGTGGCCCTTCTGATCCCTGAAGTAGAGCGCCTGATGTTGCACGTTGCGGGCAATCAGCTCTTTCCGCAGTTCGCTCACCACCCATGACTCGAACACGGCGCCGCGCAGCGGGTGCGTGCGAAGCTGCCCGGGCTCGCGAATACCGAGTAGAAAGCACAGCAGTCCGCTGTCCCAGAAGTGCAGTTTCGGAGCCTTGATGAGACGCTTCCCCACGTTGCGATAAAAGGGCAGCAGCAGGTGAGCCACGAAGCACGTCTCGAGGATGGAGAGCCAGCGCCGCGCGGTGGCGTGGGTCACGCCCGCGTCGTTACCAAGGCTCGAGGTGTTCAGCACTTGCGCCGTGCGGCCGGCGGCCAACCCCAGGAACGTTTGGAAGGCACCGAGGTCCGTGATGTTCACGATCTGCCGCAAGTCGCGCTCGACATACGTCCGTACATAGTCTGCGAGCCATGTGTTCGGCGCGAGCTTACGGTCGTGAATGCGCGGATAGCCGCCCGACCAAAGGACGGTCGCAAGATCTGTGGGCGCGGCTTCGAAGCGGCGGACCTCGGCATATGAGCATGGCAGGACGTGCACGATGGCTGCTCGCCCGGCAAGACTCTGGCTGAGCGTTGCGCTCAGCGTGAGATTTTCCGAGCCGGTGAGCACGAAGCGTCCCGGTTCGGGGTGGGCGTCCACGATTCCTTGCAGATAAGACGGTATTTCAGGCGCACGCTGGATTTCATCGAACACGGCGCCCGAAGCGTAGCGGGCGAGAAAGCCACGCGGATCGTCCAAAGCGAACGCGCGTTGGTCCGGATCTTCGAGCGACACCAGCGGCTTGTCCGGAAACAGCGTGCTGCAAAGCGTCGACTTGCCCGACTGCCGCGGGCCGGTGAGCACTACGATCGGCGCTCGGCTTGCAGCCTCCAGCGCAATTTTCGCGACGGTTCTTTCAATCACTTCAAAAGGTTACGCTGGTTGGTGCGTGATTGTAAATCGGATATTCAAATACCGCCAGCAAGTACGGCGCGGATGGGCGGTGTCAGCGCAGGTAGGGCGCCACGTTGCTCATGATCAGGTCGAGCTCGGCATCGGTAAGCGGCAATTCGCGAAACATCGCCCAGGCGTCCCGAGGTCTCAGAAGGTCGGGTGTGCCGTCCGAACCGAAGAGAATTCGCTGCAAACCCAACTGGCGGATGCGGGTTGCAATCAGATCCCGCTTGTCTCGCCAATCCCCGAGTCCTGCAACACCTGACACGTCGAAGTAGACATGGGTCATCCGCGGGTCGTTTCGCGCGACGGCGTCCACATAGACCCGCAACGCTTCGTCGATGGCCGGATCATCGTAGCCGCCGGCTCCGGCCAGATGCGCAATCTGCACGGTCACATCGGGCGCAGCCGGCAACAGCTCATCGAGGAAGAGCTGCGCCAGTGTGGCGCCATAAGGCCGGTTGCGCGTTACCGAGGGCCTGATGTGAAGCAGGATGGCCATGCCGTTCGCATTCGCCGAGCGGAAGATTGCCTGCACTCGGGCAAGACTGTCGGGATGCTCGAGATCGACGTCGGAATTACCGAAATGGAGCTTCAAGCCGGAATTCAAGTTCGGATCCTGTGCGCAGAGCTCCAGCTCTTGCAGCGCATAGTCGGCGAGCGGATCGAAAGAGCAGAACCCCTGCAAGCGTCCGGGCAGCTCCCGCACTTGCCGGCTCGTCCACTCGTTCTCGGCCCGGACTTTCCGGTACTCGTCGTCCACCGGCGGCCTGTTGGGATTGGCGTACTGGTACGCGAGGGAGAGCACGACGGCGCGTTCGATTCCGGCTTCATCCAGGAAGCCGGCCAGGTCCGTCGCTGACACTTGTTTGGTGTTGCCGCCGGCCCGCTCGACCACCGCGGGACTGAACAGATGCTGATGATGATCGACCAGTGGCTGGCCCAGCGCCGGCAAGACGGGATTGAGCAGCAGTGCCGCCAGGTAGCGGATTGCACTCATTGAGGACTCTCGCAAAAAAGCCCGCCCCAGTATGCCTCGGCTCGGGACCAAGCCGCCTGCGCCACGTCCATGCGGGGATAGCGCTGCATCAGCGTGAGCGTCCGCGGCCAGTGCGCCGACATATCGAAGTCGATGAGAAGCGCCGCACGCTCCAGCATGCGGAACGCGCAGCCGGCATCGGCCTATAGGCCAAGCTTGTCCTTCAAGGCGCGAACGCGATTGCGAGCCACCGTCAGCTCGGTCTTCCGCGCATCCTTGAGCCGGACGATCATGCGTCCGCCGAAGCCGCCGTGAAGCTCGAGCAGGTGATCGAGATTGAGGACTGCGCCGCGATGAATCCGGACGAATCGCGACGGATCGAGCTTTCCTTCGAGCTCGCCTAGCGTCTGGTCGACGATGTAGTCGCGTTCGAGCGTGGCGGCGAACGTTACTTTGTCTCGCGAGAATAGGTGCGTCACGTCGCGTAAGTCGATCACTTTGATTTTGTCGCCGCAACGGGAGGCGAGGCGCGACAGCCAGGGGCCGGACGGGCGCATGTTGAACGTCTCGGCGATGTGACCGAGCAGGGCCTTAAGGTCGTGGTCGCGAGCGCCCTGATTGCGGAATCGATCGGCCTTCGTCAGCGCCCGGTCGAGCTGTTTCGCGTCGATCGGCTTGAGCAGATAGTCGATGGAGTGAGCTTGAAAAGCCTCGAGTGCGTACTCGTCGTAGGCAGTTGTAAACACGACGAGCGGCTGCTCGGGCAGCTGCGCGAGCAGCTCGAATCCCGAGAGCTCGGGCATGCGGATGTCCAAAAACAGCACGTCCGGGCGAAGGCGCGCCAACTCCGCAACCGCGCCAACCGGGTCCGTCGACGTGCCCACGATCTCGACGCGGCCGCTTTGCTCGAGCATCCGCGCCAGGCGCTCGACGGCGGGCAACTCGTCGTCGACGACGTACGCCCTGATCATGCCGGTACGCAAAAGCTCACGGTCGTCCAGCCGTCCCGGCGCATGACCCGCACGGAGTCGGGGTCGCCAAACAAAACCGTCAGGCGGCTGCGAAGGTTGTCGATGCCGCGGCCGGGCGGGAGATCCGCAAACGCAAATCCCGGCCCGCTGTCGGCCACTTCGATATTCACGCGGTCGCCGGTCGAAATCGCACGAATCCGAATCTCCGCGCCTTTGCGGCTCGCATCGACGGCGTACTTCACGCTGTTTTCGACCAGCGTCTGAACGGATAGCGGCGGTACGCGCGTGTTGCTCAGCCGATCGTCCACGTCGAGCGAGAACCGCAATCGTTCGCCGAAGCGTGCCTGCTCGATCCCCAGATAGTCGGTGGCGATTTTCATCTCTTGCTCGAGCGGCACGAGCCCCTTCTGCGGCGCCTCCAAGGCGAACCGCAGAAGGGCCGACAGTTGCTCGACGAGTCGTTCGGCGCGAGCCGGCGCGGTCGGGATCAGCGACGATACGGTATTCAATGTGTTGAACAGGAAATGCGGATGGATGCGCGCTTCGAGCGCGGCGAGCCTTGCTTCGGTCGCAAGCTTCTGCGCACGTTCGTACTCGGCTTCCTGCGTGCGAAGCTCGCGAGTGGTGGCGTGTAGCCGGTCCTGAAGGAAGATCACCAGCGCGTGAACGATGCCGACCAGCAGTACCAGAAAGACGGCGAACCGCACGCTGCGCGAGAGGATCGCGCCGAACGTCATACCGGGCTCGAGATCCAGCACCTGCACCAGCACGCTTCCGACTATGCTGCCGGCTCCACCGATGACGGCCAGCGCGACCAGCAGCACACACCACTGCACGATCGGCCGTCGTCGAAACACGAACGGATGGAGCGCCGGAAGGATTGCGTGCGCTGCGGTCGCGATCGGAATCGCGTACAGCCAGACTTGCACCAGAACCAACCCAAGTTGCTGGGCCAGGGGCTGGCCTGTCATGAGATAGAACGCGAACCACACGATCAACGAGACCGCCACACAGTCGGCGAGAACGTGCGCCGCGAGCTTCGCAGCGCCACCGGCCTCGCGCCGCATGCGTATGGCGGCCGACTCAGTGCTCACGACGGTGTTGCTCCGCACCGGAAGAGCCTTCCCGCGCCGCATTCAGCGATTGTTGCTGCGCGAGGTAGCGTTGCAACGTTCCGTCCTGAGCCGCGCGCTGAATAGCGGCCTGCGTTCGGCCGCTGAGCGCTTCTTGCAGCGCCGGCTCGTCTTCGCGGCTCAAGATTTCCATGAGAAATCCAATCGTACCCATCTCGTCCGTCGACTCGAGACCCCAGCGCACGCGCTGCGGAGGATCGTGCGGATTGCGGGGGTTGCCCGCGGAGTTGTCGTACCGGATCGTGGCCTCGACTCTGGCGCCTTTCGGAAGCATGACCGGCTCCTTGTAGACGTACATCTCCTGCCAGTCGAAGTCCCAATTCCGGATCCAGAGCAGCGGCGTGGTGGACCCGTCCGGCAGCGTGGCGGCCACCTTCATGTCTCTGGCGAGGTAATGCGCGTGGGCCCACGCCAAATGCACGAGCACGTCCGCCGTGAGTGTAAACGCGTCTTGCACGACATAGTTTCCGTCGCCGGCCGGCACGTCGATGCCGGCGCCGAAGCCGAACAGTGCCGGAAGGTCGAGCGACGCCATGGCCTTTCCGGGCGGCGCCGCGGCGAAATACAGGCCCACGCGTGCGCGCTCCTGCGCCGGGTCGCCGGTAGGATGGAAGTGCATCTGCAGAAGAAAATCCGTGTCGGCCGGCAACAAGAACGCGAGCCCGTCGGGCAGCGCCATCGCCCGGCCGCCGACGGCCCAGCCGCCGAGGCTGCCCGAGTTGCCTTGCCCCGGCACGAAACCGACGGCCATGCTGCCGCCGAAACCGGGCTGCCCGTCGGCGCCGTCGCGTGCGGCAAATGTGCCCTGGGGCACGTACGCGAACAGCGCATGATGCGCGGCGGCCCGAGCGCCGGCGCGCAGCTCTACGGCGCGCACCCAGCGGTCCTCGGTCAGCCCTGTCGGCAGCACGAAATTGCGGTACACGTCGTGTCCGCCGGCCGGCAGCTCGAATGCAGCGGGCATTTCGAGCACCAAGTCCGGCTCGCCGAGCGCCCAGCCGTCGGCAAACGACGGAAGTGCCGGCAGCCGGGCCGGATCGCCGCGCGGCATGCCCTGCTCGACCCAGGCGCGAAAGAGCTCGATCTGCTCGTCACGCAACCAGCGCTCACCCACGAACTCGCCATAGCCGGGTTCCGCGTGCCATGGGGGCATGTATCGCGACGCTGTCGCCTCGACGAGGCTGGCGCCGCGCCGCGCGGCATCGTCGTACGAAATCAGCGAAAACGGCCCGATCTCGCCGGGCCGGTGGCAGGTGACACAGTGCTCGTACAGGATCGGCGCGATCGTTTCGCTGAACGTGACAGGGGCGTTCGGTGGTTGTGCCGACAGCGGCAACGCGGCAGACGCGAGTGTCGCGGCTAATGCCCAGCCGAAAACGGTTCGTGTGCTTTCCATCGGCGCCTCCTCTTTGTCTGTCGCCGGCGAAGAGCTTGTGAGGCAGCTGCGCGTGGTGCAACGACATCCGGACAGAGGGGCGAACCGTCCGACGAACGGACGCGCGCGAGCGATGAGCGGAAGCGGTTCTATTCACGGGCGCGCGAAACGGCCGGCGGCTACGTCTGTGCCTATTCGTGATGCAGCGCTTCCAATGGCGCGATGCTCGATGCGCGTCGCGCCGGCCAGTAACTTGCCGCGAGCACCACGGCCGCAAGCACGGCAGCTGCGCCGAACAGCACGCTCGCGTTGCGGCTCGATAGCCCGTAAAGCAGCGCCTCCACCGTACGGCCCGCGGCGACGGCCACGATGAGCCCGATCGCGATGCCGAGCAGCGTCATCCAAGCCACCTGCTTCAACACCATTGCGCGCAGGTTCGCGGGTTCCGCGCCGAGCGCGAGCCGCAGGCCCAACTCGCGCGTACGCTGGGCCACGTTGTACGCCATCACACCGTAAAGCCCGACCGCCGCGAGCGCTGTCGCGAGGCCCGCGAAGCTCAACGACAAAAGCGTGACGAGCCGGTCGACGAAGACGTTCTCTTGCGCCTGGCGGCGCAACGTCACCAGATCGTCGATTGGCAGCGTGGGGTCGACGGCGCGCACGGTGCGCGGAATCACGGTGAGCAGCGCGTCGGGCTCGAGGCTCGTCCGCACATAGAAGGTCAGCGCACTCGGCACCGCCAGCGAATGGTTGCCGGCCAGGGGTACGAAGAACTGTGCCGGCGCGTTGCCCTTCACCTGGTCGTACGCCGCGTCTGCGACGACGCCCACGATCTCGTACGCGTCGTCGCCCGCCATGAGGCGCGTGCCGACCGCGCCGCCGGCTGGGCCGTATTGGCGCGCGAAACGCTCGTTGACGACGGCCACGGCCGGCGCGTCCGGCGAATCGGCTGCAGTGAACTCGCGGCCGGCGAGCAGCGGAATGCCCAGCGTCGAAAAAAAGCCCGGTGCCACGATATTGAAGTGCGCGGCCACGGGCCCGTTATCGCCCACGCGCAAGAAATCGAGCGTGAACTCGTTCCCGGCCAGCACGGGCACTGCTGCCGCGCTGACAGCGAGGACTTCCGGCACTGCTGTGAGTGCTCGGTCGATCTCGTCGTACAGGGCTGCGCTTCGCTCGGTGCTGTAGCCGTTGCGCTCCGGCGCCACGCTGAAGCTCGCGAGCGAGTCCACGTCGATCCCCAGATCGACGCGGGCGACGTTGCGCAGGCTCTGCGCGAACAGTCCCGCGAGCACCAGCAGCACCATCGAAAACGCGATCTGTACCGTGGCGAGCACGCCGCGCAGGCGCGCGGCACCGCGGCTGCTCACCGCTTGCGACGCGTGTCCCTTGAGGGCCGCGGCGGTGCCGGCGCGCGCGGTTCGCAGCGCGGGCAAGAGACCGAACGCGACGGCGGCAGCGGCCGTTACCAGCGCGACGAACGATGCCGCCCGCCACCCGATGTCGGGTGCAAAACCTTCGGCCAGCCGAACCGGCAAGAGCGGTGTTACGGCCGCCAGCAGCACGGCGGCCACGAGCACGGCGAGCGCGCCGCCGAGCGCAGCCGGAAGCGCGGCCTCGGCAAAAAGCTGCGTCACGAGCCGTGCACGGCTCGCGCCCATCGACGCGCGGATCGCCATCTCGCCCGCGCGTGCCGCGCCACGTACGAGGAAAAGATTGGCGACGTTCACGCACACGATGAGCAGCACCAGCAGCGTGACGCCGAGCAACAACGTGAGCGAGGAGGCCGCGCCGGCGATCGTACCCTGGCCTCTGGCTCCCGGCACCAGCTCGAGAGGCGCCCGGATGAACTGCGGCAGCGCTTCCACGGAAAGCCCGCGCGACGGCGCTTCGAAGTCGCGGACGATGCGCGCGTGGAGCGTGTTCATGGGGGCGGTGGCTTGCTCGACGGAAACGCCGGGCGCGAGGCGCGCGAAGAGGCGCAGAAACGTGAAGTTGCGGCTCTCCGGCGAACCGGCGGGGTTCGCAACGGGCTCGAGCGTCCAGCGCATGGTCAGCGGCACGAACAGCTCAGTCCGCCGCCCGAGCTGCGTGCCGGAGAAGCCTCGCGGTGCGACGCCGACGATCGTGAGCGGTTGGCCGTTGATCGAGACCACTTGCCCTACGATCGTAGGATCGGCCGCGAAGCGGCTCGTCCACAGATCGTGACTCAACGCGACGACCGCCGCTTCGCCGGCGCGCGGCGCGTCTTGGGCGCCGATCAGGCGGCCTAGCGCCGGTCGCAGGCCGAGCGCGGTGAAGTAATCGCCGGACACATAGGTCGCTTGCAGGCTCGCGGCGAGCGTGTCGTGCGCAACGTTCGCCGTGAACGGCCAATGCGCCGCGAGTGCCGCGAACACGCGCTGCTCGGCCGCAGCGTTGCGCAGGTCGGCCTCGAAGTCGCGGATCATCGGATAGCTGAAGCCTTGACCGCCTTGGGCGCGGACGATGTTCACCAGCCGCTCCGGCTCGGGTACGGGCAGCGGCCGCACGAGCACTTGATGAAAGAGCGTGAAGATCGCCGTGGTGGCGCCTATGCCGATCGCCAGCATCGCGATCACGATCAGGGACATGCCGGGCCGCAGGCAGAGCTGTCGAAAGGCGTGGTTGAGCAGTGTCATCTCACTGGCTCCGTTGGGGGCAGGGCGCTCGCTTCTCGCGAGGGTGAAGCAACGACCGTGCCGCGTCGACGCAAGCGCGCAAGCGCTTGATTTGCGAGCATCGGGTCTTCGCCGTACCGGCAAGGCGGTGCGCGCGTCGTCCCGCCGCCGGGACATGTCTCCCGCGACCGGGACGGCTCGAGAAGACCCGTTCGCTCGTGATCTCGACGACAACGGTGGCACACTTCTGCCGTCCAATCACGGTTTTGCGGCACGGGAGCACAGGTGAATCCGAGGCCTCGCGTTGTGGTAACGATCCACGGCATCCGCACGCGCGGTCAGTGGCAGAAGCAAATCACGCCGTACTTGGCGCGGTACGGGCTCGTGCCTTACCACATCGACTACGGCTGGTTTCGCGCCTTCCGGTTCTTCTTTCCGTGGTGGCGGAAGAAGCAGATACAGAAGGTGCGCGTAGAGCTGCGGTCATTGCTCGAGAAAGCCGAGACGCCGCGGGTGAGTATCATCGCTCACAGCTTCGGCACGCTGATCGCGATGGAGTGTCTGAAAGCGGACAACGGCGACCTTCGCTACGATCGAGTCGTTCTCACGGGAAGTATCGTGCCGCGCGATTTCGACTGGAAGTCCACTTTCGAGCGAAGGTGGATCATCGCCGTGCGCAACGAGCGTGCGACGTCGGATTGGGCCGTGCGACTCGCGCGGCTGGCTTCCAGACGGCCGTTGCGTTGGATCACTCGCTTGCACGCGGGCGATTCGGGACGCGAAGCCTTTACGCAGAACCACCCCTCGCTGTTGGACGATTGGATCGAAGGCGATCACAGCGAAGCGCACAACCCGTTGCGGTTCGAGCGTTGGGCTCGGTTCATCGCGTACCCCGAGCTACCGGACGATCTTCTCGGCAAAGTGGTTGCGGAGCTACAAGCGCTGCGGCAAGAGTCGGCGCAGATACTGCAAGTGGATCCCGAGCTCGTCAGAACGAACCTGTTCGCGCCGTTGGACGGCGCGCTGCGCATCGTCCGAGGCGCTACGGACAACATGAAGTACGCCCCGGAATTCGACCTCAAGATCGAGGACAATCACGGCTCAACGGGGGCTGCATTCGCCCAAGGGAAATCTTGCTTGGTCGTGAAGAAGGCGAAGACCTGGACGGGGAAGACGCTTCCCGGAGCGGAGCTTCAGAAGCTGAACCCGAGCGTTCGATGGGTTGTCTCGTTGCCCGTGAAAAGTCGAGCGCGCGGCGTGGTGGTCGGCGTCGTCAATGTGGACGGGCTCGACAACATACCGGCAGTCCTCCAAGATGCCAATTCGAAGGAGTGCCAGGCCGCCATCCTCGCCTTGCAGGGTGGGATGATTCAGCGATTCGAGCCGTGCCTGGAAGCCGGGTTTCGCGGCGACCGTCCTCAGCGGATCGAGGTCTAACGTGAAAATAGAAACTGTCACGATTCCACCTCCGCCGAGCGATCACGCGGCCGCACCGCCGGACGCAGAGGACGCGCAAGTCGTCATGGTCGAAGTCTCCGGGCCCATCGATCCCAACGACGACGTGATCAAGCGCGCGCGCGAGTTGGTGCTCAGCACGGGCTCGGCCGCCATGATCAAGTCGTTCGACTGGGCGCTCCAAAGTGAAGCACTCGTCACAGAAGATTGACCCGAGCGAGCCGCCATCCCCGCAAGCGCTCCTAGCGATTGCACGCGAGTGTTTGCCGCGGTCGTACTCTCCTTATTCAGCGTTCCCGGTTGCCGCCGCCGTCGTCGACGACGACGGACGCATCTTCACGGGCGTGAATGTGGAGAACGCGTCGTACGGCTTGACGATGTGCGCGGAAAGAGTCGCGATCTTCAATGCCATCGCGGCCGGGGCGAAGAAGCTACGGGCGCTCGCTCTCACGTCCGGGAGCTCTCGAGCGGTGATGCCGTGCGGCGCGTGTCGCCAAGTGATGGCGGAGTTCTTCGCTGCCGTGGCGCCCGTCTACTCCGGCACGGCGAGCGAGGGCTACAGGGAATCGACGGTTCAAGAGCTATTGCCCGACGCGTTCGGGCGTGACGATCTCTAGAGGCCATGCACGACTTGAAGCATGCGCTGCGCATGTTGCGCAGCAGTCCCGTTTTCGCCGCTACGGCCGTGCTCGTGCTCACGATCGGCATCGGCGCCAACGTCGCCATTTTTTCCGTCGTGAACGCCGTGATTCTGAAGCCCGTGCCGTACGAGGATCCCGACACGCTCGTCCAGCTCATGAACGGCACGTACGGCGGTGCCACGAGCTCGGCCGGCTCGCCGGCTCGCTACCTGCTGTGGCGCGAGCAGAC
>CAMPKU010000003.1 GCA_946887385.1 uncultured Gammaproteobacteria bacterium
GCGTGGACCTCGGTGCCGCCGCTGTCGATTTGGGTCTCGACACGGGCGTGGACCTTGGAGCAGGCGCCGTCGATCTCGGCCTCGACGCAGGCGTGGATCTCGGTGCCGCTACCGTCGACCTCGGGCTCGACACGGGCGTGGACCTCGGTGCCGGTGCGGTCGACCTTGGACTCGACACCGGCGTGGACCTCGGCGGGGCCGTCGTCGACGTCGGCGCCGACGCCGGTCTCGATCTCGGCGGTGCGCTCGACGTTGGCGTCGACGCAGGGGTCGACCTCGGTGGAGCCGTGGATGCCACCGTCGATGCCGGCTTGACGATCGACGACGGGCTCGATGTGGGCGTCGATGCCGGTCTCGATCTCGGTGTGGTAGACGTCGGGCTCGATGTGGACCTGGGCGAAGGCACCATCGATCTCGACCTTGGGCTTCTCGGCGGCGGCGGCAGCACCCCGACCGAAGAGCCGGCGCCACCGGGAGGCGGCGGCCTGCTCGGCGGCCTGCTAGGCGGCTTGCTCTAATGGCCGTACGCACTAGGTGATCAAGCTATCGAAGCTAATGTGGCCAGCCGTCGTGCTGGCCATTTTCGCCGGGACGAATCAACTGCACTCCACGGGGCGCCTCATGCGCCTCGAGAACGCGGTGGCCGAAACGCGGGCAGCCGTTCTCGCGCACGAGCGCGACAGCGACATCGTCATCGTCGGCATCGACCCTGCGAGCTTGGCCGCGTTGAACGAGTGGCCCTGGCCGAGACGCCATCACGCGCGGCTGCTCCAGATGCTGCGCCCAGCCGCGCCGAAAGCCCTGTTCATCGACATCGATTTCAGCTCCAGCTCCACGGAATACGACGACGCGCTGTTCGAGCGCGCGCTGTCGGAGTGGCAAGACACGCCCGTGTACTTGGCAGCTCACTTCCAGCCGCGCAGCGGCGCCGATAGCTCGCTCACCGTCACGCGGCCGCTGCCGCGCTTCGCGGCGCTCGCCGAGCTCGCGTACGTGAATCTCGAGCCGGGCGCCGACGGGCTCGTTCGCGATATGCAAAGCTCGTGGGACATCGAAGGCGAAACGCTGAAGTCGATTTTTGCGCACGAGATATCGCTAGCCGCCGGCACGGCGGTGCCGATCGATTTCTCGATCGAAGCGGGCTCGTTCGACTACGTGTCGTTCATCGACGTCGTGAACGGCCGCATCGATAGCGCTGCGCTGCGCGGCAAGACCGTGTACGTCGGGCCAACCGCGATCGAGCTCGGCGACATCATCACCGTGCCCGTCCACCGCACGCTGGCCGGCGTGTACGTGCAGGCCTTCGCCACGGAATCCGCGCGCGAGGGCGTGCTTACGCGCTTGCCTCCGGGTTTCTATACCGGGGCGCTCGCTCTCATGACGCTGTGTTGCGCGCTGCTGTTCGGTCGGCGTGGGTGGCGGACCAATGCAGTGGCCATGGTGGCCGGCATGGCCGCGCTCGGCGCCGCCACGCTGCTCGCCTACACGGCGGGGCGCGTGGTGCTCGACGTTGCGCCGTTCGCCCTGGCGCTGGTCGCCACTTTCGTTGCAGCCACCGCGCGCTCGCTCGACGAGCAGACATGGCGGGCGCTGAAGCTCGGGCTCGGGTTGAAGCGCCGCGACGCGCTGCTTCGCAGCGTGGTGGAGTCGTCAACCGACGCCATCGTCTGCATCGACGCGCAAGGCGTCATTCGCACGGCCAATCCCGCCACGGCACGCATCTTCGGCTGCGCCCATGGAGCGCTGCACGACGCGAAGCTTACCGAGTTCATGCCAGGGCTCGAGAGCGACATCGAGATGGGTCTCGAGTCGCTGACCGGCACGCCGCTCGAGCGCACGGCGCACGCAGCGGACGGACACAAGGTACCCGTCGAGATCACGTTGAGCCGCGTGGCGACGGAAGAAGGGTTGTTTACGGCGATCGTGCGCGACGTGAGCGAGCGGCAGGCGCAGCAGCGCGCGTTGGAGCATCAGGCCACGCACGACCCGCTGACGGGCTTGCCGAACCGCACGGCGCTGGCGCGCTATCTGGCCTCGCTGTTGGGGCACGCGAACGCGCGGGCACGGGTTGCCTTGCTGATGCTCGATTTGTCGCGCTTCAAGGAAGTGAACGACACGCTCGGTCACGACGTGGGCGACGAGGTGCTGCGCGAGGTGGCGCGCCGCTTCTCCGCGCAGCTGTCGGGGCGTGCGTTCATCAGCCGCATCGGCGGCGACGAGTTTGCGGTGGTGATCGCCGACGTAGTGGGGCACCGCCCGATCGACGAGCTTGCGCAACGGCTCATCGAAGGCTTGCGGGCGCCCATCGATTCCCGCGGCATCGCGATCGAGGTAGGCGTGAACATCGGCATTGCCGTGGCGCCCGATCATGGCCTCGACGCGCGCGAGCTGCTGCGCCACGCCGACGTGGCCATGTATGCCGCCAAGCGGCACGCCGCAGGATTCGAGTACTACGACATCGTCGACGATCACCACACCGTGCGCCGGCTCGGCATGCTGAGCGAGCTGCGCACGGCGATCGAAGCCAACGACATCGCGCTGCACTATCAGCCGCAGCTCAACCTGAAGAACGGGGCGGTGTCGAGCGTCGAGGCACTCGTGCGCTGGCATCATCCGATGTACGGCAACGTGAGCCCCATGGAGTTCGTGACACTCGCCGAAGCTACGGACCTCATCCACCCGCTCACGTACTGGGCGATCCGCACGGCGCTCGTCGACATCAAGCGGTGGAACGAGAAGGGCATCGAGCTGCGCATCGCGATCAACGTCTCGGCGCGTGTGCTTCAGGACGTGGAGTTTCCGGTGCGCCTGAAGCGCTTGCTGCACGAAGCTGCGGTGCGGCCGGATCAGATCGAGCTGGAGATCACGGAAAGCGCCATGCTCGTGGATCCCGAGCGCGCCAAGCATATCGTGAGAGAGCTGCACGGTCTCGGCGTGCTGATCGCCATCGACGACTACGGCACCGGATTCTCGTCGCTGGGCTACCTGCGCGATCTGCGAGTGCATTCGTTGAAGCTCGACAAGTCGTTCATCGTGGACCTGGAGACGCGCGAGCAGAATCGAGTGATCGTCGAGTCGACGGTGCAGATGGCCCACGCGTTGGGCCTTCAAGTGGTAGCTGAAGGCGTCGAGACACAATGGGTGGAGCAGTACCTGCGCTCGATCGGCTACGACCTGGGGCAGGGATACTTGTTCGCACGGCCGATGGCGGCCGACGATTGCCTGGCCTGGGTCTTGCGCTTCAATCGGGAGCCGCAGCGCCTCGCGGGTTGAGCCGCCCTGGCGGTGTCAGTCGCTTCAAAGCGCGTGTGGAAAACCGTAGCGGTCGATGCGCCAGTCTTCGAACGCGAACGCGTAGTCATCCGGAAGCGGCGTCTGAAAACGCCACTGGTTCTCATGGTTGAACCGGACCGAAGACGACAGGGTGGTGAGATCGAGCTTCCACGCATCGTCCTCGCGACGCAGGAAGTACGGCGCGCACTGGCGCTGAACGACGCGATAACGAACCACGGCTGTGTCGTTGCGGGTGCGCACGCCGTCGACGGTGCAGGCGCGATACGTCCTCGCGACGTTGTCCATCTGTGCGGCCGTGACCACCCAGTCGCGGAGCATCGCCACGGTGGCGCTCGAATATAGCGACAGGTCGGCGCGGGCGTCGCGCTTCGCCATCCGCTCGTGATAGGTCTCGACGACTTGCAGCGGATCCAATCCACCGGCGTTCACTCGCTGGGATTGCTGTTTGAGCTCCTCGCTCGGATCGCTCGCCGTGCCGATGGCGGCCGCCACACTCGCGCCACCGCCCATGCTTCGCGCGGGCATCGGCGGAGCGAACGCCGCGCCCGAGTCGGCCTCCTGAGCGCGCCCGACGATCAGCTCCGTGGTCGCGAGGATACCGTCGGCGACGCGGCCGGCGGCGAAGAACGGTGCCATTTGCCGGCTTTGCACGTAAGCGACGAACGTGTCGGTATAGACGCCTTCGAGTGAGGTCGAGACTTCGAGCCGCACGCGCTCGCTCATCGTATCGATGACGAGCAGCAGGCCACGACCGCTCGCGCTAACCGAGCCGACGCGGGTGTCTTCGAAGTAGTCGTGGGCGGTGCGCTCAAGATCGGCGCCGGCGCCGATTGCGAGGACGCGGTAGTCGATGTCGTGTGTACGGCGCAGCGCGGCGTGATATTCCTCGATGCGCGTGCGCTCAGCCGGCGCGAGCGCTGCGGCTTGATCATCGACGGCGTTCGCACCTGAGGCGTTGTCGCGCGGGAACAGCCTCTCGAGATCGCCGTGATTGACGATTAGCAGGATGCCTGCCGCCGTGGCAACGGCAAGAGCGGCCCGATTCCGGTTGACGCGCATGGAAGGTCTCCGCGTGACCGTCAATCCCCGAGCTCGACGTCGACGGGGCGGCCGGCGTCTCCTTCGGTCTCGAAATACGCTTTGCGTTTGAAGTCGCCCAACGCGGCGATCAGAGTGCCGGGTAAGCGCCGGATCGAGCTGTTGTATGCCCCGACGGCTTCGTTGAACTCCATGCGCGCGACATTGATGCGGTTCTCGGTGCCTTCGAGCTGCGCCTGCAGCGACAGGAACTGATCGCCCGAACGCAACGTAGGGTAGCTTTCCGCAACCGCAATGAGGTTTTTCAGGCTGCCGCCGAGCACTTGCTGGGCTTGTGCGAGGCGCGCGAGCGCTTGCGCGTCATCCGGCGCGGCGCCTTCTTGCGCGGCAGCGCCCTGTTGGCCCGCAAGCACGCGGCTCATCGCGTCTTCGAGCGGATTCAGCGCATCGCCACGTTCGTCAGTGATGGCCGTCAAGGTGTCTCGCTCGTGTTTCATATAGCGAGACACGGTCTCAACGAGGTTGGGAATCAGATCAGTGCGGCGTTGCAAGTTGCTCTCAACCTGCGACCACGCCTCGTAGGCGCGTTCCTCCTTGTCGACGATGCGGTTGTAGAACCAGCTAAAGCCGCCGACGATCAGGACCAAGGGCAGCAGCAACAAGGCCGAGCTAGCGAGTAGCGACAACGTTCGGTTCATGACACCGGTTCCTCCAGGGGTATTGAGCGTCTCCGCCACATTCTGAATCTCGACGGCCGTAGGGCCGGCCGATGAGTAAATGGCCAGCACGGCCACCAACAACAAGGCGACAAAGCAGATTGCGGCAATGATCGACGCGAGCGGCAGAGTGCGCCGGGCCGGCCGATCGAACGCATGCGTCAGCGGCGTGAGACTCGTTTGCAGTGCAGCCGCTTGACTCTCGCTCAACAAGCCTTCGGCGCGCATCCTTTCGATTCGTTGCTCGTACATGGTTTTCCCTCAGCTCTGCACACTCGCCGCCCTTAGCCCGAGCCGTTCAATTCTTTGATCAACCGGGTGCCTTTGGCCGCCGGAATCGTGCCGGCTTCGATGCTGCGCAAGATGTCGTCGATCTTGCGCTCGTCCTCCGCGCGCAGCGTTTGGAGCTCCTCGATCAAATCGTCAACACGCTTGCGCACTGTTGGATAGCTCACGCCGAGCGAAAGTGCGAGCTCCTTCAAGTTCCCTCCGGCGAGAATGAGCGCCTCGCCGAGCACCAAGTTCTTGCTCGACAAGCGCAGCAAGCGCGGAAAAGAAAAGTCGCCGGACAGATGCATCTCGCACGCGGGGCAAACCATCTCCCGTACCTGCAACAGGCCGTCGCAGACTGAGCAGTGCATCATCGCAGCCGCGCCTCCGAGATTTAATAAAGTTAAAGCAATATGCCATTAACTTGTATAAAGCGCATTGTGCATGCGGGAAGTTTTGTTTTATCGACGCGCGTCGCAGTTTTGACGGGACGGCGACTGCCCTTATGTCGCATCAGGCTATAGGCCGGGGGGCGGCCGATGGGAGCCGCAGAGACTCGCGAGCGGAGTCCCGCTTCGCGGTGTCAGTCGTGCGTGGGCATCGCGAACTCGGGGCCTTTGCCGCTCGCGTCCGGCCAACGCTGCATCACGGATTTGTAGCGCGTGTAGAACCGCACGCCCTCTTCGCCGTAGATGTGATGGTCGCCGAACAGGCTGCGCTTCCAGCCGCCGAACGAGTGGAACGCCAGCGGCACGGGGATCGGTACGTTGATGCCGACCATACCGGCCTTGATGCGCCGCGCAAACTCGCGCGCCACGCTGCCGTCGCTCGTATAGCACGCCACGCCGTTGCCGTACTCATGCGCGTTGACGAGCTCGACGGCCGCGGCGAGGTTGGCTGCTCGAACTACGCAGAGCACGGGGCCGAAGATCTCCTCGCGATAGATCCGCATCGCGGGCTCCACGCGATCGAACAACGACGGGCCCAGAAAGAAGCCGCCCTCGCGGCCCGCGACGCGTAACCCGCGCCCGTCGACGACGAGCTTGGCGCCGGCGCGCACGCCGTCGTCGATGAAGCCCGTGACTTTGTCGCGGTGCGCGGCCGAGATCAGCGGGCCCATCTCGGCGCCGGGCGCGCTGCCGTCGTCGATCTTGTGAGAGCGGATTCGCGCCGCGACCTTCGCCACTAAGTCTTCCGCCACGTCGCCCACGGCGACGGCTACGGAGATCGCCATGCAGCGCTCGCCGGCCGAGCCGTAGCCGGCGCCGATCAGCGCGTCGGCGGCCTGGTCCAAGTTCGCGTCAGGCATCACCACCATGTGGTTCTTCGCGCCGCCGAGCGCCTGCACGCGCTTGCCGTGCCGCGTGCCCTCCGTGTAGATGCGTTCGGCGACCGCCGTGGAGCCGACGAAGCTCACGGCCGCGACGTCCGGGTGCGCGAGCAGGGCGGCCACGGCCTCCTGGTCTCCCTGCACGACGTTGAGCACGCCCTTCGGCAAGCCCGCTTCCTCGAGCAATCGCGCGAGCGCGAGCGACGTGCTCGGATCGCGCTCGCTGGGCTTCAGTACGAACGTGTTGCCGCAGGCGATGGCTACCGGAAACATCCACATCGGCACCATGGCCGGGAAGTTGAACGGTGTGATGCCGGCGCACACACCCACGGGTTGGCGCAGCGACCAGTTGTCGATGCCGCCGCCCACGTTGTCGCTGTACTGGCCCTTCAGCAGGTGCGGAATGCCGCACGCGAACTCGACGATCTCGAGGCCGCGCGTGAGCTCGCCTTTGGCGTCGGCGAGCACCTTGCCGTGCTCGTGCGTGATCAGCGCCGCGAGCTCGTCGAAGCGCGCGTCGAGCAGTTGCTTGAAACGAAACATCACGCGGGCGCGCTTCAAAGGCGCCGTCTCGGCCCAGCTCGGGAGAGCGGCCTGGGCGGCGGCCACGGCGCGTGCCACGACCTCGGCGTCCGCGAGCTGGGCGGTTGCAACCGCCTGGCCGGTGGCCGGATTGAACACGGGCGAGGAGCGTGCCCCACCGCTGGCGGCTTGGCCGTCGATGTAATGCGAGATCACGGGCAGCGCGGTTCCCTGAACCAGCGCCTCCTTGAGCCACGGCGCGCTCGGCGCCAGGAACCCGCGAGGATCGGTGCGATCGGCGCTCATGCCGCGATCTTACCGCGGACTGCAGCGGCCGGCCTCGGCAGTTGCTCGTGCCGGCGCTAGCCGCGCGCGCGGAAAAGTCGAAGCTGCTCGTTGAAGGCGGCCGCCACCTGTTCCATGGCCGCCACCATCCGGTTGTGCTCCTCGACGGCCGCATTACGTAACCCGGCGCTGCGCTCGTCATCGTCGACGATCTCGGCAAGACAGGCGAGGTAGCGTTCGCCGGCTGCGACGAACTCGCGCACTTGCCGCTGGGAGGCCACCATTTCCTCCATCGATACGACGTTGGCGTCGGGCACCGCCGGCACGGCCGGCGGCGCGCAGCTCGCAAGCAGCTCCGCAGTCGCGGGGTTCTCGGCCGCTTCGCGGTACAAGGCGTTCGCGGTTTCGTACTCGGGCTGCGAAGCGTCGCTCGTCGCGAGCACTTCCGCGAGCACGAACAGCGCGCGACGACGGTCCTCCAGCGCGAGCGCCATGCGTGCTTCGATCAACGCCACCTCTGCGTCGTCGTCGGGCGCGCACAGTGCGCGGTAATGGCCGATGAGCTGCAGCGCTTCGGCGGCGTCGCCGGACTCGGCCGCCGCCGCGATCTCGGCTTTGAGCGCCGTTTCGCGCTCCTCCGCCGGAAGCGCCGCCAAGGCGGCCTCGTCGAGTCGCGCTACCGACTTGATCGCCACCAGCGGCGTCGGCACGTCTGCCGGGAACGGCCCGGCAGGCCCGGTCGGCAAGCGGCCGATCGCGTCGAACATCTCGAGGCCCTCCGCGACGCGCCCGAACACCGTGTAGCCGTCGAGTTGCGAGTTGTCTTGCAGGTTCACGAAGAACTGCGCCTGCGCCGAGTCCGGATCTTCGGTGCGGGCGGCCGCCACGGTGCCGCGCTCGTTGCGAAGGCCGTTGCTCGATTCGTTGACGACTGGCGGCAGCGTGCCGCGCGGCCGAAATTGGCGGTCGACGCCGCCGCCCTGCACGATGAGCTCCGGCAGCACGCGATGAAACACCGTGCCCGAATAGAAGCCCATGTCGACGTAGCGAAGGAAATTCGCAACGTTCTGCGGCGCCTCGCCATCGGCAAGCTCGATGACGGCGCGGCCGCGGTCCGTGCAGATCGCGATGTCGGTCGCGTAGGCTGCGTGAGCGAAGATCAATGCGCCGAACGTCGTCGCTGCGCGCAAGCCGTATTTCATTGGCACGATCCCATCGAGACGATTGGCGGGCGAGCATACCATCCCGATCGCGGCAGACAGCCGCGTCGTCAGGAAGCGACGATGGCCCAGCGTTCGTGGTCGCGCCAGCGCCCGCCGATCTTGAGGTACCGCGGCGAGTAACCTTCCTTGATAAAGCCGCAGGACTTCGCGAGAGCGATGGAAGCGCGGTTGCCGGGCTGGATGTTCGCTTCCAGCCTATGGAGGCGCAGCACGCGGAATGAATGCCGAACAACGGCGCTAAGCCCCGCATGCATCAAGCCTCGGCGCTCGAAGCCCGCGAATGCGTAGTAGCCCAAGTAGGCGCTGTGGAACGAGCCGCGTACGACTTCGTTCAAGTTGATGACCCCCGCGATGGTACCGCTGCCGCGCACGCAAACGAGCCAACCACAATTGCGCTCGCCGTCGAGCTTCTGCAAGTAGCGCCGAAAGGCCGCCCGCGTCACCGGAGCTTGCATCCAGCGCCCGTGCAGCGCGGCGCTTTGCCGTGCCTTGGCGAGGAGCTCGGTTTCGTCCGCCTGCGTTGGGCGCCGAATAACGATCGCGCTACGCACTTTGTCGGGTATCTGCAGCGGTGCGCTCAGCGCTTGCGGATCATCACGTCGCCGTTGAACGTGCGCAGCTGAATGTCGGTGCCGCCGCCGCCGATCGTATAGCGGTTCTGCTGCCGCATCCGCACGCGATACCCGCCGCGAGCGTCGGCGTTTCTCTCGATCGTGGCCTGATCGTCCTGCGCTTGCACGTCGAAGTCCGTGTACACGTCGCCCTGCTGGCTCGCGACCAGCAAGTCTGCGGCAAGATTGGCCGGCAGCGTAACGTCGACGTCGCCGTTGAACGACGTGAACGACATACTTTTCGTCCCCTCGACGGACGTGAACGTGGCGCGCACGTCGCCGTTCGTGGCGTTGATGACGGCGGAGCCGGCGATGTCGGTGGCGATCACGTCGCCGTTGACGTTGCCGAGCTCATGCTCGCCCGACACGCCGATGACCTCCACGTCACCGCCGTTGACGAGGTTGGCGCGCACGGAGGTACGCCGCGGCACCTGCACCTCGATGTCGGCGTTCTTGGGGCTGAAGTCCATTCGAACGGAGACCGTGTTGTCGTGTTCCTCCACGGTGAGCCCTACGGCCGAGCTCTGAATGCGGCGCAGACCGTCCTCGCGCGGCTCTTCTGCCTCTTCGCCGCGGATCGGCGCATCGGCCAGCACGATCACCTCGTTGCCGTCGTAGGCTTCGACCCTGATGTCGCCCATGAACAGCGCGATCTCGAGCCTCACGGGCCGCGATGGATCGCTGAGCGGCACCGCGAGACGCTGATCGGATTGCGCGCCGGCGGTTCCCGCCATCGCGCACAACGCGCCGGTGATCAATACAGAAACGATGCTTGTGTTGCTCATTTTAATCAGCCTTCCGAACGAAAATATCGCCGTTCAAGGTGTTGAAGGAATGCCGCTCGCCGCCCGCGCCCACGCGAAACGCCGAACTACGGTTCGTGCTCAGCGTGAATCGACCGCGATCGCGCCGCACGTTAGGCGGATTGCTGAGCGTCGTGACTTCGAAATCGGTGAACACGTCCCCCTGCATCGTGTGGAACGCGAGCTCGGCCGACAAATCCTCGGGAAACGTGACGTCGAGCTCGCCGTTCACCGTGCGAAACGACGTCGCTTCGCGCGGCGCACGCGCGAACGATGCCTCCACGTCGCCGTTGACGGTGTGCACCATGCCGCTGCCGCCGGCTCGCACCAGCTGCACGGCGCCATTGACGTTGCGCAGCTCGAATTCGCCGTTCACATCCTCCACGGTTACGTCGCCGTCGTTCACCGTAGCTACGTCGAGCGTGGCGCTCCGCGGCACGCGTACTTCGATGTCGTATTCGACGCTGTAGCCGTTCCAGCTTAGGCCGCGGCAGTTGCAGTCCTCGTCATCGTCGCTCATGGGCCGAACGCGAAACGCGACGCGGCCAGGCTCGCTCTCGGTTCGCAACCCGAGCTCGGCGCGCGCTCGTTCGATGTCCGCTTGCAGATCGCCGCGCACGGTTTCCGTGGCCCGCATCTCCACGCGATCCGCGTCGTGGCCGGTGATGCGCACGGACCCCGTGATATTTTTTACCACGACGACGAGCGGCTCCCCTGCGGACACCGGTATCGTCTCCTCGAGCTCGCGCGACTCGACGACGTCGGCCCGCGCGGCGCCGGCCAGAGCGAGCAGCGCCGCCGCAGCGGCCGCTGCCATGAGCGAAGCTAATCGTTGCATCAAGATTCTCCTCAAATGCCTGTGTCTTGCGGTGCGGCATCCGCGCCGGTTTCAGCCAACGCCATCCGCAAGTACTCGCGCACGACCGGATCGAGCTCGTCGCGGTTGAGCGTTGCACGCACTGCCGCAATCGCGGTGTCACTGCCGGCCGCGAGCAGCGCGTCGGTGAGCGCCACCTGCAGCAACGGTGAATCCTGCTGCTCGAGCGCGAGCGCCAGGCCGGCCGCAACGCCGGGTCGGCCGAGATCGGCGCGTAACGCGTCGACGGCCGCGAGCCGCACGCTCAAGTTGGAGTCGTAGCGCACCCGCTCGAGCAGGGCGTTGGCTACTTCGGGGCCCGCCGCTCGCCGCGACGACTCGACGCCCAGCAGCCGCTCCGATGCCGATTGATGATCGAGCAGCGCGAGCCCCATGCTGCGCACCTCGCCGCGCAGCGCTTCGACTTCCGTTTCTACGGGCGACGGAAGCTGTTGTCCCACTACCACGCCGACCAATGCGAGCGAGGCCGCGAGTGCGGCTTGCAGCGCCGGTTGCCGCGGCCACCAACGCTCCAGCCAGCTCGGCGCGCCGCGCGCTTGCGCAGCTTCGTAGGCCGCGAGCCCCGCGTGGAACCGCGCGCGCAGCCGTTCGCTCGGCACTTCCTCGTCGTCGAGGCTGCCGAGCCGGGTCCAGGTCTCCGCGGTCGCCGCCGCTTCGTCGCGGCAAGCCGCACAGGTCGCAAGATGCGCGGCGAGACGCTGCTCGTCGTCGCTCGAGATATGTCCTTGTAGCCGATCCATCAGCAAAGGTGTGGTGTCGTCGCAAGTCATGCGGATACCTCTCCGGCCATTTCGAGATAGATCTCGCGTAGTTGCTTCATGGCGCGATGAGCTCGCACCTTCACTGCGCCCACGGAGCAATCGAGCACGCGCGCAATCTCGTCATACGTTTTGTATTCGTAACGGCTGAGCACGAGCACCTCGCGCCGCTCCGCCGGCAGCTTGAGCAGCGCGCGCCTCACCAGGTCGGCTTGCTGCTCGTCGCGCGGCTCGTCCGTTTCGGCGGCGGCTGCCGTGTCGCTCATGTGCGCTGCGGCCGGCAGACGATCGACGGCCGCTTTGCGCAGCTGACCGAGACAGGCATTACGCGCAATGCCGAACATCCACGGCACGAGCTCGCTGTCGTTTTTGAACGTGGCTTTGTACTTCAGCATCTTCATGAATACGTCCTGGACCATATCCTCGGCCGTCGAGCGATTGCCGGTCATCCGCAAGCAATAGCCGTAGATCCGTGCGTGATGGCGCTCGAATAGCGTTGCCAACGCCGCCGTGAGGCCGTCGCGCACTTGGCGCATCAACTCCGAGTCGGTCGTTGTCTTCACGAATCTATGGTGGCTCGCCGAAGGGCACTGGTTAATAGTCGCGGGCGCCAACTATGGTTACACACGCTCGCGTGTAACCATTTCGCGCCGCTCGTATCAAAGGGCAACCACCGGCGGTCATCGCCGGCCTTTCGCCAGGGGGTTTCGTGCGACCGCTTGCCGTCCGGTCTCGCCCAGCCACGCAGCGAGCAATTGCGCCAACGCTTCGGGGAAACCGCCAGTTCTTGCCGTCCGTGGCCAGGGACCTAAGTCACCATCGGGTCCGCGGATTGTGTGGAAACAATCACTTACCACCGTATAGGCCGGTGGCACGCTGGCTGCAATGGGCTCGCCGACTCGTTGCGAGCGGCGGCTAGGAAAGGAGCGTTCGAGCCAATGGTTGGTTTGCGTGGCGCGGCGTGGTCCGCACTATTGATCGCCGCACCATGCGGCGCGTACGGTCAAGCCGATGACTCTGTCGTCGCGGGCCGCGTCGCCAGCTTGGCGATTCCGCACTCCAGTCAAACCGTGGAGATCGACGGCGTGCTCGACGACGCTATCTGGCGCGAGGCGCTCGCGCTGCGGCTGACGGTGGAAACCTACCCGCGCGAGAATCAGCCTCCCGAGGTCGAGACCACCGCCTATCTCGTCGAGAACGGCAACCAACTGCTGATTGCATTCGATGCGCGCGACCCGCAGCCGGAGTCGATCCGCGCCTACTTGCGCGATCGCGACTCTGCTTTCAACGACGACTTCGTGGGGGTGGTGCTCGACACGTTCAACGATCAACGCCGCGCGTTCGAGTTCTTCGTCAATCCCTACGGCGTGCAGATGGACCTGATCCAGGACGACGTGAATCGCAACGAGAGCTCGTCGTGGAATGCAATCTGGGACTCCGAGGGCCAGATCAACGAGCGCGGGTTCACGGTGGAAATCTCGATCCCGTTCAGTCAACTGCGGTTTCCGCGCGTGGCCGGCGAGCAAATCTGGGGCATCGACGTGCTGCGCTTTCGGCCGCGGGCGCAGCGCGTGCGTATCTCGAACAATGCGCAGGACCGAAACCGAAGCTGCTATCTGTGTCAGTTCAATAAGTTCACGGGCTTCGCGAACGCAGAGCCCGGCAAGGCGCTCGAGGTGGTTCCCACGTTGACGGCTGCGCGCACCGATTCGCGCCCAGTGCCGGTCGTCGGTCCGCTCGAGCGCGGCGATTTCGAGACCGAGGCCGGGCTCGGGGTGCGCTGGGGTATCACGCCCGACTTGACGCTCGATCTGGCCCTGAATCCAGACTTCTCGCAAGTGGAGGCCGACTTCGCGCAGCTCCAAGAAAACGCCACATTCGCGCTGTTTTATCCCGAAACGCGGCCGTTCTTCCTCGAGGGCGAGGACTACTACAACAGCCCGCTCCAGGCCGTCTTCACGCGTACCGTTGCCGATCCGGACGCCGGCGTGAAGTTCACGGGCCGCTCGGGCAGCAACACGATCGGCGTATTCGCAACGAACGACACCGTCACGAACTTGCTGTTTCCGGGGCCGTTCGGCTCGAGCACCACGTCGCTGGCGCAGGACAACGACTCGTTCGTCGGCCGCTATACGCGCGGCTTCGGCCAAGCCTCCACGATCGGTGCGCTCATCACCCGCCGCCAAGGCGACGGCTACAGCAACGAGGTCGCCGGCTTCGACGGCCGCTACTTCATCAACGACCAGAGCACGCTGCGATTTCAGTATCTCGACTCGCGCACGGAGTATCCGGCCGACACCGCTCTTCAGTTCGCTCAGGCCGAGCAGCTCGAAGGCGACGCTTGGCGGCTCGAGTACCGCTATGGCTCGCGCAACTGGTTCGCGCAAGCGTGGCACCAAGATCTCGATCCCAGGTTCCGCGCCGATTCCGGCTTCATCACGCGCGTGGACGTGGTGCAGGACGGCTTCGAGATGAACCGCACGTTCTACGGCGCGCCGGGCGCCTGGTACACCGACTACCGTCTAGGCCTGCAGGGCGGCCGCTCAGAGACCACCGGCGGCCAGCTCATCAACCGCAACCTCCAGCCGTTCATCACGTTTCAGGGGCCGCTGCAGTCGTTCGCGCGTCTCGGCGCCGGGCCGCGCAAAGAGTTTTGGCAAGGCGAGACTTACGACTTAAATACGGCCTTCATGTTCGGCCAATTCCGGCCGCGCAGCGGCTTGAACATCAGCCTGCAGTTGAACCGCGGCGAGCAGATCGACTACACGAATTCGCGCCTCGCCGATCAACGCCGCTGGCAACCGCAGGTCGATTGGAACGCCACGCGGCACCTGCTCGTGCGCTTGCGCTATACGTCCGATCGCTTGAGCGCCAAGGACGGCCCCACCGTGTTCAGCGCCAAGCTCACCGATTTGAGGCTCACGTGGCAGTTCAACGTGCGCAGCTTCGTGCGTCTTACGCTGCAGGATCAGGACGTAACGCGTAATGTCGATCTCTACGTGAACCGTTTGCTCACCGACCCCAGCACATCGTCGCGGGCCACGCAGCTCCTCTATTCGTACAAGCTGAATCCGCAGACGGTGTTGTTTGCGGGCTATGCGGACAACGAAATCGAGGACGATTTCACCAGCGAGCTCGAGAAGACTGGGCGGACGCTGTTCTTCAAGCTGAGTTACGCCTGGACGCCTTAGCTACAACTTGAACACGCGCTCGGCGTTGGTTTGATAGAACGCCTTCAAGTCCTCGTAGCCGATCGGCAGCTCGTCCGTGACGTTCACTTCCTCGGGCACGAATTGGTACGGATAGTCCATCGCGTACATGAGCCGATCCATGCCCATGACGTCCTGCACGTAGCGAATCGGCGGCGTCCATGCCATGCCGCTCGTCGTGTAGAAGAAGTTCTGCTTGAGGTAGTCGCTGACCTTGCGCTTCAGCTGCGGCTGGCTGGCGTAGCGGCCCGAGCGCACGCTCGCGCCGTGCATGAAGTCGATGCGCGACAGCCAATACGGGAGCCCCTCGCCCAGGTGCCCGAGCACGACGGTGAGCTTCGGGAAGCGATCGAATACGCCGCTGACCACGAGCCGCAGGGCGTGAAGAGCCGTCTCCACTGCGAAACCGAACACTGCGCCGTCGAGGCCTCTTGCCATGAACGGTTTGATCATGTCGTTCGAGGGCGTGTTCGGGTGAATGTACACGGGCACGTCGAGCGCTTCGGCGGCGGCGAAGATGTCCCAGAACTTCGCGTCGTCCAAGTACTCGCCGTGCGTGTGCGAGTTCACGATTGCGCCCTTCAAGCCGAGCGTGCGCACGCCGCGCTCGAGCTCCTTGGCCGCTTCGCTTGGATCCTGCGGCGCAATCGCGGCTAGCCCGGCGAAGCGCGTGGGGTTCGCGCCGATTGCGGCCGCGAGCTCGTCGTTGGTGGCGCGCGCGAGCGCAGTACCCGTCGGCGCATCGAAAATCTGCACGCCGGGCGAGGTCAACGACAGGATCTGCAGCGCGATGCCGGTGGCGCTCATGTCGTCGAGCCGGCGCTGGCCTAGGTCTTGAAGACGCTCGCTGACTTGGCGCGTGCGCTCGCTGGGATTCGTGAGGTAGTAGCCCATGAGGCTGTTGAAGCCGATGTCGTTCGAGCCTTTGCGCGCGAGCAGCTCGCGGTAGGCACGAACGAGGTCCTTCGTGGCGAAGGCTTCTTCGGTGGCGATGCGCTTGAAGCCAAGGTCGGTACGCATGTGGTTCAGCTCGCGGTTGCGGTTTGCGGCGCAGCAGCCGCGGTGCGCTTCAGCAACGCCACGGCCGCCATGCCGATGAGCACGGGCACGATGCAGCCCAAGTACACGGAGCGCGCATCGGCCGCCGTCGCCACCACGAGCCCGCCGATGGCGGGGCCGACGATCGAGCCCACGCGGCCCACGCCGAGCGCCCAGCCGAGGCCCGTGGCGCGCATCGTGACGGGATAGGTCATCGATGCGAGCGCCGTGACGCCGACCTGCGCGCCGATCACGCCCACCCCCGCGACCATCAGAATCGCAGTTGTCGGCCCTTGTGCCAAACCGGTGGCCGTGGCGAACGTATAGAACCCGAGCGCGGCAAGCAAGAGCGCCACCAGCACCATGCGGTGCGCGCCGAGCCGGTCCATGAACAGCCCGATGGCATAGGTGCCGGCCACGCCGCCGACGTGATAGAGGGAGGTCATCACGTTCGCTTGCGTGAGCGTGAAGCCGGACGCGTTCAACGACGTCGGCAGCCAGTTGATGGCGAGGTACACGTTCAGCAGGCTCATGAAGAACGCTACCCACAGGCACATCGTGGCGAGGCCGCGGCCGTCGTTGAAGAGATCGACCACCGTGGCCTTGCCGCCCTCGCGATCGCCGGAAACGACGTCGATGTCGGCATCTCCGCCGAGCGCGGGTTTGACCTTACGCAGCAAGCGCTTCGCTTCGGCCTGGCGGCCGGGTACGGCCGCGGCGAAGCGGATCGACTCGGGCAAGAAGCGCGCGAGTGCCGCGGCCAGCAGCAACGGCAGGATGCCGCCGACGAGGAACACCACGCGCCAGCCGAACGGTGCCACGAGCTGCGCCGCAGCGGCTCCGGCGCCGATGGCGCCGAGCGAGATGCCGCTGCCCACGAACATGACGATCAGCGCGCGCCGCTTGTGCGGCGCGTACTCCGAAGCGAGGCCGATTGCGTTCGGCAACGCGCTGCCCAGGCCGAGCCCCGTGAAGAAGCGCAGCACGAGCAGAGCGCTCAACGAGTCCACCAACAGCGTCAGCAGCGTGCCGATGCCGAAGGCGACGCAGGAGAGAACGATCACGCGCCGCCGGCCGATGCGGTCTGCGAGCGGCGCCAGCAGCATCGCGCCGAGCATCACGCCGAACAGCCCGGCGCTGAACGTGGGGCCGAGGGCGCCGCGCGCGAGCCCCCACTCCTGGCTGATGGCCGGCGCGACGTACGTGATGCCCTGCACGTCGAATCCGTCCACGAACAGCACCGCCGCGCAGAGGAAGAACACCCGCAGCTGAAATGCGCCGACCGGCTGATTGTCGATGACGTCGGAAACGTTGACGGTGCGCGTCACGTGCAGGTTGCTCGCTCGACGGTGGTTGCCATAAGGTCGGCAGGAATCATAAACGACTGTGACGCAGCTCGCTTCGCGTGCTTCGCGTTAGCGCCTAACATTCCGTCGCGTCCGGAAGACTTTCGCTGCGACGCAACGAGGTGGCTCATGCAAGACCGCAACCCGTACGCCGCTCCGCAAACGAACGTCGCCGGCGCGGGCGCCACCGAGGAGTACGGCGAAATCAGGATCTTTTCGCCGCGAGGCCGCCTCGGACGCCTGCGCTTCATCGGTTACACGACGGGCCTTTCGCTGCTGATCGCCATGGTGCTCCTCGTTGCGGTTGCCATGACCGCGGCAGCCGACCCAACGCTGGCAATCGTGGTGGGGGCGGCGGGGTACATCGCGATCTTCATCATCCAGATCCTGCTTACGATTCAGCGCGCGCATGACATGAACACGACGGGCTGGCTGTCGTTGATCGTTTTCGTACCGCTCGCAGCGCTGATCTTCTGGTTCGTGCCCGGCACGGCCGGCGAGAATCAATACGGTAAACCGCCGCCGCCGAACACGGCGGGCGTCGTGATCCTCGCATGCCTTCTGCCGCTCGTCGCCATCGGCGGCATGCTCGCTGCAATCGCAATCCCGGCCTATCAGGACTACACGATCCGAGCGCAAGTGTCGGAGGGTCTGAATCTGGCGGCCGCCCCGCGCGCCGCGGTTGCGGCCGCCTTCGAGCGCAACGGTGTTGCGCCGGCGGACCGTCTCGCCGCCGGCTTGTCGGCAGACGCGACGGATTCCGGGGGGCAGTACGTGGCGAGCGTCGACGTAGCCGGAGGCACCATCCTCGTTACCTATGCCGACCATGCCTATCCGGCGATCGCGGGTAAGGTGCTCGCGATTCAGCCCTATGTCATGCCCGACAAAAGCCTGGTGTGGCGCTGCGGCATGGCAAGACCTCCGGGCGGCGGCGCCGTCGCCATGGACTCGGCCGCAAGATTCTTCGGCGCCGCCGGCATGGACCCGCGCTATCTACCCTCCGCCTGCCGGTAGGGGACGGATTAAATAAATCCGTCCCTCCCGCCCACTGCTATGATTTCGGCGTTGCAGCCCTGGGGGGATGTTCATGCTGCGTCGCATTTCGTTCTGCGCTATCGCAGTGCTCGCAGTGGCGTGCACTGCCGCGCAGGCCCAGCCGCCGAGCGCGACGGTCGTCGACGTGCAGGGCGGGCAAATTCGCGCCGTCACGATCGCGACGGGCTTGGTGCATCCCTGGAGCATCGCGCTGCTGCCCGAGGCGCGCTCGATGCTGGTGGCCGAGCGCAACGGCCGCATCCGGCTGATCGAGCGCGATACGCTCGTCGCCGAGCCCGTGTGGTCGGCGGAAGGGGTCGCGGCCGGCAACGAGCTCAAGTGGCTCGCGCTGCATCCGCGGTTTGCTTCGAACCGGCTCGTCTATTTTTCATATCCGAAAGCCGGCGAGGCCGGCACCACGCTCGCCGTGGCGCGCGGCCGTTTCGACGGCAAGCAATTGCGCGACGTCGAGGAAATCTTCGTCGCGGACGCGTGGGAGACAGGCGGCAACATGGGCGGCAAGCTCTTGTTCGGTCCCGACGAGACGCTCTACGTGACGGTGGGCGATCGAGATCGGCTCTGTTGCACGGGCACCGAGGACAACAGCCTGCGAATGAAAGCGCAGAGCCTGAGTAACCATGTCGGCAAGACGCTGCGCATTCGCGATGACGGCAGCGTGCCGCCCGATAATCCGTTCGTCGGCCGCGCGGACGCCAAACCCGAAATCTTCACGTACGGCCACCGCAACGGCTACGGCCTCGCATTCCATCCCGAGACCGGCCAGTTGTGGCAAGCCGAGATCGGCCCGATGGGCGGCGATGAGGTCAACATTCTGCTGCCGGGGCACAACTACGGTTGGCCCCTCGTCTCGATGGGCCGCAACTACACCGGCTCGCTCGCGTCCGATCAGCCGTACTACCGCGACGGCATGGACAACGCGCGCATGTTCTGGGTGCCGTCGATTAGCCCGTCGAGCCTTCTTTTTTACACGGGCGAGCGTTTCCCGCGGTGGCAGAACAACCTGTTCGTCGGCGCCCTGAACGGCTTGAGCTTGCAGCGCATCGCGTTCGGTCAACCGTCGCAGGCGGAACGCCGCGAGCCGGTGCTGCGGCCGCTCGACATTCGGATTCGCGACGTGCAGCAGACGCGCGATGGCTTTCTTTACGTGGCCACCGAGCGCTCGTTCGGCGGCGCCAATCCCGACGGCACGATCTTGCGGCTAGAGCCCGTCGAGGGCTCGTAACGGCGTTACGTCGATTCGCTGCCGAGCGCGCGTTTGAGCTCGGCGAGCTCCTGCTCGAGCTTTTCGACGCGTGCCTCGAGCGTTGCGAGCGCGCTCGGGCGCGCAGCGGCGGGTGCCTCGGCGCTCTCCGCGGACCTCGTCTCCAACGGTGAGGATTCGATTGCACCGCCGAATAGGTGCGCATAGGCGTGATCCTTGCGCCGCGGCTCCCGCGCTAGTCGCGCGACGAACGGCCCGTCGGCGCGCGTCAGCAGCGACTCGAGCGTCGCCTCGACTTCACCCGATTCAGCGAACTCGTGCAGTCGGCCGCTGTGCGCTTTGAGCTCGCCCGGTGTTTGCGGCCCTCGCAAGAGCAAGAGACACATGACGGCGAGCTCGGCGGGAGAGAACTTGATCTGCGCGAAATGCGTGTTGCACAGTCGCTGCTGATACTTCTCGACGCGGCTGCCGAATTCCTGCGTCATCACGAGCCGCTTTGCGATGAGATCCGTTACCGTGCGCTGCACTACGCCTGGCTCGAGCGACAACACTGGCTCACGGCTCGATTTCTGATTGCACGCGTTGACCAGCGCGTTCAGCGAAAGCGGGTACTGGTCCGGCGTGATCACCGACTTCTCTATGAGGCAGCCGATGACGCGGGCTTCGTTCGCGGTGAGTTGGATGTCCATTCAACGCGCGACCAATTTGCCGTGCACCGCCATGCACCCGACGTTCACGAAGCTGCTCCGGGATGGACGGCGAGCACGTCGCACACGGCTTTCGTGAGCAGCCGTTCCGCCGAGTTACCGAGGCCGAGGCGCTGGCGCGCGCGGCGAGCGGAGGTGCCGACGACGAGCAGATCGGCGCGCACGGCACGACTCACGGCGGAGACTGCCTGGCCGACCTTGGCGACGGGAAAATGCACTGCCTTCGGCGATATGCCGTACGGCTCGAGTAACTCCTCGAGAGCGTCGCGCGACGCTTTGCGTGCGTTCTTCAGCGCTCGACGTGGATCGACGATGTCGAGATCGCGAAGCACCTGGGACACCTCGACCGCGTAAACGCAGTGCACTTTGGCATCGAACAAGCGGGCGAACGTCGCCGCCGCGTCCATCACCTTGC
Source organism: uncultured Gammaproteobacteria bacterium (assembly GCA_946887385.1). The sequence goes on from CAMPKU010000003.1 coordinate 20,700, forward strand.
GATTCAGACGCTGGTGCATCTCGTCGATGTTCCGCAAATCGAGCGCGGCCAGAATATTGCGTATCGTGCGGCGTTTGCGCGGCTGAACGAGCAAGATCGGCGCCCTCGACTCGCGTAGCAGTTTCCAGTCGAGCGGAGTGTGCAGCAGCGTACGAGACTTGTGCACCGACTTCACGACCAACGTGCCGTTGTGCTTCTCGGCTTCCTTCGCGACCCAGCGCGCGATGTCTTCCGTCCACACGGTCTTCCGCCGCACATCGAGATGCTCGATCTCCTGCGCCTCTACGAGCTCGCGTTGCCACGTCCGGCGCTCATCGACGAGCTGGCGGCGGATCGCGTCGCGCACGGCCGGCGTGAACTCGGCGCCACGGTCTGCCAGCGGCTGCCAACAAAAGGCCGCCAACGTCAACGGCACCTGTGCCCGGTCTGCCAGCGTAACGGCACGCGCGAGCGCCAGCTGCTCGTGTTTGGGCTTGTCGAGAATGGTTAGGATCGAATCGATTCGCATGCGCCTACACTACCGCATTCGGCTATGCTCGAGTTGATGCGGTCCTTGAATCACGCGATGAGCGAGCATCAGGCGGCGCATCTACAACGAAGGTAATGAAGCCTGGGCCGCTCCGCCCGGCAATCCCGCCTGGTGATAACGGCCGCAGCCGGGGCCGCAGTATGAGCTAGCCGTCCGCGGCCTTGCGCGACTCGCGCTTGCGCTGGTTCTCCGTGAGCAGTTTCTTGCGCAAACGAATACTCATCGGCGTCACCTCGACGAGCTCGTCGTCGTCGATGAACTCGAGCGCTTGCTCGAGCGAGAAGCGGATCGGCGGCGTGAGAATGATGTTCTCGTCGGAGCCCGCGGCGCGCACGTTCGTAAGCTGCTTGCCCTTCGTGGGATTCACCATGAGGTCGTTGTCGCGGCTGTGGATGCCGATGATCATCCCTTCGTACACCTCGACACCGTGGCCGATGAACAACGCGCCGCGCTCTTGCAGATTGAAGAGTGCGTACGCGAGCGCTTTGCCTTGCACCATCGAGACGAGCGCGCCATTGGTGCGCTGGCCGATCTCACCCTTCGAGCGCGGCGCGTAGCCGTCGAAGATGTGGTAGAGCAGGCCGGTGCCGGCCGTCACCGTAAGGTACTCGGTGCGAAAGCCGATGAGCCCGCGTGCCGGAATCCGGTAGTCGAGGCGCACGCGCCCGCGGCCGTCGGGCATCATCGAGATGAGCTCGCCTTTGCGCTCCGCGAGCCGCGTCATCACCGCACCCTGGTACTGATCGGCAAAGTCGACCGTGAGCTGCTCCCACGGCTCATGCACCTCGCCGTCGACGACGCGCTCGATCACGGCCGGCCGCGACACCGCGAGCTCGTAGCCTTCGCGCCGCATGTTCTCGATGAGCACGGACAGGTGCAGCTCGCCACGGCCGGACACGCGGAAGCGATCCGGATCGCCGGTGTCCTCGACTCGCAGCGCCACGTTGTGCATGAGCTCCTGCGTGAGGCGCTCGCGGATTTGCCGGCTCGTGAGGAACCGGCCTTCCTTGCCCGCAAACGGTGACTTGTTCACCTGGAACGTCATCGTGATCGTGGGCTCGTCGACCTTGAGCGGCGGCAGCGCTTCGGCTGCGCCGCGCGCGCAAACGGTATCGGAGATCTGTAGATCGTCGATGCCGCTGAACACCACGATGTCGCCGGCGCCGGCTTCGGTGATCGGTTTACGCTCCAGCCCTTCGAAACCGTACAGCTCCATGAGCTGTGCGTTGCGCTCCGTGCCGTCACGCTGTGCGAGCGTAATCGGCATGTTGCGCCGCACCACTCCGCGGCTCACGCGGCCGATGCCGAGCAGGCCCACGTACGAGCTGTAGTCGAGGCTCGACACTTGCAGCTGCAACGGCCCTTCGAGCTCGACGGGCGGCGGCGGCACGTTGCTCACGATCGTTTCGAACAACGCCTCCATCGTGCCGTCGCGGACGTCGGCGGTTCTGCCTGCGTAACCCTTCAGCGCAGACGCGTAGATCACGGGAAAGTCGAGCTGCTTGTCGCTCGCGCCCAAGCGGTCGAAGAGATCGAACGTTTGATCGAGCACCCAATCGGGCCGCGCGCCGTCGCGGTCGATCTTGTTGATGACGACGAGCGGCGTGAAACCGCGCAAGAACGCCTTTTGCGTCACGAACCGCGTTTGCGGCATCGGCCCGTCCACGGCATCGACGAGCAGCAGCACGCCGTCGACCATCGACAACACGCGCTCCACTTCGCCGCCGAAGTCCGCGTGCCCTGGGGTGTCGACGATATTGATGCGCCAATCGCGCCAGGTGATGGCCGTGTTCTTCGCGAGAATCGTGATGCCGCGCTCGCGCTCGAGGTCGTTGGAGTCCATCGCTCGCTCGGGCAGCACGGTGCGCGCATCGAGCGAGCCCGACTGCGTGAGCAGCTTGTCGACGAGCGTGGTTTTGCCGTGATCGACGTGCGCGATGATCGCAATGTTTCGCAGCCGTTCCTTGGGCAACATGACGCACAGCCGGGGGGGAGGTAAAAAGGCGCGCATTATACGGCTATTCCCCGCCGTTACCATGGCGATGGCCTCACGCGCAGGGAATCGCCCCGAATGGGCGAGGGCGCGCAGTTGCCGGCCGGTCCGCAGGGCTCAGAAAACGAGGCGGCTGCTCACTCCCAGGCGCGAGCCTCCGCCGCGAACGTCGAGCTCTTCGCTCGGACGACGCAGAATCGTTGCCCGGTAGGCGCTTCCATCACCCACCAGGTTTTGACCTTTTCGACGCGCTTGGCGCCGAGCTGCTCGAGGCGCCGAGCTTCGGCCTCGACGTCGTCCGTCTCGATGTCGAGATGAACGCGGCTAGGATGGGCAACCGACTGCACCTCGACGTGCAACCGGTCCTGCGGGTGCACGAGCTGCGCGTACTTGGTTCCTTCTTCCCCCGGCAGTGCGCGAACCTCCATGCCGAGCGCGCCGCCCCAAAATGTTGCGGCCGACTTTAGATCGTGGGTCTTGCAATCGATGATGAAGCCCGCAAGGCGACTCTTGTGCATGCCATGGCCCTCGATGACATTCAGCTAAGCATCGTATGGGCAGTGCGTCGATTCGCGCTAGACGCCGGTGGACACGACCACCTCGCGCGGCCGGCCAACGAGCGGCTGCAACGATAGCGCCGCGAGAATGATTGCAACACCGAAGTAGAACTGCACCGTGAGCTCGCGTTGCTCGCCGAGCAGCACAGCCGCGAGCACGATCGTGTAGATCGGCTCGAGATTGATGGCGAGCTGTGCGGAGAAGGCGCTGATGTGCCGCAACGCCACGAACGACAGCGAAAAAGGCAGCAATGTGCAGACGAGCGCGAGCGTGAGCAGCAATAGACCGTCGCGCAGTGTCGGCCACTGAAGCAGCGGCCCCGCAAGCTCAGGCATCAGCGTGGGAAGCAGCGGCGCCAGCAGGCTCAGCGTGATCACCCCGGCGCCGAGCTCGAGCGCGGTGGCGGTGAGCGCTTCGCCGCGGTGCGCAAGCCGTTTGTTCAGCGAGCCGAACACCGCCACGAGCAGCGCCGATACTGCGCCCACGATGATGCCGTCTCGCATGCCGCCCGGCACGCCGCCTACGACGAGCGCAACGCCGGGCAGCACGGCTAGGCCCAGCAGGAGATCGCGCGCGGAGAAGCGCGTCCGCGTGAGCCACGGTTCCACGAGTGCCGTGAAGGGGGCGGCGAGCGCGATGCAGGTAGCGGCCACGGATGCATTCGCGAGCTTGATGGCGCCGTAAAACGTGAGCCAGTGCAGTGCGACGAGAACGCCGACGCCTGCGTAGGCCAGCCACACCCGCGCGGGCAAAGTGCGCACCGACCGCAGCACGCTCGGCACGAGCGCGAGCGCTGCCACCACGATCAACATGCGCCACCAGACGAGCGGCAGCGCGGCGAGCGTAATCAGCTTGCCCAGGATCGCCGTGAAGCCCCACAGCAGCACGCAGAAATGAATCTGTAGAGTCGCAGTGGTGGTGGGTTTCATGGCGCTTCGGCGCGCATGATACGGCGATTCGACACGCGACGATCGAAGCGCGCCGGCCGCCCAAAAAAGCGGCCCCGCCGAAGCGGGGCCACCCCTCCCTATGCAGTTGGGCGGGAGGTGTCAAAATCGACGGTTGTCGTATCGCCCGTATTGACGACGGGATTCGGGACCACGGGGTCCACGAAGGTAATGTCGTCGTCGGCTTCGGGATCGTCGTTGCCGCTTTCGCAGGTAAAGACGACGGTGTAGGTGCCGGGGTCGATCACCGTGCGGTAAACGTAATCGCCCGCTGCGTTAAGCGTGGCTTCGACCGTTGCGATCGCGTCGTCGGTGCCGTCGACGTCGTTCGGCGTCATGGAGCCTTCGAACACGTACACGACGTTGCCGACCTCGAGGTCCATGTCGTCGTCCGAGGCGCAGGTGTTGGCGGCCGGATCCAGGCTCGTGCCGACGGTGGCTGCCGTGATCGTGCCTTGCAGAACGCCGTACGCCGTTACGTCGAGCATGCGAAACGCAGGTTTCAAGAGGTATCGCCCGAGCCCCGGCGGATAGACGAGGCCCTGGCGCATGTCCCAATCGAACAGCAGGCGAACGGCCTGATTCGGCGGCACGTCGAAGCCGCCGACGAGACGCAGACGGCCGCTCGGCAAGAAGAGATCGATCTCCTCCTCGCCGCCGATCTCCGTCATGACATACGAGTCGCGTACGTCCGGCTCCGCGGCAATGTCCATCGCGAGCCACTCGTACGAGCCCGGCTCTATGACGGCGTTGTCGACGAGAATCGCGGCGTTCGTGTCGGTGAGCTCCAGCAGATTCACGGTCAGCGGCGCGTTCTCGAGCGGCAGTTGTACGGCCGGCCCGTCGCCGTGCGGCTTGATCCACATCGACGTGATCTTCACGTAGACGGCCGTCACGCCATCGACCGGGGCGTCCATCAGCGAAATGCTAATCATGGCCTGTCCGCCCGACGCGCCGCTGCCGCCCCCCGAGCAGCCCAGCAAGCTCGCGATCGCGACGGCTCCGGCTGCGCGCCGAACGACCCTTGCGTAATCCATTACAACGCTCCCAATGCGCGTGCGCCGCGCGTGGCCTACCCACAGTCCAACACGAGCTGGGCGCCAAGCGCGTTCCGGCGAATTGACATAATCGCGTCAGCGTGGCCGACTCTCGTGCCGTCGTTGAACGTGATGTTGACGGTGCGCGGAACCGAAATCCCCGCCGTCCGTGTTGGTAGTTGAGCCGTGGTGTCGAGGCGTAGGACAGTCGCTGCATGCTAAAGCGCACCGGTCACCCTGGCGGTGAGTCGGAATCGGATCGGTTTGCGGCGCTCGTTCGGCAGCACTACCAAGCGTTATATGGCGCGGCCTATCGCCTCACGCGCTCGGTCGTGGACGCCGAGGACCTGGTGCAAGAAGTATGTGCGCGGGCTTACCCACACTTCGCCGAGATCGAGCTTCTCGAGCAACCGCGCGGCTGGTTGATGCGGGTGCTGTACCGGCTATTCATCGATTCGCGGCGGCGCTACGAACGCAAGCACGTGCGGGCGATCGAGGACGAGGAAGAGTTCGTCGGCGACGAGCCCGGGCCCGCTGAAGAGGCAGAGCGTGCTTCGGACCGCGGCCGCATCGAAGCTGCGTGGCGGTATTTGAGCACGGAGCACCGTGCGCTGCTGGCGCTGCACGACGTGGAGGGCTACACATTGAGCGAGATTCAGTCGCTGACGGGCTTGAAGGAAGGGACAATCAAGTCGCGGCTGCATCGCGCACGAGTTAGGTTGGGGCGGCTATTGCAGCGAGATCGAGGCGCGCCAATGCGGCTCGAGGGAGATTGAGGCATGCGATGCGAGGACGCGATCGAACGCATACAGACGGCGGCCCAGCCGGGCGCCGATCTCACGGCCGCATTCGAGCATGCGGCCGGTTGCGACGAATGCCAGTCGGCGCTGCGTGCCGTGGAGGCGCTGCGCTTGCTGCGCCACGAGCCACAGCCCACGGCCGATGAGCGCGCCGTTGTGCGCGCCGTAGACCGAGCCCTGTACGAGCCCGCGCGGCGCTACCGCCGTGGGTTCATCCGCGGCGCCGCAAGCGGCGTGGCGCTCGCGGCTGCGGTTGCTGCCGTCGCGTTCGGCCTGTGGCAGCGGGCATTCGACGGCGACCTCGCCGGCGCCGTGCCCCAGGTGCGGCTCGCGCTGAACATGCCTCGCGACGTGACCGTAACGCTCGAATCGCCGGAGCCGTTGCTCGGTGCCGACGTGCGCGTCGAGCTCCGCGGCGCCGTGGCGCTCGACGGCTACGGGCAACAGCGCGAGCTGCGCTGGTCCACGAACCTCGACCGCGGCGTCAATGAATTGACACTACCCGTGGTGGCGCTCGATGCGATGGGTGGGCAAGTCGTCGTCGAGGTGGCGCATGGAGCTCGACGCCGCACGTTTCTGCTCGACGTTCGCGGCGATGGGGCGGGCTGATGCCGCGGGAACGCAACGGCTGCTCGTACGTGTTTGATGTCGGCAGGGAGTTGAGAGGGGAGTAATCATGGCGACGACGATTCAGCGACCGATGCGATACGGTGCATATGCCGCGCTGTCGCTCGTGTTCGGGCTCGGCGTGCAAGCTCAACCACCCGCAAACGACGCGCTCGAGGTCACGATCCGGCTGTTGCCCGAGAATGCCGTCGGCCCGGAAGACATCACGCGCCGCATCGAGTTGCCGCCGGCAGTCGCGGCTGCCGATCGTGAAGAGCGGCCCGCAGACGGTCCGCCGCCGGGTGCCGAGAACGGCCGCGGCGCCGGTCGCGACATCGCCGCAGAGGCGCGCGAGCGCGGCCGCGAGTTCGGCCAAGAGGTGGCCGAGCAGGCGCGTGAGAATCGCGAGAACGCAGGCCGCCCCGATGACGCCGGTCCTCCGAGCGACGTGCCCGGGCCTCCGGACGGTCCGTCGCCGCCCGAGAACGTTCCTGGCCCTCCCGACAACCTTCCGGGGCCTCCCGAGAACGCACCGGGCCCTCCCGAGACGCCCCCCGGCCGTCCATGACGGCGTAGCCGTTCGGCTCGCGCCGCTCCCTGTGGCGCCCGGTAGACTACGGGCGGCTTCCTCTGTCGTTCGACGCGGTGATGCTTCGAGGTTTGGTCTTCACGGTTGTAGGCGCGCTCATGATGCTCGCTCACGCGGCGCATGCCGCAGATGCGAGCGCGTTGTTTGCCGAAGGCGAGCGTGCGTTCGCCGTGGGCGAGTACGGCGAGGCTTTGCGCCTGTTCGAAGCCGCACGCCTCGCCGGATCGACGGGCCCCAGCGTTCAGTACAACATCGGCGTTTGCGAGTACCGTTTACGCAACTACGATGCCGCGGAAGCCACGTTTGCCGAGCTCGCAACGTCGTTTCCCGCGCTGCGCGAGCTCGCCGAGTACAACAAAGGTCTTGCGCTGCGGGCCGGAGGCCGGCCAGCCGAGGCTCGTAGTGCTTTCGCGCGCGCGAGCGGCAGCACCGATGACAAGATCGCGGCGCTTGCGAACGCGCAGCTCGCCGAGCTCGGGTTGCCCGCGCCCATTGCAGCGTCGAGATGGCGCGGCTACGTTTCCGGCGGCATCGGTCATGACGACAACGTCGCGCTCGTCGACGAGTTGTTGCTCGCGAGCCCGGAATCGGCATCGAGCCCGCTCGCCGAAGCGTTCGGCGTGCTCACCCGCAACTTCGGTCGCAGCGGACTGCGTTTCGACGTGAGCGGCTACGCAGTCCACTATGCCGATGCCGACGAGTTCGACCAAACCGCCATGCGATTAGCGCTCGCCGCCGAGCGGAGATTGGGCCCGTGGACGCTCGCCGTGGGCCCGACGATCGCACGCAGCACGCTCGACGGCGACGGTTTCGAGAAAGCCCTGGGCGCGGATCTGCGGTTGCGCCGCAATCTCGGCGAGCGCCTGTTCTTCGATGCGCGCGTAACCTACGACGATGTCGAACCCGGGGACGAGCGCTTCGCCTACCTCGAAGGCTCGCGGCGACAACTGCGACTCGCGGTTACGCACGAAGGCGATGCACGCGTTCGCGTCGGCTACGATCTCGAGCGCAACCGCCGGCTCGATCCAGGCGTATCGCCGTCGCGTCAGCGCTGGTCGTTGACGTACCAAAGGCGCCTGTCGAGCGCTTGGAGTGCCGACGCGGCGGCCATCTATCGCGACAGCGATTACGACGACGCGAGCGTGCCGCGCGAGGAACGGCTGCTCGAGGCGTCGTTCGCGGCGCGGCGTGGCTTGGCCGCGGGCTGGACGGTGAGTGCCGAGTATCGGTGGTCCGACAACGATTCGACGGTTCCAGCCTTCTCCTACGACGCGCACCGCGTTGCGATCGGCCTCGCACGCAGCTTCTAGGCGCGATTTGACGCTTCCGGGCGCTGCTCTCTAGAGTGGCTCGATACTCGCTACAAGCGAGCGCCCGGGGAAATGCCGATGATTCGCCTGCATTCGACGAAAGCTTCGATCAACGGCTACAAGGTGCGGCTGCTTCTGTCGATGCTGCGCCAGCCGTACGAGCTCGTGGAGCTCGATATGTATGCCGGCGAGCACAAGCGCGCCCCGTTCCTTACGCTGAACCCGTTCGGCCAGATGCCGGCGCTCACCGACGGCAACTTCAGCATCGCGGATTCGCATGCGTGCTTGGTGTATGTGGCGCGCAAGTACGATCCGAGCGGTTCGTGGTTACCCGCCGACGCCGAGGGCGAGGCCAAGGTGGCCGAGTGGCTGTCGAAGTCGGCGAACGAAGTTCATCAGGGTCCGTGGATGAAGCGCGCGAAGGTGCGCCGTCCCGATGCAATCAAGCTCTCCAATGAAGAAATCGATGCGCGCTGCGACCACATTCTCAAGCTCATGGACGCGTGGCTCGCAAAGCGCGAATGGCTCGCGCTCGGCCGGCCCACCATCGCCGACGTGTCGTGTTTCGGGCCGATCTCGATGCTGAAGGTGTCGGGTTACGACACCGACAAATGGCCGCAGGTGACGGGTTGGCTCGACCGAGTGAGAGCACTGCCCGGCGCGCACGACATCGACGGCAATCCGTTTGCGCGCGGTTAGAACGAGCTTTTCGTCTCGATGACGAACTGCACGCTGTCGAGCGTCGGATCGCCGTCATTCAAAGGAAACGCCACGTCGATGTGAACGACGTTGCGGCCGCTCGCGCGCGGCGAGCTCAAACGTAATCCCACGCCCACGTCGGCGAGCGTGCCGAGGCTTGGAGCCGCGCGCGGATCGCGGCCGCTCACTCGGCCGACGTCTGCGAACACGGCCCAGCCCACGCGAAACAGCCGCCAGGGATAAAAGTCGGTGAAGAAGCGCTGTTCCACGTTCAAGATCGTACGGTCTTCGCCGGTCTGGTAGCGGATGGGGTAGCCGCGCAAGCCGTTGTCGCCGCCAAGCAGCACCTGGTTCTCGGGGTCGATATTTTCGGTGGCCAGCGCGCTCAAGCTCACGGAGAACAGATGCCGTCCCAAATTGCGGCGGTAATAGCTCGCGGCGAGCTGCACGCGCGAATCGAGATAGTCGTCGTCTTCGCGGCGCGTGGAACCGCCGGCCTCGAGCAGCAGCAGGCGTCCCGGCCCGCCCGGCTCCCAACCTTTTGCGGCGGAGAACCGGAACAGCGTGGCGTCGCGATCGGAACCGAAGCGGCGCTCGGCGAACCCCACGCTCGCGAACAGGTTCAGGCCTAGGGAAATGTCTTCGGTGCGGCCCATGTCGTTGAGCTCGGTCATCTCGCGGTAATCGTCCTCGACGCGCTGCCAGCCGAGCCACGGATACACGAGCTTGCGGTCCGGCGGCAGCAACAGCGGCTGCGGCACGTCGGGCGTCGCGCGAAACGTGTGCTCTTCGGAGGAAACGCCGAACAGCCAGCGATGCGCCCGCTGACCGACGAGGCCGCGAGACCAGCCGCCTCGTAACGTGAGCACGTCGATGCCATGGCCGAACTCGTCGATCTCCTCGCCGAGGTCGTACATCGTATCCACGCGCTGCTCGTCGTGAATCTCGCCGCCGAGCGACCAGCGCGTGTCGAGCGCGAAGAACGGGCGTTCGACGACGAGCTCGCGCCGGTCGCCGTCGCTCAAGTTCGCGAGCACGGCTCCGAGACGCACGCGGCTGCCGAACACGTTGCCGTCGGAGTAGCCGAGCAACGTCTGATCGCGATCGATGTCGCTTTCGTAGGCGAACTCGAGCGTCTTGCCCGTGCCGAGCAGGTTGTTGTCGGAAAGGCCGATGCCCCATTCCGTCTCGCCGCCCTTGCGGTTCAACTTCAAGTCGAGGGCCAGCGACCACGAGTCGCGCACGTGCACGTTGACGTCGACGCTGTTCGTGGCGGCGTCGTAAACGCCGGGCTCCACCGTGGCCTCGGAGATGAAGCCCCCCGCGCGCAATGCACGCGCCGATTCGTCGAGGAGGCGGGCCACGAACGGATCGCCCGCCGTGAACAGCAGGATGTCTTCGATCACGTTCTCGCGTGTTCGCACGTGCACGCGGTTCGCCCAGCGGTAGAGCTTCTTGTCTTCCTCGGGATTATCGGGATCGAACACGTTGTCCACGACGATGCGAACGGCGCCAATGGTCGCGCCCGCCTGCTCGAGCGCTGCACGCGTGGGTCCGGCGGCAGGAGCGCCGGCCGGCGGCTGCTGCGCCAGAGCCGGCACGGCTGCGAGCCAGGCGCATAGGGAGGTACAACGCAGGAACAGCGGGATACCGCGCATCGCAGCGCAGCCTAGCCGTGAGCGCGCGCGATTAGTGTGCGGCGTCACCCAATTACGCCGCGTTCAGGCCGATCAGTTGCGCGAGCGCCACGAGGCGGCCGTCCGGATCGGTGACGGGCCCCTCGTACGCGTGCACAACGCGCAAGCCTTGCGCCGCGCCCGCGAGCTCACCCGGCGCGAGCCGGAACTCAGGGCTCGTGGGGCCCGCCGTCGGCTCGTCGGTCACGAGGTGTTGCTCGCAGACGAGGGCCCCGCCGGGGCCAAGCCGCGCGACGAGGTGCGGCATGAGGGTGCGGTGCACGTAGCGCACCCATACGACCAGGTCGAATGGGCCGTCGGGCAATACGCGCGCCGGGTCGTCGTCGAGATCGGCGAGCAGCCACTCCACAGTTACCCCGCGCTCGTCGGCCGCGCGCCGGCCGCGGTCGAGCGCTACGCTCGAAACGTCGAGCGCGGTGACGGTGAAGCCGTGCTGCGCGAGATAGAGCGCATTGCGCCCGGCGCCGCAAGCCACGTCGAGCGCACGGCCGCGCGGCAGGCGCGGCAGCCACGCGGCGAGGAGCGCCGTGGGATGCGTGCGCTCGCGGTACGCGCCGTCACGGTAACGCGCGTCCCACTTGTCGCGTTCGGCGGTGCTCACGCGTTAGAGACGTATGACGACCTTGCCGAAAAAGTCGCCGCTGTCCATCGCTTCGAAAGCAGCCGGCGCATCTTCGAGCTCGAAAACTTTGTCGACGACCGGCTTGATGCGGTGCTCGGTCAAGAACGCGTTGAGCGCTTCGAAGTCCGCGCGCGAGCCCACGTAGATGCCGCTCGCCGTGGCATTGAGCCCCATGAGCGCGCCGACGGGCACGTCGCTGGCGAAGCCCGACAGCCCGCCTATGAGCGCAATGTGGCCGCCGTGCGCGAGTGCCTCGAGCGCACGCGGCAGGGTGTCCTGCCCGCCCACCTCGAGCACCTGATCCACGCCGGTGCCGCCGGTGAGCGCGCGCACCTCGCGTTGCCAGTCCGGATTCAAGCGGTAATTCACGGTGCCGAATGCGCCGAGCTCGCGCGCGCGGGCCAGCTTCGCATCGCTCGAGCTCGTGATGATCGGCTTTGCGCCGGCGGCGGCCGCGAGCTGCAGCCCGAACACCGAAACCCCGCCGGTGCCTTCGAGCAGCACGAACTCTCCGGCTTCGAGCTGGCCGCGCTTGAAGAGGCTCACCCAGGCGGTCACGCCCACGCACGGCAGCGTGGCGGCTTCCTCGTAGGAAAGATGCGCAGGGGTGTGCACGAGCGCCTCGGCATCGGTGACGACGACCTCGGACAGCATGCCGCCGGCGTTGCCGCCGCGCGCCGAGGCAATGGCCTCGGGTGTCGGATCACCGTCGAGCCAGTCTTCGAAGAAAATGCCGGCCACGCGGTCGCCCACCTTGAAGCGCGTAACGTTCGCTCCGACGGCGATGATCTCGCCTGCGCCGTCCGACAACGGCACGCTGTTCGCTTGCGTGCCGCCGCGGCCGTAACGGCCTGCCAGCATCATCAGGTCGCGGCGGTTCAGCGATACGGCGTGCACGCGCACCGCCACCTCGTTGGCCGCCGGCGCCGGAGCTTCGACTTCGCGCAGCGCGAGCTCGAACGTCTCGCCGCTCGGCACGAGCTGCCACTGGCGAATCGTCTCGGCGGATAGCGCGCTCGTTGCGACGAGCGCCAGCGTTGCGCCGAGAGGCGCTATACAACGGAGCGAGCGGCGATACATGACCAACTCCCTTTTTGAACGACTCGTCGAAAGCGGCGTCAGCCGCTCTTTTCCTTGCGCCGGCGATCGTACGTTTCGATTTGCGACCAGTGCCACGGCTCGTATTCGAACCCGAATCGGTTGCCGCGGCCGTACGGCATCCGGAAACCGAACGCGTCGGCGTTCGTGTTGAGCCATGCGAACGCAGCGGAAGATTCGAACGCCGCGGTGAGCGGCCGAGTGCCGGGCGACGCTACGTCCACGGCGCGCCCCGTGTGGTGCTCGCTGAAGCCCGGCGCCGCGTTGACGGCGAGAATGACCTCGAGCGGCTGACCGGCGGCCAGCTTGCGCCGGATGATCTCGGCTTGATGGGCGATGCTGCGAAAGCCGGAGACGAGCAGCAGTTGCACGCCATCGTCGGCGGCGCGCTGCTTCATGCTGCGCCAGGCGGCCGCCGTGGCGGGCGTCAAGCGCTGCATCGTGCCGACGATGTTGGGCTCCACGTCCTCGAGCTCGCCAGCCTCTCTGAATCGCGGACGGCGCGGATTGCGGCCGTAGTCGCGCGGTATTCGCAGGTCCGTGAACAGGTCGGTGCCCGTCATGACGCCGAGTGTACTACCGACTCTGCGCGGCCGGCGACGCGGCGGGCGCGGCCTGCTTGCGGCGCAGCGCCTTGAACGTGGAGAACTCCCACGGCCGCAGCGCGAGCACCGCGCTCGAGCTCAAGCGCTCCGTGAGCGGCAATGCCGCGTCGCGCCGCACGAGCTCGTCGAACTCGCGCGTGAGCCGATCGATCGATTGCTGCAGTTGCGCCAGGCTCGTGCGCGACAACAGGCCGGCCACGAAGCGCAGGTGCTCGCCCGGCCCGGAGAACGCCGAGTCGAGGAACTCGCGCTGCACCTCCCGCGCAAAAAATTTCTGCACGGGTCCGTCCTTGCGCCACGTGAAGTTGCGGGCGGTGAGGAGTTTCACGCGGTTGAACGGCAATAGCTCGATGATGCGCGCACGATGCAGGCGAATCAGCAGCCGCTCCGCCTCCGCTTCGTCGATGGCGAACGTGGCCGTGATGGCTGCGAGCGGCCAGCCGTTGATGAGCAGGTACATCATCAGCAGCAGTTTCGGATCCGCGAGCAGCGCGTCCTCCTGCTCGGGGGTGAGCTCGGTGAGGAACTCACGGTGCTCGTTCATCATCGCGACCAAGTCGGCGATCTCGAGGCCGAGCACATTCAAGGTCTGCTCCAGACGCTGCAGCGAGAACGATTCGCGCGCAAAAAGCCGCTTCACGCTCGATTCGCTCAACTTGAGCTGCTTGCCGAGCTGGGCGTACGTGACGCCCTGCGACTTCAAATACCGCTTCAGCTCCGTGACGAGCAGGCTGACTTGGGCCATTTTGCGCACCCTCCGGGGCCGATTTGATCGCAGTTCGGGTCTAGAGTAGCGAAAAACGATACCAGATGACGTTCTAGGCGGCCTGTGAACACAAACAAGGTTGGAAAATCGCTACTTTTGCGATACTGCGCGCCATGCCAACCCGAACGCTTTCCGTGCTCAGGGCCTTGGGCCTGCTGCTGATCGGTGCCGCCGCCACGGCGGCCGATGGTCCGGCGCGCCGCTTCGATTGCGGTGCGCCGCTCGTGCCCATGCCGTCCGACGTCGAGGGCCGCGTGCTGATCTTGCCGGGAGTGGGCAATACGCGGTTTCACCTCGCGAGCTTCGTGGCGGCTACCCAGTCGCAGTTGCCGCGGTTCGACATCGAGGTGCGGCCGTGGGGCGTGCCGTTTCTCACGATTCACAACCTGCGGGCGCACGAGCGCAACGTCGCGACGGCCTCGGCGATAGCCGAAGACATTGCCGCATGGCGCAGCGCGCATCCCAATGCGCCGTTCTATCTCGTCGGCTACTCCGGCGGCGGCGGCATGGCGACGCTGGTGACGGCCTCGCTTCCCGAGCACGTGCAGATCGATCGGCTCGTGCTCATCGCGCCGGCCATTTCGCCCGACTTCCCGCTGGCGAGCGAAGTGTTGCCGCACGTCCGCGAGCACGTGGTGAACTACGCAAGCGAGCGCGATCTGCAAGTCGGCTGGGGCACGCGCACGTTCGGCACGATCGACCGCAAGAACACCGACAGTGCCGGTGCCATCGGCTTCGACACGAGTCACCCGCGCGTGCTCGAGTATCGTTGGTCCGAGGCCGACGCGCCGTTCGGCCACTCAGGCAATCATCTCTCGTATCTGAATCAGCGCTGGCAAGCGGCCAAGTTGCTGCCGGCGCTCGAGCCATCCGTGAGCGCGTCGGCTCTGCGCGTGCAGTGGGCGCGAACCTGCAAGGAGCTCTGAGATGACAGCGGTGATCTTCGCACTGCTCGGCGGTGTCGTCGGCGGCGCGCTGCTGCAAAACTTCGGCGGCGCAGTGCTCGGCGGCGTCGTGGGCCTGCTCGCGGGCTGGGTGGCCGATCTGGCCGGCCGCGTGCGGCTGCTCGAGCGCCGTCTCGATGCGCGCAAGGCGGCCGACGCGCGGGCCGCGCCGGCGCCACGCGTGGGCGCTCACGACGAACCGGCGAAGCCGGCTCCTCCCGTCTCAGAGCCGGTGCGTTCCGGTCCGGAGCCGGTGCGTGCCGGGGACGGATTTATAAATCCGTCCCCTCTTCCGGAACCCGTCGCGAACCCCTTTCCAAATCCGTCCCCTCTTCGCCGCCCTCGAGCAATCGAAGCGCTGCTCGCGAAGGCCGCGCGCTGGTTCACGACCGGCAACGTGCCCGTCAAGGTCGGCGTTGTCCTCTCGTTGTTCGGCGTGGGGTTCCTCGTCAAAGAAGGCGTCGACCGGCAGTGGCTCGTGCTGCCGCTCGAGCTGCGGCTCGCGCTCGTGGCGCTGTTCGGCATCGCGCTGCTCGTCGTCGGCTGGCGTTTACGCGCGAAGCAACCCGCCTACGCCTTGCCGGTGCAGGGCGGCGGTATCGGCGTGCTGTATCTCACGATCTACGCGTCGTTCGATTTCTACCAGCTCTTGCCGGCGCTGCCGGCGTTCGCCTTACTCGTGGCCGTGACCGCTGCTGCCGGCGTGCTCGCGGTGCTGCAAGACGCGCGTTCGCTCGCCGTGCTCGGCGCGTTCGGCGGCTTCCTGGCGCCCGTGCTGGCCTCGACGGGCTCGGGCAACCACGTGGCGCTGTTCGGCTACTACGCGGTGCTCGACCTCGCGATCCTCGCCATCGCCTGGTTCAAGGCGTGGCGCGTGCTCAACGTGCTCGGCTTCCTGTTCACCTTCGGCATCGGCACGTTGTGGGGCATCGATGCCTACACACCCGAGCACTTCGCCACCACCGAGCCGTTCCTCGTGCTGTTCACGGCCATCTACCTGGTGGTGCCCGTGCTGTTCGCGTCGCGGGCGGCGCCGCGGCTGCGCGGTTTCGTCGATGGCACGTTGCTGTTCGGCACACCGATCGTTGCGTTCGCGCTCCAGAGCCAGCTCGTTGCGCACCTTGAGTACGGGCTCGCGGTCAGCGCCGTGGTGCTGGCGCTCGTCTACGTGGGCATGGCCACTTATCTCTACCGAGCGCAGCGCGAGACGTTGCGCGTGCTCGTCGAAGCGCAGCTCGCGCTCGGCGTGGCGTTCGTGACGGTGGCCGTGCCGCTCGCACTCGATGCGCGCTGGACGAGCGCCGCGTGGGCGCTGCAAGGCGCCGCGCTCGTCTGGCTCGCCTTCCGCCAGCAGCGCAAGCTCGCGCTGCTCGCGGGCCTTGCCCTGCAAGCGCTGTCGGGTATTGCGTACGTGGAGCAGTCGTTCGTTCCCGTGCAGTGGCCGATCGTGAACGGCTACTGTCTCGGTGCGCTCGTGCTGGCCTTCGCCGGGCTGTTCTCGGCCCGGCTGTTCGATCCGGAGCGCGAGCAGCGTGCGCAGCACCCGGCCTTGCCGGATTGGCTCGCGAAGCTCGTGTCGATCGCGCTGCTGGTGTGGGCGGGCGGCTGGTGGTTCTACGGCGGATTCGCGGAAGTGATCCGCAGCGTGCCGTCGACCGCGCAGTTCGCGGCGCTGCTGGGCTTCGCAGCGGCCACCACGCTGCTCGCGGCGTTCGTGCCGCGGCGCGCCGCGTGGCCACGGCTCGATTGGCTGGGCATCACGTTGTGGCCGCTTGGTGCCTTTTTCGCCGCCGCTTCGTTCATCGGCTTCGAGCATCCCGCCGCACGCTACGGCTGGCTCGCGTGGCCGATGGTCGTGGCATCCATGCTCTGGTACTTGCACGCGCGCGAAGTGCGCTTCCCGCGGCTTGGAGCAGCGCTGCACGCAATGACGTACTGGCTGGGCGTGGGCCTGGTGGCGGGGGAAACGCACTGGATCGTGGATCGTGACGCCGCCGGCGTCTGGCCAGGGCTCCGGTGGTCGCGCTCGCCGAAGTGCTCGTGCCGGCTACGTTGCGTGCCGTGCGCACCGTCGCCTGGCCGTTCGCCGCGCACGCACGCAGCTACGTGCAGGCCGGTTGCGGGGCCGTGCTCGCGGCCGCCACCGTGGCGGCCGTGGCGCTGAACGTCGAGTCGGCCGGCGCGGCGTTGCCGCTGACCTACGTGCCGCTCGCAAATCCGCTCGAGCTTGCCAGCGCGCTCGTCGTATTCGCGCTGCTCGGATGGCTTGCGGCGGTCGGCGAGCACTCGCCGGCACTCGCCGCGGCGGCGCGCGCGCGGCCCGCCGTCGCCGCCGCCGCGGCATGGTTCCTGGTCACGATGGCGGTGGCGCGCACGGTGCACCACTGGGCGGGCGTGCCGTACGACCTCGAGAGTCTCGCCGAGTCCACGACGTTTCAGAGCGCGCTGTCGATCGTGTGGGGCCTTGCCGGTCTCGCCGCGATGGTAGTCGGCGCCCGCGGCGTGCGCCGCGCGGTCTGGCTCGTCGGCGCCGCGCTGATGGTCATCGTGGTGGCGAAGCTGTTCCTCGTGGACCTTGGCAACACGGGCACGCTGGCGCGCGTGGTGTCGTTCTTGGGTGTTGGGTTGCTGCTGCTCGTCGTCGGCTACTTCGCGCCCGTCCCGCCGCGCGCCGACGCCGTACGTGCGGCCGCTTGATTGAGGAGAAAGCCATGAGCAACGTCGGCACGCTGGCGAAAGCATCGGTGCTCGCCGCGGGCGTTGCGCTCGCGGCCACGGCCGCGGCACTCGATCCGCTGCAGTTCGTGGCTGGTTGGCCGATCGAGCCGCCCGGCGAAGCCGGCGTGTTCGACGTGCCGCTCGCCGCGGAGGTGTATGCAGCGGCCTCGGGCGTCGAGCAGCTCGCGGTTCTCGATGCGAATGGTGAGCCGCAGCCGTTTTTCCGGCGCACGCCGGCGCCCGCGCCGCTCGCGGAGCAGGGTGTCGTGCTGGAAGCGTCGCCGCTCTATGCGGGCGGCGCCGGAGCCGCGCCCAGCGTAGACGTCGCGACCAGCGCCCGCGGCACGTCGGTCACCGTGACGCCGCCAGCGGCAGACTCCGCCGCGATCACCGGCTTCGTCCTCGATGCGCGCGCACTCGACATCGCGCCCATTGCGCTCGATCTCGATTGGCAAGCGCTGCCGCAGCCGTTCTTACTCGACGTGACCATCGAGCAGAGCGCCGATCTCACGCGCTGGCGCAACGTGGGCCGAGCGTCCGTGGCCGCGCTCGCAATCGCCGGTGCCGAAGTGCGGCACGCGCGCGTGCCGGTGCGGGCAGGCGAGGGCGGCTACTATCGCGTCACGCCGCGCGGCAACGTGGCCGATTGGCGGTTACTGCGTGCGACGCTGGTCAGCACTGCCGCGGAGGCGGCCGCGCCGTTGACCGTGAGCATTGCGCCGCTTCCTGCGAGCGCGGTCCCCGACGACGCGCTCGACGACGCACTCTATTTCGATGCCGGCGGCGCGCTGCCCGTCGAAGCTTTGACGCTGGCATTCGCCGCGAATGAAGGCTGGGCGCGCGCCAACGTGGCCGCGAGCCGCTCGCTCGACGGACCGTGGACGATGGTCGCGTACGGCGAGCTGTTCTACTCGCTGTCGTTCGAGGGCAACGATTTCGCAAGCCCGCCGCTGCGAGTGGGCCGCCGCGAGCAGCGCTACTGGCGCGTCGTGCCGTCCGCGCCGCTACGCGGCGAGCCGCCCGAGCTCACGCTGCAGTTTCCGCAGGAGTACTTGCGCGTAGCGCCGCGCGGCGCCGCGCCGTTTTTGCTCGCGGCCGGCACGTTGGCCGAGGACGCCGGGCCCGACGCGACATTGGCATCGGTGTGGTCGAGCCTCGATCCGCCCGCCGAAGTCGTGCCGCGCGCCGTGCTCGGTGCGCGTCGCGAGCTTGGCGGGCCGGCGGCGCTCGTCGCCGAGTGGCGTTTCCCATGGCGCACCGCGGCCCTCTGGACCGTGCTCGTGGCCGGCGTGCTTGTCGTCGCGACGATGGCGGTTAGACTCGCGAGGGAGATGCGGAGCCCACCGTCCTGAGGTTCGTCTGGCGAAGCTGAGCACACGGCGTTCGTTGCCGCGCAGGGTCGCGCGGGGCATCGCGTTCGTGTGCCTGCTCTGGCTCGCGGTCTCGATCGGCGCGGTGTGGGCGCTGCGTTCCGTCGACCCGCCCGTCACGAGCGTGATGTTGCAGGAGCCGGGCCCGGTCACCGAGCTTCGTTACACGTGGGTCGATCGCAGCGCCATCGCGTGGGATGCCGCGCGCGCCGTCATGGCGTCCGAAGATCAACGGTTCGCGCAGCATCACGGCATCGATTTTGTGTCGCTCGACGAAGCGCTCGCGGATTATCGCGACGGCGACGGCTTGCGCGGCGCGTCGACGATCACGCAGCAGGTGGCGAAGAACGTGTTCCTGTGGCAAGGCCGAAGCTTCGCGCGCAAAGCGCTCGAGGCGTACTTTGCGGTGCTCATCGAGCTGTGCTGGACGAAGGAACGCATTCTCGAGGTGTATCTGAACGTGGCCGAGCTCGGCCCCGGCGTGTTCGGCGTCGAAGCTGCGGCACAGGAATATTTTCGTACCAGCGCCGCGTCGCTGAGCGCGGCCGACGCGGCGTTGCTGGCGGCCGTGTTGCCGAGCCCGAAGCGGCTGCGCGCGGACCGGCCCAGCGCGTACGTACGCGAACGCCAGGACGTCATCGTCGCGCAGATGCGCTTGCTCGAGTCGCGCGGGCACTATCGCGGCATCGACTGGTGAGCGTGCCGTTGTCCGTAGGATTCCCGCCGATCGCGGACGCGCGCGCGCGCGTGCTGGTGCTCGGCAGCTTGCCGGGCCGCAAGTCGCTGGAAATGCAGCAGTACTACGCGCAGCCGTACAACGCGTTCTGGCGCATCATGGGCGCGCTGTTCGGCGCAGACTTGAAGCTCCCTTACGCTGCGAGGCTCGAGCGGCTGCACGCGCACGGTGTCGCAGTGTGGGACGTGCTCAAAGCCGGCGAGCGAGAAGGCAGCCTCGATGCGGCGATCGTGCCGGCAAGCATCGTGGTGAACGATTTCGGCGCATTCTTCGCGAGTCACCCCGGCATTCGCTCGATCTGCTTCAACGGCAACACGGCCGCGGCGCTTTTCCGCCGCCGCGTGGCGCCAACCCTCGCGCCCGAGTGGGCTGCCGTGGAGACGCACGTGCTGCCGTCCACGAGCCCCGCCTACGCGAGCCTCAAATTCGAGCAGAAGCTTCAGCGCTGGTCCGCTGCGCTCGGCCACCTCGCGCCTTGATTTATGCTGGCGGCCATGACGACGACGGCCAACAAAGGCTGGATCTACCGCACCCGGGTTGCACCCGGCGCGGCGGGCGCGAGCGTGCTGGCGTTTCACGTGGCGCGGTTCCGCCATTCCGACGAGGCGGCGTGGCGCAACGCGATCGAGCTCGGCCGCGTGCTCGTCAACGGCCGCCGCGCGGCGCCCGAGCAACCGCTCGCGGCGGGCGACGAGCTCGAATTTCATCGTCCGCCGTGGCGCGAGCCCGATGCGCCGGAGTCGTTCGCCGTGGCTTACGAGGACGAGCACGTGCTCGTTGCCGTGAAGCCCGCCGGGTTGCAGGTGCTGCCCGCGGGACCGTTCTCGGCGCGCACGTTGCTCGAGCTCGTGCGCGCGAGCCACGCGTCGCGCGCCCAGGCCGCGCCCGCGCATCGGCTCGGGCGCGGCACATCGGGGCTCATCGCGTTCGGTAAGAGCGCGCTTGGGCGCTCGGCGCTATCGCGTCAGCTTCGCGAGCTCACGCTCGGCAAGACGTATCTCGCGTGGGTGGCCGGCGCGCGCTTGCCGGCATCGTTCGCGGCGCGGCAGCCAATCGCGCGCGTGCCGCATGGGCCGCTCACGATTCACGCCGCCGCCACGCACGGCCGCCCGTCGTTGACGCGCGTGCGCGTGCTGCGCCGCGACGGCGAGCGCGCGCTCGTCGCCGCCCAGCCGATCACGGGCCGGCCGGATCAGATCCGCATTCATCTTGCGGCTGCCGGCGCGCCGATCGTCGGCGATCCGTTGTTCGGGCCGGGCGGCGTGCCGAAGAGCGATGTGCCGCCCGGCGCGGGCGGCTATTTGCTGCACTCCGCGCGGCTCGCGTTCACACACCCCGCGAGCGGTGCGCGCGTGAAGCTGCGCTCGTTGCCGGATTGGTTGGCGGCGTGAGTTCGGAGTAGATTCGACCCATGCGCTTATTTGCCGCACTGCAACGCTTCGGAGCGGCCGCCGCTGCCGCCGTCTTCATCGCCGGTTGCGGCGCCGAGCCCGGCGCGGGCGGCGGCACGCGCGCCGTGCCGTTTCCCGGTGCCGCGGGCAGTGCGGAGGCGCGGCTGACGGCGAGCGCCGACGGCACACCGATTTTGAGCTGGCTCGAGCCGGCCGGCGACGACACAGTCGCATTGCGCTACGCAACATTCGCCGCGGGCGCTTTCGGCGAGCCGCGCGAGGTTACGCGCGGCGACGATTTGTTCGTGAACTGGGCCGACTTGCCGTCGGTGCAGCCGATCACGGCCGACGTGTGGGCCGCGCATTGGCTGAAATATGCGCCCGACTCCGCGGGCGCGTATCACGTGGCGACCAGCGTCTCGCGCGACGGCGGCCGCACCTGGAGCCCGCCCGTTCAGCTCAACGACGACAGTGCGCTCGCCGAGCACGGCTTCGTGGAGCTCTTCGCGTGGAACGACTCGATCGCGGCGCTCTGGCTCGACGGCCGGCAGCTCGCCGAGTGGTCGTTCGACGAACCCGACAAGCTGCTCGGCACGAGCCTGCGCATCGCCGCGCTCGACGACTCGGGCGATGTGACGGCGCGCGAGATTCTCGACGAGCTGGTGTGCGACTGCTGTCAGCCCGATGCTGCGATGACGATCTCGGGGCCCGTCGTGGCGTATCGCGACCGGACGCCCGAGGAGTTGCGCGACATCGTCGTGCGCCGCTATTCCGCGGGTGCCTGGAGGGAGGCCGTCGCGGCCGGCGTCGACGGTTGGCACATCGAAGGCTGCCCCGTGAACGGGCCGGCCGTCGCGGCTGCGGGTGAGCGGGTCGCCGTCGCCTGGTTCACGGCTGCCGGCGGCGCACCGCGCGTGCGCTTCGCCTGGTCCGACGACGCCGCGGCGAGTTTCATGCCGGCGCTCGACCTCGATGGCGCGGGCTCGTTCGGGCAAGCCGGCCTCGTGCTCGACGAGGCAGGAAACGCCATCGTCACGTGGTGGCGCGCCGCAGCCGGCGGCGGCACCGATTTGGCGCTGCGCACCGTTCGGCGCGACGGCTCGCTCGGCGAGATGCAGGTGATTGCCCACAGCGACGCCACCCAACCCGTCGACGTGCCGCAAGTCATCGCGGCCGGCGACGACGTGCTGGTGGCATGGACCAGCCTCGACGCCGAGGGCGCCGTGCACGTACTGCTCGTCGAAAGCCCGAGCGGCTGACAGCCGCAGCGTTTCGGCGCAAAATTCGCGCCATGCAATATTCGACGGCTCGAGCGGCGCTGCTGGCGGGGGTTGCGGTGCTCGGAATCTCACTCTCCGCGCTCGCGCAGCACGCGCATCAACCTCTTTCGCCCGTGGCCACCGAGCTGCACCCGGGCCTGGGCGACTACCACTTTCCGATCACCACGGCGAACCCGGACGCGCAGGTGTACTTCGATCACGGCATTCGCCTCTTGTACGGGTTCAACCACGACGAGGCCGCCCGCTACTTCCGCCGCGCCGCGGAGCTCGATCCGCAGGCGCCGATGCCGCATTGGGGCGTGGCGCTGTCGATCGGGCCGAACTACAACGACACGGCCGTCGATGAGACGCGCGCGCAAGCCACTTACGACGCCGTGAAGAACGCCGAGCAGCGCGCCGGCAACGGCAGCCAGCGCGAGCGCGATTACATCGCAGCGCTCGGCCGCCGTTATCCCACGCCGGAGCCGGCGGCCGATTGGCTCGGCTTTCATCGCGACTACAGCGCGGCGATGCGCGATATCGTCGCGAAGTATCCGGACGATCTCGATGCGGCAACGCTCTATGCCGAGAGCCTCATGATGCTGCGCCCGTGGCAGCTCTGGAGTCTCGAAGGCGAGCCTGCGCCGGGCACGCTGGAGCTCGTGGCCGTGCTCGAGTCGGTGCTACGAAACAATCCCGAGCATCCCGGCGCGAATCATTTCTACATTCATGCCGTGGAGGCGTCGCGCAATCTCGAGCGCGCGATTCCGAGCGCCACGCGCCTGATGACGCTGACGCCGGGCGCCGGCCATCTCGTGCACATGCCGGGCCACATCTTTTTGCAGACCGGCGATTTCGATCTCGCTGCGGAAACCAACGTGGAAGCGGCGGCCGCCGATCGCGCGTTCATCGAGCGCACGGGCGCCACCGGTGTTTATCCGTTGATGTACTTCACGCACAACATCCACTTCATCGCGTACGCGCGCGCGCAACAGGGGCGCTACGACGAAGCGAAGCAGGCGGCGCTCGAGATGGTCACCAACGTCGGCGACGGCGACCTCGAGATGCAAATGCTCGAAGGCTTCCGTTTGTATCCGCTGATGGTCGACTTGCGCTTCCATCGTTGGGATACGCTGCTTGCAACGCCCGAGCCGGAGCGGAGCCGCGCGTTCAGTCACGCGTTCTGGCGCTACGCGCGCGCGATGGCGCTCGCCGCGCAAGGCAAAGTGCGCGACGCGACGGCCGAGCAACGGCGCTTCGAGCGCGAGCGCGCCGCCGTGCCTCCGGAAGGGCAGTACCTCATCAACAATAAAGCCGGCGACGTGCTCGCGTTAGCTGCCGCCACGCTCGACGCGCAAGTGGCCGCCGCGCGCGGCGACACGGCCGCGTCGCTCGACGGTTGGCGCCGCGCCGTGTCGCTCGAAAGCGCGCTGCAATACGACGAGCCGCCCGCGTGGTTCTACACGGTGCGGCAGAGCTTGGGCGCAGCGCTATTGCGCGCCGGCAATCACGTCGAGGCCGAGCAGGAATTTCGAACGGCGTTGGCCACGCGGCCCCGCGACGGGCGGCTGCTGTACGGCTTGTGGCAAACGCTGCTCGCGCAAGAGCGCGCCAGCGAAGCGCAGCTCGTGCAAGGGCAGTTCACGCGCGCTTGGCGCGGTGCCACGACGCAGCTTACGTTGGACGACTTGTAGCCGGCGCGGCAGCCAATGAGCCCCAGGCACGGCCAACAGCCGATCCGCCGAACCGTCGGCCGCCGCCGCAACCGCGACGGCCGATCGTTGACTGCCGACGATCGAGCGGCAATGACCAGTCTCGCGCAATACCGCACACGGGCGCCGAAAGGGGTCTTCATCTATCACTCCGCCGAGGAAATGGACGCCGACCGCCTACGCTGGACGGTCGACGCGATCGTCGAGAAACATCGTTGACCGACTACACACGCCCGGCCACCTGGCAAGACGTCAAGACGGTGGCGCGTTACCTCGAAGAAGCAGGCGTCGAATACGCGTTGGTGGGCGGCTATGCACTCGGCGCGCACGGCTTCAACCGATTCACGGAGGATATCGACCTGCTCGTCAACCCTTCGGCGGAAAACTCGCGCCGTTGGGTGCTCGCGCTGTCGCGTCTGCCCGATGCGGCCGCGGCGGAGCTCGCCGATACCGATGTCTTCGCCGACGATAAACGGTACGCAGTTCGGATCAACGACGAGTTCACGATAGACGTCATGCCGTCGATCGCCGGCCTCACCTGGGACGAGATGAACGCCCACGTGACCGCGATGGACATCGACGACGTGTCGATTCGCGTGCTGGACCTTCGCGGTCTTCTCAAGACCAAGCAGGGCGTGCGGCCGAAGGATCAGATGGACGCCGCCGTGATTTCCGCGGCGTTACGGCAGATCAAGGACGCGAAGTAAAACACCGACGACATGGCGCTCGCTGTGCCACCTTTAGCGCTCGGCGCGCTTTAGACATTGCTCGGTTGAGCCTATGATCCGGTGCTGGGAGGGGAGGCTATGGCGCGTTCCGCCAACGCGTGCGTGTGGTTCGCATGCGCCTTCGTTGCGTTCTGGACGGCAACGGCGTCGGCCCAATCGACGTCGTCGGATGCCGTGCAACTCCCGAACGGCCGCGCCGAGCTCGGGCGCCTCGTAGAAGACCTCGGCCAGCAGATTAGCGCGGGCCGCGATGCCGCGGCAGCTCGCTCGATCCTCGACGCCATCGTGGATGGCCCGGCGTTGGACCGGCTTAACGCGGATCGCCAGGCCGAGGCGTTCTTTTGGGCCAGCTATGCGGCTATCTTCGCCGACGAGCCCGAGCGTGCGCATGCACTGATGCTGCGCGCGACGGATCGCGACCCGGAGAGACCCGTGAACTGGAGCATGCTGTTCACGGCCTCGGTGGAGGCCGATAAAGTCCGCGATGCGCTCCTGAGCCTCATTCCACTGGTCGAGCGGTGGCCCGACCAACTGGTACGCGTCCCGGAGAGCTACATTCCCCGCGCGATCCGCGCTGCGCGACGCTCCCCGAACCCCGACCTCGAGGTGCGCGCGCTGTCAGGCCTGTTCAAGCTCAAGTGGCACCATCGGTACAACGGTGAACCGAGCGACCTCTGGCACCATCTCGCATTGCTATTGCTGGAACGCGGCGATGCGGAGGGCGCGCGCGAGGTCTTCCGTCGAGTCGCGGACCCCGCAATGATCGTGCGCGCGCGAGCCGATCGGCGGTTCGATTCGCTTCGTGCTGGCGATCCGGCCTTGTTCGACGTCGCCGCAGCGGCGGCCCGCGAGATCGAGCGCACGCGCGCGATCGCAGAGTCCGAGCGCGACCGCATCCGGGCGGTCCTGACGTTCATCGGATCATTGGCCGCGAACAACCGGTGCGAAGAAGCGTTGAGCGAGACGGAGCGAGCAATTGCCCGCACGGAAGGCCCAACGGCCGAAGACAACCCATACCGCGACGGCGGCGAATATTTTCCTTGGCTCCTCGACACCAGAGCTGATCTTCTACGATGTCTCGGTCGTTGGGACGACGCGGTGCGATACCGCGTTCAAGCCGCCGGGTTAATGCAGGACGGTGAACCGAACGTGAGCCAGGTGATCAACCTGGCGTCGCTGTACGCAGACCTCGGCCAGCCGGAGGATGCGCTAGCGGCAATCGAATCGGTGGGCAGCCGACGCAGCGACTACGGTGACCTGCAAGAACAGCGTGTGCGTTTCGAAGCGTATGCGCAGCTCGGCGACGCCGAGGGAATACGTGTCACTCTGGCTTTCATAAGCGAGCACAGGCACGACGCGGTGGGTTCCTACCAGTCGGCGTTGCTGCAGGTCGGGGATATAGATGCGGCAGCGGCGCTGCTGATCGGCCGGCTCGAGAACCCTCGGGAGCGCGCGGACGCGCTATACAGCATTCAAGGTTTCGCCAAACAACCGCGAACACCGATCGAGCAGCAAGGAGCGGCGCGTCGGACGGCGCTGATCGAGCGCCCGGATGTCCGTGCCGCCATCGAGCGCGTGGGGCGAAAGGAGTCTTACCCGTTTTTGCGCTGACCGGCCCCGTTCGCGCTCGCCGGCATCGCGACTGTTCACTTCCATGGACAGTGTTATTTCCCCCGCTCGGCTAATTCTTCGGCATCTCCATCCCTACACTGCTGGACGAGCGAAGGACGAGGAGTGCGGTCGTGGAACTGTTGTCGATCTATCTGGCCGCAGGGCTCATGATCGGGCTTGGCGGCTTGGGGGCCGCCATCGGTGTCGGCATTCTCGGCAGCAAGATGTTGGAAGGGAGCGCCCGGCAGCCGGAGCTTTCACCCATGCTGCAGGCCAAATTCTTCATCGTGATGAGCGTCGTCGATGTGATTCCGATCATCGGTCTCGCCATCGGGCTGTACCTGGTTTTCGCGGTTGCGCCGGGAATCTAGCCCGCAAACTGTCCTGCAAATACATCCAATCTGGGTATATCGATGCAGTTTGTTTAAGATCGTAAACAGTAGTCGCACCCCACCTCGCGCAGAGCGGTTACCTCATGAGCCGATGGGAAGGGTTTGAAGAGCTCGTCAAGGTCGTAGAGGTGGGCAGTTTTTCCGGTGCCGCCAGGGCCCTGGGCGTCTCCAAGGGTCACGTGAGCCAGCGCATCAGCCAGCTCGAAGACCGGCTCGGCGTCAGGCTGCTACACCGAACCACTCGCAAGCTGTCGCTCACGGAGCTCGGCAATCTCTACTACCAGCGCTGCAAGCAGGTGGTCGAGGACTTGGACGAGGTCGAGCAATCGCTCTCCGAGTACCAGCAGCGGGCCGCCGGCGTGCTGAAGATCAGCGCGCCCAATCTACTGGGTGAGCTGCATATCGTTCCGGCCATCGCCGAATTCCTGACCACCAACCCGGGCCTGGAAATCGAGCTCAATTTCTACAGCCGCAAAGTGGATCTCGTGGAAGATGCCTACGACGTGGCGATCCAGGTGGGGGCCAGAACCGACATCAACGTCGTCAACAAACCTCTAGCCAAAACCACGTTTCAACTAGTGGCCACGCCGCGGTTCCTCAACCGCCATGGAACACCGGAGAAGCCCAGCGACTTGAAACACTTGCGCTGCGTCATGTTTACCGAATACGGCGCGAGCAAGCCGTGGAAGTTCATCCGCGGGGACCAGGAGGTTTTGGTGACCGGTATGTGCCGCTGGCACAGCAACAACGGTCATTGCCTGCTCGCGGCCGCGCGGGGCGACCTCGGCATCGCGTATCTGCCCGACTACTACGTGGCCGAAGATCTGGCGAGCGGCCGATTGGTGCGCGTGCTCGAAGAGTGGGGAGGCGTCGAGAGAGACGTCGTCGCCATTTATCAGCACCGCAGGCATCTCTCCGCGAAGGTGAAACTATTCGTGGACTTCATGCAGGACCGATTCCGCCAGCAAAGGCGCTGGTGAGGCCGCTCGGCCGAAAGCTCCTGGCGCGCCGATGCTCGAGCGCAATTCCTGGCCCGAACTTTGCACCGTCCGGGGCGGGAGGCTACGTGCGACCACATGACGGCCAGGCCGGCAGCAACCGGTTCGGCGATAAATCGCTGTTGATGACGGCGTTGCGGTTTGCGGGCAAGGCATTGCCCGGCGACTACGCACGCACGTTCATCTATTTGAATTTCATCTATAAACCGCGGCTCGCGGTGCGGCGGCTCATCAACGCGTTCTACCGCATGGACCACGTCTACGCGGTCATCGGCGAGTTCAAGCGGCTCTACAGAGGGCCATTCTCGATTCTCGAATTCGGCGTGGCCGACGGCTACGCATTCTCAAAAAAGGCGTTCGCCACGCGCTATCTTGGTGTGGAGGACAGCGTCGTCTGCCACGGCTTCGACAGCTTCGAAGGTTTGCCCCCGAGCGATGACCGCCGCGACCGCGGCAGTGTGAGTGGCGGGGACTGGAAAGCGGGCCAGTACCGCGGCCGTTATGAAGAGCTTCGCGAGTATCTCGACGCGCGCTACAACAACTGCCGCCTGCATCGCGGCATGTTCGATGCGACGCTGACGCCGGAATTTCTAGAGACGCTGCGCGTACATAAGCCGATCCTCGTCTGGATCGACTGCGACTACTACACGTCGGCGCGTGTCGTGCTCGAGCGGTTGATCCCGTACCTGCCGAGCGGCTGCGTGATCTATTTCGACGAGTACGAGTTCAACTTCGGCAGCCGGTTCACGGGCGAAGCGCGGCTCGTACACGAGATCAACGAGGGCGCGTTCGGCGACGGTGTCGAGCTCGTGCTCGACCGCGATTTATCGTGGGATTTGAGCCGTTGCTACCGCTTCGTGAATCAGTCGGCGTCGTACGCATTCGAGCGCCAAACGGAGCTGCGCCGCGTGGTGACCTGGCGCAAGCACACAGGTAACGACTCGCCGCTACCTTGAATCAAGCGGCTGCGTGAACCGCCGGCGTGGCAGCGTGGCCAACGCGGCCAGAAGCATCATCGCGAGCATCCACAGATCGATTGCGCCGCCGCCGCCGCCTTCGGCAGCCGGTTGCGGCTGCACGTTCACCGTGCGCGTCACGGGCTCGGCCGCGTTGCCGGAGAGGTCGGAGACGGCATAGGTGACGGTGTACGTGCCGAGCACGGTCGTGTTCACGGAATTGGTGACGACGATGCGCGAGGTGATGTCGCCGTCCTCGGCATCGGTGGCCGTGGCGCCGGCGTCCGTGTAGGTGGAGTCGATGATGAGGTTGACGGTGGGCTCGCCGCGCAGCTGGATCACCGGGGGCGTCGAGTCCGGCTGGCCGAATTCCCCGCTACCGTCGTTGACGAAGATCGCCACGCCGTCGCCGACCACGGCGAGATCCACGCGGTCGTCGCCGCTGAACTCGCCCTTGGCCACGCCCCGCGCGCCGGGAGTCGCGAGCTGCTGCGGGTGCAGCACAAGCGTGCCGTTGGCGGCGCCGGCGTTGGCGAAGATGCGCACGCCGTAGCCATTCAATGCCAGCACGTCGGCGCGGGAGTCGAGATTGAAGTCGTCGACGAGCAGAGCGGCCGTGCTGGCCGCGCCGAGCTCATCGACCACGAAGAACGGGTTGCCGGCATTCGGGGTGTTGAGCCAGACCAGGGCGCTCGGCACGGCGGGCGGCTCGGCGGTGTCGCGCGCGAACACGAGGTCCGCTCGACCGTCGGCGTTGAAGTCGCCCGCGGCCACAGCGCTCGTCGGTCCCGTATCGAGCGTAGTGAGCCGCGCAAATGCGCCGGCGGTGTTGCGATACACAATGGCGTCGGCGTCGCCATTCGCGAGCACGAGCTCCGGCAGCGCATCGCCGAGCAGATCCACGAGAAGAGCATCGCGGGCGTCGTGCGGGCCTATGCCGGTGCCGCGCGTGAACGCGCCGCCTGCGCCGCTGTTGATGAGCACGGTGCTCGCGCCGGAGCTCGCGAACACGAGATCGACAAAGCCGTCGCCGTTGATATCGCCGGCCGCCACGGCGCGACTGTCGACCGTCTCGTCGCCGAGCGAGCCCAAGGTGAAGCTGCCGCCGCCGTTGAAGAACGTGCGGTTCGGTGCGCCGCTGCCGGCCGCCGTCACCAAGTCGAGGTCGCCGTCGCGATCGAGATCTACGGCCGCGACGTCGGTCACGAGACCTTCACCGCCCACGGCCAGCGGTGCACCGAACGTGCGCCGCTGCGCGTTACTGGAGTCGACCCCGTTCATGAGCACGACGAGGCCCTGGGCCGAGCTCGTGGCGACGGCCAGGTCGTCGAAGCCGTCGGCGTCGAGGTCGCCGGCTGTCACCGCGGTGGCCCCCGCGACTGCGATGCTCTGCGCCGGCGCCGCGGCGATGCGCCGCGCGATGCTCAAAGACGCGGTTCCCCGATCGTTGCCGCGCGTCTCGTCGAGCGCGCCGCCCGGTGCAACCGTGGTCGTCGCCGCCGCGAACACGTCGCCGGCCAAGCTGCCGCGGCCCGTCAGGGTCACGCTGGCCGATGCGCCGCCCGCGATCGCGCCCAGCGTGCAAGTCAGGCGGTTCTGATTGCCGGACGGCGTGATCGTGCAGTCGGGTGTGGTCGGCGCATCGAAGCGGAACGGCACATCGCCGGCAAACAACGCTTCCAACGTTGCGCCGTTCGCCTCCACTTGCGCGGCGCGATTGGCGACCGTCACCGTCCAGGTGGCCGTGGTGTCGAGCGTTGCCGGGTTTGGCGTGACGCTTATGCTCGTGGCCAGGTCCACACGGCCCGCGGCCAGCACGATGAGCACGAGCTGCCCCGGTACCGTGGTCTTCGAATCGGCCACCGTGAAAGACACCGTGTGCGTGCCCACGCTCTCGCCGACCACCGGCGTGCCCGTCAACCGTCCGGCTTCGCTCAGCGAAAGGCCGCGCGGCAGCGCGCTCGTCGCTTTGTAGGTGAGCTCGGCGGCGGCCGTATCGTCGTCGGTCACGAACTGCGCGAGCGCGAAATCGAACGGGCTCGCTTCCGTGGCGGTTTGGTCGGGAATCGGCTTCACCGCCGGCGCGTTGTCGACGCCGGCAACGGCGATCCTGAATTTCAGCTCCACGGCGGCGGCGATGCCGTCCGCTACCGTCATCGTGACATCATGGCTGCCGACGTCGGCTTCGCTCGGCTCGCCGGTGATCGTGGCCGGGGCCGCGAACGTAAGCCAGCTCGGCAACGTCGGCGCAGCGACCGTCAGCGCGTCGTCGTCGGGGTCCGAGGCCGCCAGCGTATAGCGGTAAGTGACGCCTTCGGTCGCCGTCGTGGCCGGCGAGCCTGTTACGAAAGGCGCATCGTTCACCGGCGAGACCGTGATCGTAACGGCGACGGGGGTGCTGGCGCCCGAGCCGTCGCGCGCTCGATACGTGAAGCTGGTGGTGCCGCTGAAGTTCGCGGCGGGTGTGTAGGTAAACGTGCCGTTCGCGCTGAGCTGCAACGTGCCGTTCGTCACGTTAGCGACGAGCTGGGCCGTCAGCGCATCGCCCTCGGGATCCGTATCGTTGCCGAGCACGCCTGTGCCGCCCACTTGCAGCGGCGTGTCTTCGCCCGTCGAGTAGCTGTCGGCTTGGGCTGTCGGCGCCTCGTTGCGTGCCATCACGGCGAGCGTGACGGTGGCAGTGTTGCTTCGCGCGGTCCCGTCGTCTGCTTGGTACGTGAACGTGGCGTTACCGCTGAAGCCGGCGGCGGGCACGTAGCTGAACGAGCCGTTGGCGTTCAACGTCACCGTGCCGCTCGACGCGCCGGCGACGAGCACGGCCGTCAGATCGTTCGCGTCGGCGTCCGTGTCGTTGGCGAGCACGCCGTTGCCCGCATTGACGTTCAGCGTTTGGTCTTCGTCGGTGGTGTAACTGTCGGCTTGCGCTACGGGCGCATCGTTAACGGCGTTGACCGTGATCGTGACGGTGGCCGTGTTGCTGCGCCCGGTACCGTCGTCGGCCTGGTAGGTGAACGTGGCGTCGCCGCTGAAGCCCGCGGCCGGCTCGTAGCGGAACGAGCCGTTGGGATTTAGCGTTACCATGCCGCTCGAGGCGCCGGCCACGAGCACGGCCGTCAAACGGTCGCTGTCCTCGTCCGTGTCGTTCGCGAGCACGCCGTTCGGCGGACCGACGTTCAGCGTTTGACCTTCGTTCGTCGCGTATGCGTCCGCCGCCGCGACGGGCGCGCCGTTGACGGCGGCTACCGTGATCGTGACCGTGGCCGGCTCGCTGGCCGCGGCCGCGTCGCGGGCGCGATAGCGGAAGCTGTCCGTGCCCGCAAATCCTGCGCGCGGCGTATAGCTGAACGAGCCGTTCGCGTTGAGCTGCAAGGTTCCGTTCGCCACATTGCCGGCCAGCTCCGCCGTCAACGCGTCGCCCTCGGGATCCGTATCGTTCGCAAGCACGCCGCGCGGGCCCACCACGAGCGCTGTGGCTTCCGATGCCGCGTACGAGTCGTCGACGGCCACGGGCGGCGCGTTGCCGCCGCTCGCGCCGACGGTGATGGTCACCGTGGCGACGTTGCTGACATCCCCTCTGCGCCTCGCACGGTAAGTGAACGTATCGTTGCCGCTGAAGCCGACGTTGGCGAGGTAGGAAAAACCGCCGTCGGCATTGAGTAACAGCGTGCCGTTGGCGGCCGTCGACACGAGCTCGGCCCGGAGCCCCTCGTCATCCTCATCATCCTCATCATCCTCGTCGTCATCATCCTCGTCGTCGTCGTCGTCGGCCCGATCGTTGGCGAGCACGCCGTCGGCTGAGACGATCGTAAGGCCGAGCAAGGGAGGCGCCGTGTAGGCGTCGTCGACGGCAATAGGTTGTGCAGCCAACGGCAGCGCGGCCAATGCGCTCATGACACCGAGCATGAGCTCGAGCCGCCATCCGGACAGCGCTTGCGGCGCCCGCATCGCGATTCCTCCCTAGAGCCCGGGAGCGATGCACGTTTTGTGCCGGGGCGAGCTCGCCGAGCCCGGCGATCGCTATCGAACGAGGCGCTTGCGGCGAGCCCTGAACATGGCCGCCAGCAGCAGCGCGGCGAGCGCGCCGAAGCCGAGCGCGCCGCCTCCGCCGCCCTCGGCGGCCGGTTGCGGCTGCACGGTCACGGTGCGCGTAATAGGCACGGCAGGGTTGCCGGAGAGATCGGAGACGGCATAGGTGACGGTGTAGGAACCGAGCACGGTCGTGTTCACGGAATTGGTGACGACGATGCGTGACGTGATGTCCCCGTCCTCGGCGTCGGTGGCCGTGGCGCCGGCGTCGGTGTAGGTGGAGTCGATGATGACGCTGACGGTGGGCTCGCCGCGCAGCTGCAGGACCGGGGGCGTCGAGTCGGGCTGACCAAACTCGCCGGCGCCATCGTTGACGAAGATCGCCACGCCGTCGCCGTCGCCGACCACGGCGAGATCGACACGGTCGTCGCCGCTGAATTTGCCGTTGGCCACGCCGCGGGCGCCGGGGGTGGCGAGCTGCTGCGGGTGCAGCGCGAGCGTGCCGTTGGCGGCGCCGGCGTTGGCGAAGATGCGCGCGCCATAGCCGTTCAGCGCCAGCACGTCGGCGCGCGAGTCGAGATTGAAGTCGTCGACGAGCAGGTCGGTGGTGGGAGCCGCACCGAGCTCATCGGCCACGAAGAACGGGTTGGCGGCGTTCGGGGTGTTGAGCCAGACCATGGCGCTCGGCACGGCAGGCGGCTCGGCGGTGTCGCGCGCGAACACGAGGTCCGCTCGGCCGTCGGCGTTGAAGTCGCCCGCGGCCACCGCACTGGTGGGCCCCGTGGCCAACGTTGCGGCCGGACTGAGACTGCCAGCGGTGTTGAGATACACGACGGCGTCGCCGTCGCCGTTTGCGAGCACGAGCTCCGGCAGCGCGTCGCCCAGCAGGTTCACGAGCAGCGCGTCGCGAGCGTCGTGCGGGCCGATGCCGGCGCCCGGTGTGAACGCTCCGGCGCCGGTATTGATCAGCACGCTGCTCGAGCCCGCGTTGGCGAATACCAGATCCACGAACGCGTCGCCGTTCAAGTCGCCGGCCGCCACTGCTCGGCTGTCGGCGGCGTCGCCGCCAAGCGCGGTGCTTGCGAAGCTACCGTTCGTATTCACAAACGCACGGTTCGGTGCGCCAACGCCCGCCGCGGTGACGAGGTCGAGGTCGCCGTCGCGATCGAGATCGACGGCCGCGATGTCGGTTGCAAGCGCTTCGCCGCCGAGTGCCTGCGGCGGCGTAGCGAACGCGCGCCGGCCTGTGTTCGTAGGATCGGCAACGTTGGCGAACACCACCACACCTTGCGCCGACGCTGTCGCGACGGCCAGATCGTCGAAGCCGTCGGCATTGAAGTCGCCGGCCGCGACCGAGCGCGCGCCGGGGAGCGGGATGCTTTGCGCCGGCGTTGCAGCGATGCGCTGCGCGATGCTGAGCGACGCCGTTGCCCGGTCGTTACCGGGGGTCTCGTCGAGCGCGCCCCCGGGTGCGGCGGCCACGGTGGCGGAGCCGAATACGTCGCCGGCGATGCTGCCGCGGCCCGTCAACGTCACCGTCGTCGAAGCGCCGCCGGCGATCGGGCCGAGCGTGCACGAAAGACGGGTTTGATCGCCGGACGGCGTCGCAGTGCAGCCCGGCGTCGTGGGTGCGTCGAAGCGGAACGGCACGTCGCCCACGAATAGCGCTTCCAGCGACGCGCCGCTCGAGTCCATCTGCGGCGCGCGATTCTCGATCGTGATCGTCCAGGTGGCCGGCACGTCGAGCGTCGTGGGGTTCGGCGCCACGCTCATCGTGGTGGCGAGGTCCACGCGGCCGGCCGTCAGCACCACGAGCTGGAGCTGCCCCTGCACGGTGTTGGCCGCGTCGGCCACCGTGAATCGCACCGTGTGCGTGCCGACGCTCGCGCCAACCTCGGGCACGCCCGACAATAGGCCCGCGGCGCTCAGAGCCAAGCCTCGCGGCAGCGCTCCCACCGCAGCGTACACGAGCTCGCTCGCCGCCGTGTCGGAGTCCGTGACGAACTGCGCGAGCTCGAGATTGAACGGGGCCCCTTCGGTGCCGGTTTGCTCGGAGATCGATTCGATGGTGGGGGCGTTGTCGACGCCTGCGACCGTGATTTGGAACGCAAGCTCGACGGCCGGTGCCGTGCCGTCGGCTACCGTCATTGTCACGTCGTGGGCACCCACGTCGGCGTCGCCCGGTGTGCCGGATATCGTGGCCGGCGCCGTGAAGCGAAGCCAGCTCGGCAGCGTCGGCGCTGCAATCGTCAGCGCGCCGCCGTCGGGATCCGTCGCCGTCAACGTGTGGTTGTACGTCACGCCTTCTGTGGCCGTGGTCGGCGGTGCATTCGTGATGAACGGAGCGTCGTTCACGGGCGTAACCGCAATTGTGACCGTCGCTGCGGCGCTCGCGGCCGACGCGTCGCGCGCGCGATACGTGAAGCTCGTCGTGCCGTTGAAATTGGCTGCAGGCGCATAAGCGAACGTGCCGTCGGCGTTGAACTGCAGCGTGCCGTTCGCCACGCCGCTCACGAGCTGGGCCGTGAGCGCGTCGCCTTCGGGATCGCCGTCGTTGCCGAGCACCCCGGTGCCGCCCACGGTGAGAGGCGAGTCCTCGGCCGTCGTGTAGCTGTCGGGCCCCGCCGCCGGCGGATCGTTGACGGCGTTCACCGTGATCGTCACGGTCGCCGGGGTGCTGCGCACGGCGCCGTCGTCGGCCTGATAGGTGAACGTGACGGCGCCGCCGAAACCGGCGGCGGGAGCGTAGCTGAACGAGCCGTTGGCGTTCAGTGTCACCGTGCCGCTCGACGCGCCGGTGACGAGCACGGCCGTCAATGCGTCGTTCTCCTCGTCCGTGTCGTTCGCGAGCACGCCGCCGGCCGCGTCGACGTTCAACGTGACGTCTTCGTCGGTCGCATAGCCGTCGGCGACTGCGACGGGCGCATCGTTCACCGCGGTGACGACTATCGTCACCGTGGCGGGCGTGCTCGATCTGATGCCGTCTCGCGCGCGATAGCGGAAGCTATCGGTGCCGACGAAACCGGCGCGCGGCGTGTAACGGAACGAGCCGTTGGCGCCGAATACGAGCGTGCCGTTGTCGACGTTGTCGAACAGGACGGCGGTCAGCGCTGCGCCTTCGGGATCCGTGTCGTTCGCGAGCACGCCGATCGCGCTGACGAGCTCCGCGTCTTCGGCCGTCGAATAGCTGTCGTCGACGGCCGTCGGCGGCAGGTTGCCGCCGCTCACGGCCACCGTGATCGTCACGGTGGCCACATTGCTGAGCTCCGCGCCGTTCGTCGCCAGGTAGGTAAAGCTGTCGTTGCCGCTGAAGCCCAAGTTCGGCAGATAGAAGAAACCGCCGCCGGGATTGAGAAGCAGGATGCCGTTCACGGCCGAAGAGACGAGCTGCGCTTGCAGGCCGGTTCCCGCGTCGTTGGTGAGCACGCCGATGGCGTCGGGCACCGTGAGGGCCACCAGCGGTTCCGTGTTGTAGGCGTCGTCGGCGGCGGTCGGCTGGGCGCGTGCAGGCTCCGTAGCCAGCATGACGCCGCAAACGAGCGCAAACCCCACCCACCAATCGGACGTCGTCCGCGGTGCCCGCATCGCAATTGTCCTCCCTAACGCTTAGCCAATGCACGTTTTATGCCGGGAGGGAGCCATCCAGCACGGTTCGGGCGAGGAAGCGCCGCGTAACCAGTTTTTGGGCGGCGTTCACAAGACGATGAACGCGGAGGCGGGGCTTACGCTGGAGCGGGAAGCGGCGCGAGCGCCGGCAGCTCCACCGTTACGACGAGCCCGGGGCGGTTGTCGCCCAGGGTGAGCCGGCCGTGATGCTGCAACGTCACGGCGTTCACGAGTGCGAGCCCAAGCCCGTTGCCGGGTTGCGACCGCGCTCGATCCAGCCGCGAGAAGCGCTGCAGCACGCGCTCGCGATCGTCGGGCGCGATGCCGGGCCCCGAGTCCGCCACGCGCAGTAGCGCGGTGTCGCCGCCGCGCGCGAGCTCGATACGCACCGTGCCGCCTTCCGGCGTGTATTTCACGGCGTTGTCCACGAGATTCGTGAGCACTTGTGCCAAGAGCTCGCGGTCGCCGTACACCTCCACTGACGCCTGTGCATCGGCGCTGAGCGCGATTTGCCGCTCCTCGGCCGCCGCCTGGTAGAGCTCGCACACGTCGCGCACGATCGGGGCAAGATCGACGGTGGTGAATGCGCTCCGATAGGCTCCGGATTCCACGCGTGCGATGCGCAGCAATGCGTTGAACGTGGCGAGAACTTGATCGAGTTGCGTCACGCAGTCGGAGAGATCGTCGCGGCTCGGATGCTCTGCGGCGGCCACGGTCTCGAGTCGATTGCGCAAGCGCGTGATCGGCCCACGCAGGTCGTGAGCCACGCTGTCGCCCACGTGGCGCATGCCCTCGAGCAAGTGCTGGATTTGATCGAGCATTGCATTGATGTTTTGCGCGAGCTCGTCGTGCTCGTCGTCGCTGCCTTTGAGCGGCGCGCGCCGGCTCAAGTCGCCGGCCATGATCTGCCGCGTCGTGCGGTTCAGCTCGGCGAGCCGCCGCTCGGCGCTCACGGCAAGCAGCACGCCGCCGACGAGTGCGAGCGCAAGCGTGAGCGTGATGCCGTAGAACGATGCGCGGCGCAGCACCTGCCTGATGGCCCTGAGCTCACGGATGTCGCGGCCGACGAGCAGCCGGAAGCCGGGGCCCACGCGCTGCACCAGCGCGCGCACCGGCGTGTCGCTGTCGCTCTGCACGAAATCAACCCACTGCCGGCCCGCGCCTTCCGCGGCTGCAGGCCACGTCGCGACGTTGGCGTTGCCCACCAGCGGCCGGCCGATGGCGTCGGTGAGTAGATAGAAGGAGCGCCGCTCCGTATCGCGGGCCATGCGTTCTGTGATCACGGCGCCGAGGCCGCGGATGCTAGCGCGCTCGTACTGCTCGTAGAGGCCGTTGAACTCGGCTTCGATGATCGCGTCGGTTTGCGTGTCGAGATAGCCCAGCGTGGCCCAGTAGATGAAAGCCGACAATGCGCCGACGGACAGCGCGAACAACGCCATGTAAGCGAGCGTGAGGCGAAATACGCTGGTACGGAACAACCGCGGCAGCCGCATGATGCTTTCGATGCGCGTCATCCGTCGAGGCGGTAACCCGCGCCGCGAACCGTGTGCAGCAGCGGCCGGTCGAAGCCGCGATCGATTTTCGCGCGCAGCCGGCTGATGTGCACGTCGATGACGTTGGTTTGCGGATCGAAGTGGTAGTCCCACACGCCTTCGAGCAGCATCGTGCGCGTCACCACTTGCCCGGCATGCCGCAGCAGGAACTCGAGCAGCTGGAACTCGCGCGGCTGAAGCTCGATGGGCTTGCCTGCGCGGCGCACCTCGCGCCGCAGCAGGTCCATCTCGAGATCGGCCGCCTTCAGCGTCGTGGGCTCCGCTTCGGGTCCGGTCCTGGCTCGGCGCGCCAACGCTTCGAGACGCGCGAGCAGCTCGCTGAACGCAAACGGCTTCACGAGGTAGTCGTCGCCGCCGGCCTTCAAGCCCTTGACGCGATCGTCCACCTCGCCGAGCGCGCTCAAGATCAGCACGGGCGTGGTGTTGGCCGATGCGCGCAGCGTGCGGATCACGGTGAGCCCGTCGATGCCGGGCAGCATGCGATCCACGACGAGCGCGTCGTAGGTTTCCGTGGTGGCCAGGAACAAGCCGTCGCGGCCGTCCGCCGCGTGATCCACGTTGCAGCCCGCTTGCGCTAGGCCGTTCTTGATGAACGAGGCGACGTCCTTGTCGTCCTCAATGACGAGAATTCGCACTCTCTCACCTTACGTACGCTCGGCGTGCACCCGAGCGTACGGCGGGTCCCGGCCGGGGGGGAGGGG
>CAMPKU010000004.1 GCA_946887385.1 uncultured Gammaproteobacteria bacterium
TGCCTTGGAACGACCAGGCCGCGAGAAGCGAGCCGACCGCACCGCCGGCCGCGCCGATCAGTAGGCTTTCGGCGAGCAACAGCTGCACGACTCGGGCGCGGCTCGCGCCGAGCGACAGACGCACGGCGATCTCGCGCGCGCGTCCCGTAGCGCGCGCCAGCAGCAGGTTCGCGACGTTGGCGCACGCGATCAGCAACACGAGCCCGAACGCCGCCATGACGACGCCGCCGGCGGCCAACACGAACGGCTGCAGCTCGGGCTCCGAGAAGCGGCGGGCGCGGTCGATCGCGAGCGTCGTCTCGCGCGGCGGCCGTTGGCGATCGATCTCGGCGGCCACCACGCCGAGCTCGGCGCGAACCGCGGCAAGGCTCGCGTTCTCGGCTTTGCGGCCGATCAGCCGCAGCCACGCGACGCGCTCGTCGTCGAGCCAGTTCAGACTCGGCATGAGCACGGGTTGCGCGGCTACCGACAGAAAATAGTCGACGGGCACGAAACCGAGCCCGCGCACGCCTTGCGGGGCGACGCCGACGACCGTCACGGACTGCCGATTCAAAACGATGGTACGGCCGACGACGCCGGGATCGGCGCCGAACGCGCTCGTCCACACCGCGTGGCTCAAGACCGCGGTGGGCGGTGCCCCGCGCCCGCAATCCTGCGACGTGAAACTGCGGCCGAGAGCAGGCGGCTGCCGCAGCACGTCGAAGTAGCTGCACGTAACGAACGTCCCGCTCCACTCCTGTGCGACGTCGTCGCCGAGCCGCATGCCCATCTGCATCGAGTAGCCAAGGAGTCCGGTCAAAGTCTGCGTGCGGTCGCGATAGGTGGCGTATTCCGCGGCCGTGAACATGCTCGGCACGCCTTCGGAATGCCGCGTGTCGTCGCCTTCGACGACCTGATGGATCGTCACGAGCTCGCCGGCTTGGGGCGCCGGCAAGTCGCGTAGCGCGATCGCGTTCAAGACCGAGTAGATGCCCGTGTTGATGCCGACGCCGAGCGCGATCGTGACGACTGCGGCGGCCGTGAAGCCCGGGGTCGCGGCGAGCCGCCGCGCGGCATGGCGAAGGTCGTTCATGATGTGGAGCACTGCTGAACCTCCGTGCCTACTCGTAGTGCAGCGTGCGGCTCGGATCGACGCGAGCCGCGCGGCGCGCGGGCAGCGTGCCCGCAGCGAAAGCGACTCCGGCCACGACAACTATCGCGCCGGTCAACGCCAGCGGATCAACCGGGCTGACGCCGAACAGCACGCTCGAAAGGATCTGCGAGACGCCCATGGCAGCCGCGGCGCCGACTGCGGCCCCGATGACCACGGGCCGCATCGTTCGCTTCAGCATCAGCGCGACGACGCTGCGCGCGTTCGCGCCGAGCGCAATGCGGATACCGATCTCGCGCGCGCGGCGGCCGACGGCGTAGGCGACGACGCCATAGATGCCGACGGCGGCGAGGACGAGCGCGAGGAACCCGAGCGAGGTCGCGAGCGTGCTCGATAGTCCGGCCAAGCTGCGCCACATGTCGAGATTCGCTTCCAGAGGTTGTACGCGGACGACGAGAGCCGGATCGAGCTCGCGGGCGATGTCGCGAATGCGGCTCGCCGTCGCGGCCAGACCCAAGTCGCTCTTGGCCAGCAGCTGAAGCGCCGTTTGGCTATTCGCGCTGGGTGGCAAGTACGCATAGGTCGAGGGAAACTCGCCCACGCGCTCGATCTGCGTGTCCCTTGCGATGCCGACGACCTCTCGCGCGCCCGTGTCGACGTTCGACACGGGGAGCTCGACCGTCTGCCCGATCGGGTCTAAACCAGGCCAGAAGCGCCGCGCCGTCGCTTCGGTCACGATGATCGTTCGGGACCCTGCCGCCGAATCGGCTTCCGTGAATGCGCGCCCTCGGACGATCGGAATCCCGGTCACGGAGAAGTAAGTCGGCGAGACATCGTTGTAGTAGAGCGGGAACCACTGATCCTGCCCGGTCAGACGTGCCGGCATCACGAATCGTCCCGTATCCATCGGCGTAAGCCTGGCGTGCGCCACGTCGACGCCCGGCAAGGCGTCGACGCGCTCCGCGAGCTGCCGTTGGAAAACGCCTGCGCGGGCCGTGTCGTACCCGGCAGCGGTCAGGTCGAACGAGGCGACCGTGACGTTCTCGTAGTCGAAGCCGGGATCGACGTCCTGCGTCGTGGCGAGACCTCGCAGCAGCAGCCCGGCCGCGATCATGAGCACCATGCACACGGCGACTTGCACTCCGACGAGCGTGCCGCGCAAACGGGCGCCGGAACGTCGGTCCATGCTCGACACGTCGACTTTCATTGCCGCGTGCAGATCGGGTTTGGACGCTTGGAAGGCGGGTGCCAGGCCGAACAGGACGGCGCTGCCGATCGATGCGAGCAGCGCAAAGGCGAGCACGCGGGCATCCGGCGTTGCGTCGATCGCCATCTCCGGATATTGGGGAGGCAACGCGTCGATCGCGAGGACGACCAGGCTTTGAACGGCCCAGAGCGCCAGCAGGGAGCCGAGCACGCCACCGGCGACGGCGAGCAGCACGCTTTCGGCCAGCAACTGCTGCACGATGCGTGCACGGCTCGCGCCGAGCGAGAGGCGCACCGCGATCTCGCGCGCTCGCCCCGTCGCGCGCGCCAGCAGCAGATTTGCGACGTTCGCGCACGCGATCAACAGCACGAGACCGAAGGCCGCCATCACGACGGCGCCGACCGCGATCGTCTCGCCTCTGTCCCCGGGATCGGAGAGCCGCCTGGCCCGTTCGATGGCGAGCGTCGTCGCGCGCGGCGGTTCTGCCCCCTCGTCGATGCGGGCGGCGATCACGCCGAGCTCGGCGCGGGCCTGTCCGAGGCTGGCGCCGTCGGCGAGACGCCCGAGGAGCACCAGCCAGCGCAAGCTGCCGCCACTCGGCAAGAGCGGCTCCGGATCCAGGATGGGCTGCGCCGCAAGCGGCGCGAAAAACTGCGCCGGTACGATGTCGGGGCCACGCATGCCGTCGGGCGCTACGCCGACGACGACGAACGGTTGCCGATTCAACTGCACCTCGCGGCCGACGATGCCGGCATCCGCGCCGAACGCCGACGTCCACAGCTCGTGGCCGAGCACCACGGTCGGCACCGCGCCCTCGGAATCGCAGTCGTTCGCGAATCCGGGGCCGAGCACGGGCGCGAGCCGCAGCACCTCGAAGTAATTGCACGAGACGAGCGTCCCCATGATCTCCTGCGGCGCCTCGCCGCCGAGCGTGACGGTGGTGACGGAGTAGGCCAGGATTCCCGACAGACTCTGCGTGCCGTCGCGATAGGCGCGATACTCTTCGGCCGTGAACCTAGGCGCCGCGACGAGGCGGCTCGTCTGCCACGTTTGATGAATGCTGACGAGCTCGTCGGCGTCGGGCGCCGGCAGATCGCGCAGCGCGATGCCGTTCAGCACCGAGAACAGGCCCGTGTTGATGCCGACGCCGAGCGCGATCGTGACGATCGCCGCGGCCGTGAAGCCCGGACTCGCGCCAAGCCGGCGCGCGGCATAGCGCAGATCGCCGAATATGTGTGTCAGCACGGTCCCCCTCCAAACGTCGATCCCCAAAAGATGCTCGCAAGCAGCGTGCCAGCCTGAAGGGATCCGGATCTCGTTGATTGCACTGACGTTGCTGCGCGCAAACCGAGGCAAATTCGTCCCGAAAGCGCGCTTGCATCCCGCCGGTGGGACGATCCGGGGCCGCGCCCGATTCCCACGTTCCTTCAGGAGCAGGCATCTTGATTATCGATTTTCAAGGCATCAAGATGCCTTCATGCGCACCACCCTGACGCTCGACCCCGACGTGGTGAAGCTCCTCGAGGAGGAGGTTCATCGGCGCCGCAAGCCGTACAAGCAAGTCGTCAACGACGCAATCCGACGCGGGCTGTCGCCCGGGCCCGCGCGCCGCCCCGCGAAGCGCTACCGTGTCACGCCGCATGAGGCCCGTCTGCTGCCGGGTCTCGATCGAGCGGCTTTCAACCGCCTGGCAGATGAGCTCGAGGACGCGGCCGTGCTCAAAAAGAACGCAGCCAAACGGTGATCGTCCCGGACATCAATTTGCTGCTCTACGCGACGATCTCCGGCTTTCCCGAGCACGCCCGAGCACGCCGGTGGTGGGAAGCAGCGCTCGCCGGTACTGCCGACGTCGCCATCACCGGTCCGGTGATTTTCGGATTCATCCGTATCGGCACGAATCCGCGGATCCTCGACCGGCCGCTCGCCGTCGACGATGCCCTCGAACGCGTCCAAGAATGGCTCGACCAGCCGCCTGTGCGTTTCCTCTTGGCCGGCCCGCAGCACCTCGAGATCGCTTTCCGGCTGTTGCGCCACCTCGGAACAGCCAGCAATCTCACCACCGATGTTCAGCTTGCCGCGTACGCAATCGAAAATAGCGCCGAGCTGCACTCGAACGACGGACACTTCGCGCGCTTCCCCGAGCTTCGCTGGACGAATCCGCTGGCCTGACGGGCTGTGGGGGAGCGAGTGGCGTCTACGCCGAGCGGCGCTGATCAGCGAAGCGGCTGGACTGAACGCTCGAGGCGACGACCGCACGCCGCTCG
Organism: uncultured Gammaproteobacteria bacterium; assembly: GCA_946887385.1. The sequence goes on from CAMPKU010000004.1 coordinate 4,562, forward strand.
TGCTCCAGCAGCCAGCGCTTGCGCGGCAGGCCGCCGGCATAGCCGCCGAGCTCGCCGTTGGCGTTGATCACGCGATGGCACGGAATCACGATCGCGAGCTGGTTCGCGCCGTTCGCCGTGCCGGCGGCGCGCACGGCGAGCGGCCGCCCGACGGCGCGCGCGAGCTGCCGATAGCTCCAGGTCTCGCCCGGCGGAATCGTGAGCAAGGCATCCCACACGGCGTTTTGGAACGGCGAGCCGCCGCGGGCCACCGGCGTAAGGAAGGTAAGCGACGAGCCCGCGAAGTAGTCCTTCAGCTCTTGCTCGATCTGCACGATCGGTGCGGTTCGTCCCGGCGCGATTCCCGCCTTCAGCCGCGCGCGCAGGCGCTCGATCTCGCGCTCGAGACCGCGGCGGTCGACGAACTCGAGCAAGTGCAGCGCCTGCTCGTCCGCGATCGCCGTCATCGGCCCGAGCGGCGTGTCGAGCCACGCGGCGAACAGCGCGCGCGTGGTGCGGTTCGCAGGCGGCGCGCCCATGATCCGCGTGAATGCGTCGCGAAAACCGCTCGGGCTATCGAAACCCGCCTCGAGCTGCGCGTCGATCACGCGCTCGCCGCCGCGAATTGCTTTGAACGCCGAGCCGAGCCGCCGCGCGCGTGCGTACTCGACGAACGTCATGCCGAAGCGCTTCTGAAATTGCCGGCGGGCAGTGGAGGCATGCACGGCCAGCGCGTCGAAGTCGGCATCGCGCCAGCGTTTTAGCGGCTCGCGTTCCACGGCCGCGACGAGGCGGCGCACCACGTCGGACGTTTCGTTCGGATGCGACAGCGGGCGGCAGCGCGCGCACGGCCGGTACGACGCGAGCAAGGCGGCCTGGGCGTCGGCGAAGAACTCGCAGTTCTCGCGCTTCGGCTTGCGGGCCGAGCAGGTGGGCCGGCAGAAAATGCCCGTCGTGCGCACGCCGACGTAGAAAACGCCGTCGTAGTCGGCATTGCGGCCGAGCAGGGCCGCGTAGCAGGTATCGTGGTCGAGAGGTGCCGGAAGTGCGTTCATCATGGGCGGCATTTTACGGCCGGCAGCTCGGGGCGCCGCCGGAATTCGCGCACCGAATTCCGGCCGCGGCTCGCCGCGGCTAGAATTCGCGCCATGCGCATCGCCATCCTCGACGACATTCATCATGCCTGGGAGAGCACCGACGGCGTGCGCCGCCTGCGTGAGCGCGCCGAGGTGAAGATTTTCACCGAGCCGTTCGGCTCGCCCGAGGCGCTGCGCGGGTTCGATGCGCTGATTGCGAATCGCGAGCGCACCAAATTCACGCGCGCGCTGCTCGAGCAGCTCGTGGACGTGCGCATCATCGCGCAGACCGGCAATCACGCCGCACACCTCGACTTTGCGGCTGCGCGCGAGCGCGGCATCGTCGTGGCGCAAGCCTCGGGCGGCTACTCGATCGGTGCGGCCGAGCTCGCGATCGGCCTTGCGATCGCTGCGATGCGGCAACTGCCGCGGCACGATGCGGCCGTGCGCCGCGGCGATTGGCAGCAGCCGCTAACGCCCGTGCTGCACGGCAAGACCCTCGGCAGCGTCGGGCTCGGGCGTGTCGGCACGCATGTGGCGCGCATCGCGACGGCGTTCGGCATGCGCGTGCTCGGCTGGAGCCCGCGGCTCACCGACGCCGCGGCCGCAGCGGCCGGCGCCGAGCGCCGCGAGCTCGACACGCTGCTCGCAGAAGCCGATGTCGTCACCATACACGTGTCCTTGACGCCCACGTCGCGCGGGCTCATCGACGCGCGTCGGCTGGCGCTGATGAAACCCTCGGCGTATCTGATCAACACCGCACGCGGGCCGATCGTCGACGAGGCGGCGCTCGTCGCCGCGCTTGCGGCGCGGCGCATCGCCGGCGCCGGGCTCGATGTGTTCGACGTCGAGCCACTACCGGCCGGCCACGCGCTGACGACGCTCGATAACGTGGTCCTCGCGCCGCACCTCGGCTGGACGACCGACGACGGCTACCGCCGGTTCGCCGAGTCCGCGGCCGATGTGCTCCTCGCCTACCTCGACGGGCGCGAAGTGCCGAGCTTCAAAGGGCATTGAAGTCGCGCGGCCGCCTACGAGCGGCGGGCGCGCACGGGCTTCCTCTTGGGCCGCCGTTTGACGCTGCGCTTGGGCTTCGGCGCGGCATTGCCCGCGGCACGAATGGCGGCAAGCGCCCACGTGGCGAGCTCGCCCGAATCTTCGAGCACCTCGACCGGCACGCGCCAGTACGACATCGAGACCGCCCGGTTGGCGACGGGGCGAAACGGCTCGCTCCCCGCGATTTCGTACACGGTGCGATTGCTGTCGTCGACTTTGAAGAACAGCTCGTCGGCCGCGATGATGCCGAAGAAGCTTTCGCCGGAATAAAGCCCCACGCCGCCGAACATGAGCTTCGAGCGCAGTTGCGGCAGGCGCGCGAGCTGATCGAGCACGAAGGCACGAAACTCGGGCGTCACGCGCAGCGACCGAAATACGGTGCGTGGCCGGGCCATCGCCACGAGCTTAGCCAGCTTGAAGCCGCGCGTCACGGTGGCCGAAGCGAGAAGCGCTCGGCAGTGCTTGCCGTGGATGCCGGGTAAAGTCGCTCCAAATCTCCATTGCAACCACGGCGGTAACGACGATGAAAAGCTGGGTAGCGGCGCTAACGGCGGCCGTATTGGCGAGCTCGAGCTTCGCCCAAGAGAGTCAAACGGCGAGCACCTATTTCGATGAGGCCAAGATCACCGTCAACGAGCGGGCCCGCGCGGACGGCTTCATGCGAGTGCGCGTGATTCCGCAGAACGGCGCGCCGCGGGAAGCCACCCTCCCCATCGCCCGGCGCATGAGCGAGAACGATCTCGCGCGAGCGCTCGCGGACGCGCTGAACGCAGTCGTGGGGCCGGACTACACGGCCGATCGCGACGCCGGCGAGCATGTGAAAATTCGCAAGGAGACGCGTGACGCCGCGGACTTCTCCGTCGAGATCACGTTCAACGCGCCGGGCTTCGCCGTGATCCTCGACAACTGAACGGGGAACGTCAGCCGCTCGCCGCCAACGAGCTTGGAGCCGTGCGCGCGCTGAAGTCGCGCACGCGCTGCAGCGCAAGCTCGAGGAGGTGCTCCTCGCCTTGCGGGTCGGGGATCACGCAGGGCGGATGTCTGCGCAGCCGGTCCCAATCGCCGTGCTGAATCACGGTGTTCAAGAACGTGAGGTTCTTGCGGATGAAGCGGATGTACGGGCTGCGGCCGCGCTCGAAATACGCCTCGAAGTAGCGATACACGCGGTTGAAGTTGTTCTCGAGGCGCAAGCGTGCCGAGGTCTGGTAAAACGAGAGCGTCTTGCCGAGCAAGTCCTCCGCGGACCGATACAGCACCTTGCCCTGCGGCCGGTCGTCGATGGCCACGCCGCCCACCACGAACTCGGGGTACAGCCGGTCGCGGCACTTCTCGAGATAGCACCGGTCGGCGAGCTGCGCCACGAGATCCGCCGTGCCGAGCAGGTGGCCGATCACGCTGTCCTTCGGCTCCTCGAGCTCGATTTGATCCACGTTGAGCTCGTAGCCCGTGAAGTGCACGATCTTCGCCACGACGGGCACGAACTGGTCTAGCCCGATGCGCGGCAAGTAGCGCTCCAGATACTCGCCGCTGCGGGTGACGTGCACGCGCGTGAACACGGCGCCGTTGACGGCGCCGGAGTCGCGCTCGCGATGCCGCAGATACCCCACGTCGTGGAACAGCGCGCTCACGATCGCGAGCTCGGCGCGATCGGCGCCGAGCCGATCGCCGGGCTCCACGCTCATCTCGTGGCCGGCGATGAGGCGCGCCAGGGCCAGCGTCATGTCGAGCGTGTGCTGCATGTCGTGATAGGTGGTGTCGACGGCGTGATAGCTCGGGTCGAGGCCGCGGAATACGCGCTCGAAGTCGTGAAACGCCAGCCACACGGAATCGAACGAGCTTTGCGGATAGAGAGCGCCGAACAGGTCGGCAACGGCGGCACGCACCAGCGGCGCGGAGCTCACCTGCACCGTGTTCGTCACGTCGTAGTCGTTACGGCGATCCTGTAGCTCGTCTTCAATCGGCATTGGAGAGTCCGTCCAGGCCGACAAGTCTAAGAGATCCACCGGGTTGGCTATATCGCGCATGTCACATAAGCGCTACGTGTTCGCGAATTCTGCGACGACCGGCACGTGGTCCGAAGGCCGCTCCCAGCCGCGCGGTTCCTTGTCGATCCGGCAGCCGAGGCACTTTTGACTTAACGCACGGGAGGCGAGCACGAGGTCGATTCGAAGCCCCTGGTTACGCCGGAACGCGCCGGCCCGGTAATCCCACCAGCTGAAAATCTTCTCCGGCTGCGGAAAAAGCCTGAACGTGTCGTCTATCCCTAAGTCGTAGAGCGCGTGCAGCGCCGCACGCTCCGGCTCCGAGCACATAATCCTGCCAGCCCACGCGAGCGGATTGTGCACGTCTCGGTCGTCGGGCGCGATGTTGAAGTCGCCGACGAGCAAAAGCTCGGGGTTCCGCGCTAGCTCGTCGGCGAGCAGCACGCGCAGTGCCGCGAGCCACTCGAGCTTGTAGCGATACTTTTCCGAACCCACGGACTGACCGTTCGGCACATACAGGCTCCAGAAGCGCAAGCTCCCAAACGTGGCGCCGAGCACGCGCTTTTGCTCGTCTACGTAGCCGCCGCCGATGTCATAGCAGACGGCGCTCGGCGGCTCGCGCGAGAGGATCGCAACGCCGTTGTATGACGACTGGCCGCTGAACGCGGTCACGTAGCCGTAGGCCTGGAATGCGTCGGCCGGAAAGTCGTCGTCCTTGAGCTTGGTCTCTTGCAGGGCCAGGATGTCCGGCTGCTCGCGCTCGAGCCACTTCAAGACGTGAGGCAGCCGCACCCGCAGGCTGTTGACGTTCCAGGTGGCGACTTTCAAGTCTAGTGGCGTGCGGCGATGCCGGACTGCTTGAGCAGCGGGCCGAGCTCCGGAGGCCGGCCGCGGAACTCGATGAACGCGTCGAGGGCCTTGCGGCTGCCGCCCGTGGCAAGCACGGCGCGCCGGAAGCGCTCGGCCGTCGCGCGATCGAACACCCCGGCCTCCTCGAACGCCGAGAACGCGTCGGCCGCCAGCACCTCGGCCCATTTGTAGCTGTAGTAGCCGGCGGCGTAACCGCCGCCGAACACATGCGTGAACGAGTGCGGGAAGCGGTTGTACGCCGGCGGCGCGACGACGGCCACCTCGCGGCGCACGTCGTCGAGCAGCGCGAGCACGCGCGAGCCGCGCTGCGGTGAGTATTCGTCGTGCAGGCAGAAGTCGAACAATGCGAACTCGAGCTGCCGCACCATCGCGAGCCCCGACAGGAACGTGCGCGAGCGGTTCAGCGTCTCGATCTTGTCGCGAGGCAGCGGCTCGCCGGTTTCGAAATGCCGGCCGATGTCGCGGAGCACCTCGGGCCGCCACGTGAAGTTCTCGAGGAACTGGCTCGGCAGCTCGACGGCGTCCCACGCCACGCCGTTCACGCCCGCGATCGACGGGTAGTCCACCTCGGTGAGCAGGTGGTGCAGCGCGTGGCCGAACTCGTGGAATAACGTGACCACCTCGGAGTGCGTGAGCAGCGACGGCCGGTCGCCGGCCGGCGCGTTGAAGTTGCAGACCAGATAGGCCACCGGACTCTGGGTATGGCCGTTCAGCTTCGCGCGACTCAGGCAGCCGCCCATCCAGGCGCCGCCGCGTTTGTTGGGGCGGGCGAACAGGTCCATGAAAAAGCTGCCCACGAGCGTGCCGTCGGCGCGCTTGATGTCGTAGTAACGGACGCTGTCGTGCCACACGTCGGGGCGCGGCGCCTCGGCCACGGTGAGGTCGAACAGCCGCTCGCACAGCTTGAACAAGCCGTCGAGCACGCGCGGCAGCGGGAAATAGGGCCGCAGCTCTTCCTCGGCGAGCTTCAACTTCTGCTGCTTCAAGCGTTCGGCGTAGAACGCCACATCCCAGGCGTCGAGCGTGTGGCCGGCATAGTCCGTGAGCATCGCGAGCTCGTCTTGCGCCACGCTCTTACTGCGCGCGGCGAGGTCGCGCAAAAACTCGATCACCTTTTGCGGCGACTCGGCCATCTTCGTGGCCAGCGAGAACTCGGCGAACGTCTTGAAGCCGACGAGCTGGGAGGCCTCGTGGCGCAGCGCGAGAATCTTTTCGATGAGCGGGCCGTTGTCCCAGCGGCCGCCGTGCGGGCCTTGGTCCGACGCGCGCGTCACCCACGCTTGATAATATTTTTCCCGCAACGCCGTGGACTCGGCGTGCGCGAGCACCGTTTGGTAAGTAGGCGGATCGAGCCGCAGGCACCATCCTTGGAACCCGCGCTCGGCCGCGAGCGCCGCGGCTCGCTCGATCACGAACTCCGGCAAGCCCGCGAGCGCGGCACGGTCGCTCTCGCGATGCTCGAACGCGTCCGTCGCATCCATCACGTTCTGCTCGAACTTTGCCTGCTCGGCGGCGAGCTGCTGCAAGATGTCGCGAAACCGCTGCCGGGGCGCTCCCGTGAGCGTGACGCCGCCAAGCTTGAAGTCGCGCAAGGCGTTGGCGATGAGCTGCCGTTCGGCGACGTGCTGCGGTTCCACGCGCTCTTGCAGCGTGGCGAAATGCCGGTAGAGCGCCTCGTTCTGTCCAAGCTCCGTGCCGAACTCCGTGATCAGCGGCAGGCAAGCGTTGAACGCCTCGCGCAGCGGTGGGCTTGAAAGCACCGCATTCAAGTGCATGATCGGGCCCCAAACGCGGTCGATCTCCGTGCTGATGCGCTCGAGGCCTTTGAGCCAATCGAGATCCGGCGTGCTCACACCTTCCGCGGCGACGAGGGCCCGCCGCTGAGCGGCGAGCAGCTCCCGCACGGCGGGTTCGACGTGCTCGGGCTTGATGGCGGAGAACTTGGGCAGCGCGTGCGGCTGAAGCAACGGGTTGGGTGCAGTCGATTCGCTCATGGACTCACTCTAGCTTCAAGGCCGTGGCGAAATCCATCGCACTAACCGGTAACCGAGCCGCGAAAGCGCGCTTCGCAAAGGGGCGAACCCGTGCCGCGGCCGTGGAACTGCTAATCTTCGCGCCGGGAATCGGCAGCTTTACGGAAACGGCGCGTGCGGGACTTCGATTTGCTCGTCATTGGCGGCGGCAGCGGTGGGCTTGCGGCGGCTCAACGAGCCGTCGAGTACGGCGCTCGCGTAGCCTTGTTCGAGCCCGGCCGGCTCGGCGGCACGTGCGTCAACGTGGGCTGCGTGCCGAAGAAGGTGATGTGGAACGCGGCCGAGCTTGCCGCGGCGATCGAGCACGCGCCGCACTACGGGTTCGACGTGCGGGCGGGCGGCCACGATTGGGCAGCGCTGAAGCGCGGGCGCGACGCGTACGTCCTGCGCTTGAACGCCATCTACCAACGCAACCTGGATAAAAAGAACATCGTGACCGTGCGGGCCGCGGCGCGGCTGCGCGGCGCCACGGAGGTCGTGGACGCCAACGGCGAGGTGTATCGCGCGCCGCACGTGGTGATCGCAACAGGCGGCCAGCCGAAGTACCCGCCCGTGCCAGGCGCGGAGCTCGGCATCACCTCCGACGGCTTCTTCGAGCTCGATAGCCTGCCGCGGCGCGTCGCCGTCGTCGGCAGCGGCTACATCGCCGTCGAGCTCGCCGGCGTGCTGCGCAGCTTGGGTAGCGACGTCACGCTGTGCATTCGGCACGACTCGCTGCTGCGCGGCTTCGATTCGATGCTCGGCGAGAAGCTGGCGACCGCCATGCGTGCGAGTGGCATCGACGTGGTCGCCAAAGTCGTCACGCGGGCCGTGCACGGCTCGGCCGGCGGAGAGTTGAAGCTCGAGGCCGCCGACGGCCGCATGCTCGGCGGTTTCGACACGGTGCTCTGGGCCATCGGCCGTCTGCCGAACGTCGTCGACATCGGTCTCGAGGGCGCCGGCATCGCGCTCGACGCCGAGGGGTACATCGCCGTCGATCGTTATCAGAACACGAGCGCGCCGGGCGTCTACGCGATCGGCGACGTGACGGGACAGGCGGAGCTCACGCCCGTCGCCATCGCGGCGGGCCGGCGTCTGGCCGACCGCGTCTTCGGCGGCATGACCGACCGGCACTTGAGTTACGACGTCATCCCGACCGTCGTGTTCTCTCATCCGCCGATCGGTACCGTGGGCCTAGCGGAGCAAGAGGCTCGCAAGCGCTATCCCGACGAGTCCATTCGTGTCTACAAGTCCGAGTTCGTGTCGATGTTCTACGCGCTCACGGAGGTCAAGCCGCAGACGGCCATGAAGCTCGTGTGCGTGGGCGCCGAGGAGCGCGTCGTCGGCTGCCACGTGATCGGCATGGGCGCCGACGAGATGATTCAGGGTTTCGCCGTTGCTCTGACCATGGGGGCGCGCAAGCGCGACTTCGACGACACGATTGCGATTCACCCGACGAGCGCCGAAGAGCTCGTGACGATGCGCTGATGGCTGCGGCCGACGGCGACCCCGGCGTCGACCGAGCCCAACCTGTGCGGCGCGCGGGCGCCGCGGCGTTCTTCGTCGGCCTCGGCATTTTCCTGAGCCGCATCGTCGGCCTCGTGCGCGAGCGGATTCTGGCCACGTACTTCGGCGCCGGCCTGCACGCCGACGTGCTGAGCGCCGGTCTGCGCTTGCCGAACGTGCTGCAGAACCTGCTCGGCGAGGGCACGTTGTCGGCTTCGTTGATTCCGGCGTATTCCGCGCTGCTCGGCCAAGGCCGCACCGCGGAAGCCGGGCGGGTCGCGGGTGCGGCGTTCGCGCTGCTGCTCGGCGTAGCGGGCGCGGTGTCGTTGCTCGGCGTGCTGTTCGCGCCCGTCATCGTCAGCGTCTTTACGCCGGGGTTCGAAGGTCAACGGCGCGAGCTCCTGATCACCGTGGTACGCATCCTGTTCCCGATGACGGGCCTGCTCGTGCTGTCGGCGTGGGCGCTCGGGATACTCAACAGCCATCGCAAGTTCTTCTTGCCGTACTTCGCGCCCGTGCTCTGGAACGCCGCGATCATCGGCGCCCTGATCGCCTTCGGCTCCAGGCTCGAGCTCGACGCGCTCGTGGTCGCGGCCGCGTGGGGAGCATTGCTCGGCGGCGCGCTGCAGTTCGTCGTGCAGCTGCCGGCCGTGTGGCGGCTCGATCGGCAGATCCGCCTGAACACGGGCCGGCGCGAGCCCGCGTTCAGGGAGGCCGTGCGCAAGGCCGGGCCCGCCATCATGGGCCGCGGCGTGGTGCAGCTCTCGGGTTATCTCGACCTCGTGCTCGCGAGCTTGCTGGCCGTGGGCGCGCTGGCCCGCATGCGGTACGCGCAGACGTTGTACCTGCTGCCGATCAGCCTGTTCGCCATGAGCGTGGCGGCGGCCGCGTTGCCCGATCTCGCGCGCGACCGCGACGGCGCCATCGGCGCGTTGCGCGATCAGACGGTGGGCGCGGTGCGCCGGGTGGCGTTCTTCGTCGTACCGAGCTTCGTGGCGTTTCTGGCGCTCGGGGATGTGCTCGTTGCCGGCCTTTATCGGGCCGGCGAGTTCGGTGCGGCCGACGTGCGCATCGTCTGGCTCGTTCTCGCCGGCTACAGCCTGGGACTCTTGGCATCGACCACGACGCGTGTCTATCAGTCGGCGTTCTTCGCGCTGCGCGACACGGCCACGCCGGCGCGCATTGCATTCGTGCGCATGCTCGTGGCCGTCGTCGCGGGCGCCGTGCTCATGGTGCAGTTCGAGCCGATCACGGTGCTCGGCATGACGATCCCGGCCGGCGTGCTGGCGTCGTTGGATGCGGCCGGCGCACCCCTCGGCCCGCTGGGGCTCGCGCTCGGCTCGGCGCTCGGCGCATGGGTGGAATGGGCGCTGCTCGAGCGCGCACTGCGTGCGAAGCTCGGGCACCTCCGCGTTGGGCTCGGCTCATGGCTCAAGATGTTCGCAGCCGCCATCGCAGCGGCTGGCGGCGCGTATGCGGTGAGCCTTGGGCTGGCAGCCCGACCGCCGTTGCTCACGGCGCTGGTGGTCGCGGCCGTGTTCGGCGGCATTTATCTCGGGGCGACTGCGGCGCTCGGCCTGCCGCAAGCGCAGGCGACGGTTCGCGCCTTGCTACGCCGCACGCGTCCGCCGGCGGCGGGTTAAGCGCGCAGGTGGAGATCGCCGGCGGCGTACTCCAAGCCGAGCGGCGCGATGACGAGGCGCTTGGCGCCGGCCTCGACGTCGCCGGCGTGCCAGGCGGCGAGGCCGCTGCGCTCTGCAACGTCGAGCACGGCCGCGACGTCGGCGCGCGCCACGAACAGCGCGAAGCCCGCGCCCATGTTGAAGGTGCCATAGGCCGCGCGCGGGCTCATACCGCCCTGCGCTTGCAGGAACGCGAGCACCGCGGGTACGGGCGGCACGCTGCGAATCACATAGCGCAGCTCGGAAGGATGGCGCATGAGCTTGCGCCAGCCATGGCCCGTGACGTTCACGGCGTAATGCGGCCGCACGCCGGCCGCGAACAGCGCCTCGATGACGGGCGGGTACAGCACGGTGGGATCGAGCAGCGCCTCGCCGAATCGGCGGCCGTCGGCGAGCCGTGTGCCGTAGCCTTCGGGCAGCTGCTCCGCGAGCTTGCGCGCCAGGCTGATACCGTTCGCGTGAATACCGCTCGAGGCCAGGAGCACGATCGCGTCGCCGGCAACGAGGTGCTCGCCGAGCATCAACCGGTCGCGGCCCTTCACGACGCCGACGCACGAGGCTGCGAGATCGATGCGGTTGGCTTCGACCACGCCGGCCAGCGCCGGGGTTTCGCCGCCGCCCCAGGCCATGGCGCACACGTCGCACGCGCCTTGCCAGCCCCGCACGAGATCTTGCATGCGCTCTTGATCGGCGAACCAATCGCTGCTGCCGGCCGACCAGTACGCGTGCGTCGACAACGGCGTGGCGCCCACGGTGATCAAATCGTTCACGGCCATAGCGATCGTGTCTTGCGCGATCGTGTCGTAGTGGCTACGGCCCGAGAGTGCGCGCACGGCGTCGGCGACGAGCGTCTTGGTGCCCAGGCACTCGGTGATCGACGCGATCAGCGTGCCGCCCACGTCGACGAGGTACGCGGATTCGCCGCGCGACGCTTCGACCTCGGCGGCGCCGTGCCGAGCGAGGTTCACGGCCGTCGCGCGTGCGGCCCGTTGGGCCAGGATCTTCGACGCGTCGAGCGTGCCGTAGTCGACGCCGGCAGCGGCGTAATCGAGACCGGGCTTGTTCGTCATAGCGCTCCGCGTGTTTTCGCCCATCATACCGGGCGTCGTGCTCGGCTGGCCCGTGCCGCGCGGTCAGCGCGGGATCTGCTTTAGCAACGGCTTCGTGTCGGGCCGTACGCCGCGCCACAGCGCGAACGACTCCGCCGCTTGCTCCACGAGCATGCCCCAGCCGTGCACGGCGCGCGCGGCGCCATGGTTCTTGGCCCAGACCACGAACGGCGTGTCGGCGGAGCCGTACACCAGGTCGTAGCAAAAGCTCGCAGGCCCCACGAGCGATGCGGGGAACGGCGGTGCTTCGCCTTTGAGGCCCGCCGACGTGGCGTTGACGAGCACGTCGTACGGCGGCTGCTCGGCGAGCTCGGCGAAGGTGCGCGCGGCGAGAATCGAGCCTGCGAACTGCGCAACGATCGAGTCGGCGCGCGCTTTGGTTCGATTGCCGATCGTGAGCTCCGCGGGCTGCTCCGCCAGCAACGGCCCGACGATCCCGCGCGCTGCGCCGCCGGCGCCGAGCACGAGCACTCGCCGGCTCGTGAGCACTTGGCGCTGGTTCACGGTGACGTCGCGAATGAAGCCCACGCCGTCGGTGTTGTCGCCGCGCAAGCGGCCGTCGGCAATGCTGATCGTGTTCACGGCGCCCGCGGCTGCCGCCGCGGCGCTCGTCTCGTCGCACAGCGCGAAGGCCGCTTCTTTGTGCGGCACGGTGACGTTCAATCCTTTGCCGCCGGCGGCGCCGAAGCCGCGCACGGCCGTTTCGAACGAGGCAGGACTGGCGTCTATGAGCTCGTAGGTAAGGCGCTGGCGAGTCTGCCGCGCAAACACCGTGTGGATCAGCGGCGAGCGGCTGTGCTCCACGGGATGGCCGACGAGGCCGTAGCGGTCGTAAGCCGATGTGTTATTGGTCATTAACGCGGGTTTCTTTGCTTTCGGATTCTGCGCGGTTTCCGGTACCGTGCCAACCGGTAAAGGAGACTACGCAATGGCAGCGAAGCAGAGCATCGTCCGGTGCGCCTGGAGCGAAGGCGTGGACCCGGCTTATCAGCGCTATCACGACGAGGAATGGGGCGTGCCCGTGCGCGACGATCGCGTGCACTTCGAGTTTCTCGTGCTCGAAGCCGCGCAGGCGGGGTTGAGCTGGTGGACGATCCTGCGCAAGCGCGAAGGCTACGCCAAAGCGTTCGCGAATTTCGACGCGCAGAAGGTGGCGCGCTTCACGCCGCGCACCGTCGAGCGCCTGATGCAAGACGCGAGCATCGTGCGCAATCGGCAAAAGATCGAGGCGGCGATCGTCAACGCGCGCTGCTTTCTGGCCGTGCAGAAGGAGTTCGGCACGTTCGATCGCTACGTGTGGGAGTTCGTCGGCGGCCAACCCATCGTCAATCGCTGGCGAAAGCAGGGCGACGTGCCGCCGACGAGCAAGGAATCGGATGCTTTGAGCAAGGACTTGAAGCGCCGCGGCTTCAAGTTCGTGGGCTCGACGATCGTCTACGCGCACATGCAGGCCACCGGCCTGGTCAACGATCACCTCGTGGACTGCTTTCGCTTCGGCGCGAGCGGCAAGAGACGGCGCTCGCCCGCAACTACGGCGTCACGACGCTGATCACCGTGGCGCCGTGGAACCCGGTCGGCGTGGTGTGCGAGATGGCGCCGAGATAGCGGGAGGCGGGCGCGAGCCCCGACCACTGAAGGCCCATGTCCACGCGCTCGCCGTTCTCGACGGTGGCCGGCGACGTAACGGTCAGATTGCCGGCCGGTTCGTTCGCCCCGAGCGACCAGGTGAATAACGAGTAATTGGCGCCAGGCCCGCCCGCCACTTGATCCGTCTCGAACCCGTGCACGAGCAACACGTACGAGCCTTGCTGCGGTTGCGCGATGTTGATCTGCTCGTCCGAGGTGACGCCGTCGCTCTTGGCGATCTGCGAGCATTGGTTGTCGGGGCAGAAGAACAGAAACAAGTCGAGATCGTCCTGTCCGTCGGTGAGCTCGTCGAACAGGGCCACGCGCAGCAGGAGCTGGTTCGCCGGCACCTCGAGCGCATGCATCGACACGCCGTTGTCGAAACGGAACGAGAACGTGTTCGTGGGATCGTCGTCCACGAACCCGCGCGGCACCTGGCCGTTCGCGTCGAGCGTGGGCAGCTCCAAGCCGTGCACGGTGGCGCCGTAGGCTCCGGCGTAGCCGAAGCCGACCGGCAAGGTGGCCGTGCCTTCGACGCCGCTCAAGAACAGCTCGGGGGCTGCACGCAGCGTTACCGGCTGCACGACGATCGGGCTTTCCACGCGATGCGCGGCGCTCACCCACGCAAGCTCGCCGAAGCTCCACAGATCCCGCTCCGCGCCGCCGTCCACGAACCGCACGTCGAACGCGGCCGTCTCGCCGGTGCCGAGCACGAGCGAGGCCGGCTCCACGACCACGTCGAGGCCCTGCGGCGCGATGACCTCGGCCGTGAAGGTGGCGGGCGCGCCGACGTTCGTCACGCGGCGGCGGATCACGTCGCCGCCGATCAACTGCGCCACGCCGATCGACGGTAGGTTCAAATCCACGGCCGCGCTCGAATGGCCGGCCGCTGCGTGCGCCGCGCACTCCGTGGCCGAGAACGGCGGCTCGTGGTAGCTGCACAGGTACGCTGCGTGGTCCGCGAACGCGCTGTCGTAAACCAGGCCCGGATCGACGGCCCGGTTCGCGTCGATGTGGCCCGCGCCCATGTCGAAGGCATCGGCCGGCTCGCCGTCGGTGCGCACCACGTCGACGTAGGTGGTGGTCATCAGCGCCGACTTCAGCGCTGCCGGCGACCAACCCGGGTGCGCTTCCTTGAGCAGCGCGGCCACGCCGGTCACCTCGGGGGCCGACTGCGAGGTGCCCGACAAGTATTGATACCACTCGCCGCGAAAACCGTTGGCGACGTCGGGGGTGTGGCCGCCCAAGATGTCGACGCCGGGCGCCGTGACGTCGGGCTTCACGAAGTTCGCATCCGACAGCGGCGGACCGCGCGACGAGAAATCCGCCACCACGTTCGGGATGCCCGGAACGGAGGCGAAGATGCCGCGTGCGAGCCGCACGGTCACGGCCTCGTCCTCGTCGTCTTCATCGGCGCCGATGCCGCCGTCTTGCTCGTCGGCCGCGAGCCGATCGACGAGCGTCTGGCCGTCATCGCTGCCGATCATCACGGCCGGAATGCCCACGCTACCCGTATCGCCGTCCATCACGCTCGGCGGGCCGGAGTTCTCGTAGACGACGGCGGCGAGCGCGCCGGCGTCCTCGGCGTTGCCGATCTTCACTTGGAACTCGCAGCCCCCGCGCTCGATGAGTGCGATGCGCCCGTCGATGGCAGCGGAATTCACGAGCGGCTCGCAGGCGTCGCGAACGCTGCCCGCGGCCGTGCCGTCGCGCGTGCCGACGCCGTCGTCCGCGGCGACGAGCTGCTCCTCGATGGGGTCGTCGGCCGTGAGCGGCGGCGTGAACGACGCTTCGCGCATCGGCACCGCTCCCGCGAGATCGGCAGGCGCCGTGATCTCGATGCCGTCGTCGAAGAACACGCCGTCTTGCGTGGAGGCCGCCGTGGTCAAAACCCAAGGCGCGCTGCTGGGGCTACCGATGGTGTCGAGATCCGGGCCGTCGTTGCCGGCTGCGACGACGGTGAGCACGCCGGCGTCGAACGCGTCGAGCAGCGCCAGGTCGTCGGGCGCGTCGAGGTCGGTCTCCAGGCTGCCCACCGAATAGTTGATGAGGTCCACGCCGTCGGCGACGGCGTCGTCGATCGCGCGCACGAGGTCGGACGTGGCGCAGGTGCCGCGCGCGTCGCCGGGCTTCAGCCAGCACGCCTTGTAAATGGCAACGCGCGCGCGCGGCGCGATGCCGCCTACGCGCGCCACGCGCGTGCCGAGCAGCTCCGCGTCGACGACGTTGCCCGCAATGATGGTCGCGATGTGCGTGCCGTGCCCGTCTACGTCCTTCGGCGAGCGGAAGTCGCCGGGATCGAGCTCATGGCGCGACAGAAAGCCGTCGATGTAGTAGCGCGCGCCGACCACCTTGTTGTTGCAGTGGCTCGGCTCGAAGCCGTCGCCGGCCTGGCAGATGCCCGTGAAACCGATGGGCGGATCGTAGACGAGCGCAGTCGGAGGATTGCGGCGGTACGGCGTGCATAGCCACATGCCGAGGAACGACGTCTCCGCCCAGTTGCTGCGGCATGCGCGCGGCGTGCGGTCCTCGGTGTCGCGCAGCGACGGATGGCCGGGCGCGACGCCGCTGTCGATGACGCCGACCACGACGTTCTCGCCGCGCAGCCCGCGATCGGCCCGCAGGCCGCCGTCGGGATCTTGCAGGCCCAAAAACGTGGCGCTGTTGTTGGTGCGCAGGTATTGGTCCGTGTCCTGCCAGATGCGCTCGACCTCGCCGCTTTGTGCCAGGCGCGCGACTTGGCCGGCCGTGAGGCGCGCCGCGAAGCCGTTCACGGAATAGCGGTAGCTGTACACCTTCGCGTTCGCGGCCCCAATGCCGCCGAGCAGGCGGTCGTGATTTTGCTCGAGCTGCTTCGCATAGACGTCGGCCGCCGCGGCGCGCGCGGCGCCCGTTTCCCGGCTGGGCTTGGTCGCCGCCACGTCGAGCGGCGCGCGCTTGTAAGTGGCGGCGCCCGGCGTACGCAGCTTCACGATGTAAACGGCGGTTCCGCCCTTCACGGGCGATAGCGGGCTCGCGAGCCGCAGCGGCTCGCTCCGCTCAACGTGCGTCACTTGGGCCGCCGCGGGCATCAATACCGCGGCTGCGAGCCACGCGCCGGCTCGGAATGCGTTGCGCATCTTCTGGTTCTAATTCCGCCCGTTGCGGGGTGGTGGCCAAACGTTAGCACAGCCGCCGTGCCCGCAACGCGGGGACGGGTTGCCGGAGGCCGGAGGAATCACGCCCGCAGCAGGCAGCCGCTTCGGCCGTCCCTAATGGGGGTGGGCGCGGCAAGGCCGCCGACCGGCCCGGCGAGCACGTAGTCGACGTGCCGTCCGAGCTTCGCCCGCAACGAGAGCAAGCGCCGGTGCGGCGGTTGACGGCTCACGTTGGCGCTCGTCGAGACCAGGGCGCCGCCGACGGCGCGGCACAGCTCGGCGGCAAGCGGATGGGCGGTGATGCGCACGGCCACGCTCGGCCGCCCGCCCGTGATCCAGCGCGGCGTATCGGCACAAGCGTCGAGCACCCAGGTGTGCGGCCCCGGCCAGGTGGCGAGCACTTCGCTGCGCTGCGGCTCCGGCGGCAGCAGCGCGTAGCGCTGCAGTTGCTCGAGGTCTGCGGCGATCAGGATCAAGCCTTTACGCCAGGAGCGCCGTTTGATGGCGAGCACGCGCAGCACGGCCTTGCGGTTCTCGGGGTTGCAGCCGAGGCCGAACACGGCCTCGGTGGGGTAGGCGATCACGCCGCCGCGGCGCACGATGCGTGCGGCGCGGCGGATCGCGAGGCGGCTCATGGCTCGGAGGCCGGCTCGTCCGCTTCCTTGGCGCCACTCGCCGCGTCCGAAGCCGGCTTGCGGCCCGCGGCTTTCTTCGTCTTCTTCTTCTTTTTCTTTTTCTTCGTCTTGGTCTTCTTTTTCTCGACCGTTGCCTTGGCGGCCGCCGCGGTGGGCGCGCCATCTGCCGCCGCGGCGAATGCGGAAGCCCCCGGCTTGCGCTTCATGCCGCGGCCGCGCCGCTCCGGAGCCGCCGCCAGCAGCGCCTGGCACTCCTCGAGCGAGAGGTCCTTCGGAACCTTGTCCTTCGGAATCTTGGCGTTCTTGATCTTGTTCGTGATGTACGGGCCGTACCGGCCGTTCAACACCTGGATGCCGGCGTCGGGGAACTCGCGAATCAAGCGGTTCGCGTCGGCAATCTTTTTCTCGGCAACCAGCTCGAGGGCGCGTTCGAGCGTGATCGTGTACGGATCGTCGCCCTTGATGGAGACGAACTTGTTCGCGTAGCGCACGTACGGCCCGAACCGGCCGATGTTCGCGGACACGGGCTCGCCTTCGGCCGTGACGCCGAGCTCGCGCGGCAGCTTGAACAGGTCGAGCGCGGCGTCGAGCTCGATCGTGTCCATTTTCTGGCCGGGCCTCAATCCCGCGAACTTCGGCTTCTCGACGTCCTCTTTCGTGCCGATCTGCACGAATGCGCCGTAGCGGCCCATGCGCACGCTCACCGGGCGGCCGCTCGCAGGGTCCACCCCGAGCACTCGCGACTGCGACGCCTGCTCGCGCGTGACGTTGCTGTCGGTGTGCTCCACGAGCTTCGTGAACGGCCTCCAGAACTCCTCGAGCAACGGCACCCACTCGCGCTCGCCGCGCGACACCGCGTCGAGAGAATCCTCCATGCGCGCCGTGAACTCGTAGTCGACGTACTGCGAGAAGAACTGCGTCAGAAAGCGGTTGACCACGCGGCCGACGTCGGTGGGGATGAAGCGCCGGTTCTCCATCTCCACGTACTCGCGGTTGCGCAGCGTCGAGATGATCGACGCGTACGTGGACGGCCGGCCGATGCCGAACTCCTCGAGCGCCTTGACGAGCGTGGCCTCGGAGTAGCGCGGCGGCGGCTCCGTGAAGTGTTGGGCGCTCGCCAAGTCCTTGAGGCTCAAGCGATCGCCTTCGGCGACGGCCGGCAAGATTCGGTCCTGCTCGTCGGCAATGGCTTCGTCCTGGCCTTCCTGATACACGGCGATGAAGCCGGGGCTCACGAGCACGGAGCCGGTGGCGCGGAACGAGATGCCGCCGCCCGGTGCATCGCCGGCGGCGAGATCGAGCGCCACGGTGTCGTAAACGGCCGGATTCATCTGCGAGGCTACGGTGCGCTTCCAGATGAGCTCGTAGAGCCGGTACTGATTGGGGTCGAGAAATTGCCGCAGCGCCTCGGGATGGCGCGCGGCCGACGTAGGCCGAATAGCCTCGTGGGCCTCCTGCGCGTTCTTGGCTTTCGTGGTGTAGCGGCGCGGCTCATCGGGCAAGTTCTCGGCGCCGAACCGCTCCGTGATGACGCTGCGAATCTCGCCGAGCGCTTCGTCGGCCAACGTGACCGAGTCCGTGCGCATGTAGCTGATCAAACCGACGGAACCTTCGCCGATGTCGATACCTTCGTAGAGGCGCTGCGCAACGGTCATGGTGCGCTGTGCGCTGAAACCGAGCTTGCGCGACGCGTCCTGCTGCAGCGTGGACGTCGTGAACGGCGCCGCCGGGTTGCGCCGCCGCTGCTTCTTGTCCACCTTCGCAACCGTGAGCACGCCGTGCGCGGTGTCGCGAATCTTTTGCTCGGCCGCGCGCACGCCGGTTTCGTCGGTGAACGTGAACTGCTCGACCTTCTCGCTGTCGTAGACGGCCAGTCGAGCGGGGAACGCTTGCCCGGTTTGCTCGACGATGGCTTCGATCGTCCAGTATTCCTGCGCTCTGAACGCCGTGATTTCTTCTTCGCGCTCGACGATGAGCCGCAGCGCGGGACTCTGCACGCGCCCCGCCGACAGGCCGCGCCGCACTTTTTTCCACAGCAGCGGCGAAAGGTTGAAGCCCACGAGATAGTCGAGCGCTCGGCGTGCCTGTTGCGCATTGACCAGCTGCTCGGAGAGGTCGCGCGGCTGCTCGATGGCTTCCTGGATGGCGCGTTTCGTGACTTCGTGGAACACCACGCGCTGCACGGTCTTCGAGTCGAGGACGTCGCGTTCCTTGAGCACCTCGTGGATGTGCCAGGAGATTGCTTCGCCCTCGCGATCGGGGTCGGTGGCGAGGTAGACGGCCGAGGCCTTCTTCGCCGCCTTCACGATCTTGTCGACGTGCTTCTCGTTCTTGTCGATGAGCTGATACTTCATCGCGAAGCCGCGCTCGGGATCGACGGCGCCTTCCTTCGGCACCAAGTCGCGCACGTGGCCGTACGAGGCGAGCACCTCGAAGTCGCTACCGAGATACTTTTCGATGGTGCGCGCCTTGGCAGGCGATTCGACGATGACGAGGTTCTTGGCCATGACGGCGCGGTGAGTCGCTTACGGTAGCTCGAGCTGCGAAGGCATGGGGATGCGTGGGCGCCTCTTCACGATAGGACCATGGCCGGATTTAGCGGACCGGCAGGATAGCCGATTCGCGCGTGGGCGTTCAAAGAGCGTCGCGGACTGGCGAG
This sequence comes from uncultured Gammaproteobacteria bacterium, assembly GCA_946887385.1. Next base: position 23,891 of record CAMPKU010000004.1, read on the forward strand.
ATTGGCCGCGCTAGTGCACCCAGGCCGAGTCATCCGCGTAGACGAGATCTTCCATCTGCGCGTAGGCCTGCTGCTGCCCAGGTTGGCTGAACAGCACCATCATCACAACCCACTTGGTTTGCTCCACGTCGATCTCGTCGTAGTCGAGCGCGAGCAACCGGTCGAGGACGACCTCCCGTTGGGCGGGCTGCAAGATGCCCATTTGCTCGAGCTCGAGCAGATAGCCGCGTGAGGGCGCGTCGAGCCGCTCCTGCTCGACCGAGTCGAACACTCTGAAGGCCGTGTTCTGCGGAGCATTGCCGTCGCCCGTGGAGCTCAAGCCGTCGAGCCAGTCGAGCGCCCGCTCGATCTCACGGTCGTGAAATCCTGCGCGGCCTAGCTCCTTTTTGAGCTCGTGCCGGTTCGGCTCGGGCTCACCTTGAGATTCGACGTACGACTCGAACAGGTACATGAGCACGTCGAGGACGGTTTCTTTCATTATCTCTTCTTGCCCAGACGCGAATACCGACCGCCGGGCAACGCCTCGACTAACCCTTCGAGCTCTAACATCAGGAGCATGGAGGAAACCTCCGCCGTCGTCAAATGCGTGCGGGCGCTGAGATCGCCGATCGGAGTGGGCGAAAAACCCAACGCGTTCAATAGGTTCTGGTAGCTCGCGTCGAAGGCGCGGGGCGGCCCGGCTGCGCTGTCCGCGGTGCTCTCGATGCTCGGCAGCTCGATCCCTTCTTCCCGCAGCTGCGGTGCGAGCTCGATGAGAATGTCGGCGGCTTCTTCGACGAGCTTGGCACCTTGTCGGATCAGCGCGTGACAGCCGCGCGCGAGCGGATTGTGAATCGACCCCGGGATTGCGAAGACCTCGCGCCCGAAGTCGAGAGCGCGCTTCGCCGTGATCAACGAGCCGCTGCGGCGGGTGGCTTCGACGACCAGCGTACCGAGCGACAAGCCGGCGATGATGCGGTTGCGCTGCGGAAAGAAGTACTTTTGCGGTGTCACGCCGGGCGCGTATTCCGACACGAGCACGTTGCGCGCCGCGATCTCGGCAGCGAGCGGCGCATGCACACGCGGAAAAATCACATCGATGCCGCTGCCGAGCACGGCGACGGTGCCGCCGACCTCGCCGACCGCGCCTCGATGGCTCGCGCCGTCGATGCCCGTGGCGAGCCCGCTCGTGATCGTCAAGCCGCGCGCGCTCAAGTAGCGCGCAAACTGCTCGGCGGTCTCGCGGCCGCTCGTCGTGGGGCTGCGGCTGCCGACCATGGCAAGCTGCGGCGCGGCGAGCAAATGCGGCTCCGGTCCTTCTACCCAGAGCGCCAGCGGCGCATCGGCGAGCTCAGCGAGCCGCGGCGGATAGCCGGCGCTGCCGAAAGTGACGAGCCTGCGATGCGGTTTCGAGAGCCAGGCGCGCCAGCGGTCGAGCGTCTCGGGGGCGGGAGCCTTGAGCTTCGCGACGGCGTCGGGGCTGATACCGTGCTCGAGCAGAGCGCGCGGCTCGGCGACCAACGCTTCAACCGAGCCACGGCGCTTGAGCGCCTGGTGCCAACGCTGCGAGGCGGCCGATTCGATCGCGCCGAGCAGCGTCAGCCAGGCGTCGCTCGCCATGGCTCACGCCGGCCGCGGCGCGGCGGTAAACCGGTTACGGGTTGCGGACGGCGTCGAGCAGTGCGAGCGGCGTCGTGGCTTCCATGACGAGGGCATAACTCAAGCGTTCCGACGTACGGAACACCATCATCGTGCCCGCCGGCTCGTCCGGCAATCGCACTTTCTGGCCGAAAGCGCCACGTTGCGTATCGCGGATCGTGCGTCCCGTTTGCCAAACCCGCAGCACGTGGCCGGGCTCAAGACCCGCCTGCGAGCCGCGGTTGATCACGACGACCTCATACTCGCCAATCAACGAAGCGCCATCCAGCACGGAGATGATCCGGCCGTCGATCTCGGTGTCGGGCGGGCGCGGCAGGAAGTTCAGAGGAATGATGTCCTCTTCTTCCATGAGGAAGTTGCCGACGACGGCTTCGCGCACCGACTCGATCATCCGCAGCGTGCTCGGGTCGCCCGTGCGGTCGATGCGCCCCTGGCCGACGTAGATGCCCTGGTAGCCGAGCACGTCGTTCGTGTCGGGGTCGATGAGCTCCTCACCTTGCTCGACGACGTTGAACACCGTGCCGACCGTCTCGTCCACGCCGCGGACGTAGACGTCGCGGCCCGAGCTCGCCATCAACCCTTCGCGGTGCGCAACGATGTACGGCAGATCGTCGAGCGCGTCCTTGTCGATGACGCGCGGCCGCGACAGGAACGCAGCGATGGTCTCGTACGGAATCGTGAAGATCGCCTCTTCGAGCGGCTCCGAGCGAACGCGCGGCGAAAGGCGCTCGAACCCGCCGCCGCCTTGGGCGACTTGGGGTCCACGCTCGAGATTGACCACGGGACGGCCGTCGTCCAAGTAGGCGAGCGAGAGAATGTCGCCGGGGAAAATGAGATGCGGGTTCGCCACCTGCGGGTTGATCTGCCAAATCTCCGGCCAGTACCACGGGTCGCGCAGGAACATCGACGCGATGTCCCAGAGGGTATCGCCGCGCTGCACCACGTAGGTTTCCGGATGGCGCGGGTTCAAGACCGGCGACGGCGGCTGCTGGCCGACGGCCGCGACCTCGAGCCTCGAGCCGCGCTCCTGCGCAACTCCGCTCGACAACAAAAGGAAGCTCGCCGCCGAGGCGACAAGCAGAGTGGTCGATCGAACGAACGGCTTGCGCGCGAGAAACATCGGTGAGCTCCCTAGTAACCCATCAAGACTCGAAGTATGCAGGGCCGGCCCCTTGGCCCCGACTGCTATAATCCACGCTGCCGCCGGCGGCGCTTGCTTGGGCGCTTGCCGGCGCGGGTCGGAACCTTACTATCCCTGTAAAGTCAGTGGGTTAAGCTAACTTCGACGCGTTATACACGAAACCAAGGCCGAACCACAATGGCACGCCTCCCAATACTGGAGTATCCCGATCCCAGGCTCCGAATTCGCGCGGAGCCGGTCACAAAATTCGACACTGAGCTCAAGACGCTCGTGGCCGATATGTTCGAGACCATGTACGCGGCCCCTGGGATCGGCTTGGCGGCCACTCAGGTCAACGTGCACAAGCGCCTACTTGTCTGCGACCTGGGCGTCGACGTCAAGCAGCCATACTGCCTCATCAATCCGGAAATCGTGCGGGCCGAGGGTAAGACTAACTCCGAGGAGGGCTGCCTTTCCGTGCCCGAGTTCTATGACTTCGTCGATCGAGCCGCGGCGATCCGGGTTCGCGCGTTCGATCCGGACGGCAAGCCGTTCGAGCTCGAGGCGGAAGGGATGCTCGCCGTCTGCATTCAGCACGAGATGGATCACTTGGACGGCAAGCTGTTTGTCGATTATCTGTCGGAGTTGAAGCGCGAGCGCTTGAAGAAGAAGGCCGTGAAGAAAGCGAAGCGCGCGGGCACCGACTCCGCCGATGTGCGGTCGCGCAAATCCGTGCCCGTGATTTAAGCGCGCGGCGGCTCAAGCGTTGCGCGCCGAAGCCAGCATCGCCTTCGCGGGCACTCCGGAGTTCGCGGTTCCAAGCCTGCGCGCCATCGTGGCGACTGGCGCTCGCGTACCGCTCGTGCTCACGCAGCCCGATCGGCCCGCGGGGCGGGGCCGCCGGCTCACGCCGTCGCCGATCAAGAATCTTGCGCTCGAGCTCGAGCTGCCCGTGGCGCAACCCGCAACGCTGCGTGATAGCCAGGCGCTGCTGCGCGAGCCGCGGCCCGATCTCATGGTCGTGATCGCGTACGGCTTGCTCCTGCCGCGCGCGCTGCTCGAGTGGCCGCGGCGCGGCTGCATCAACCTGCACGCGTCTTTGTTGCCGCGTTGGCGCGGCGCGGCCCCGATCCAGCGCGCCGTGCTCGCTGGCGACGCCGACACCGGCATCAGCGTCATGCAGATGGACACGGGCCTCGACACGGGCCCCGTGCACCTCACGCGCGCCACCCCGATCGGCGCGCGCGAAACCGCGGGCCAGCTGCACGATCGGCTCGCGACACTGGCCGCAGACGCGCTGTGCGCCGCGTTGCCGGGCGTGCTGGCCGGCACGTCGCAGCCTCGCCCGCAGGACCCCGCGGTGGCGAGCGTGGCGCCGAAAATCCTGAAGGCCGAGGCGGCGCTCGACTGGACCGAGCCGGCGGCCGCGCTCGAGCGGCGCGTGCGCGCCTTCAATCCCTGGCCCGTGGCCGAAACCCGCTTCCACGGCGGGGCCCGCTTGCGCGTCTTCGAAGCGGAGGTGCTGAACGGTGCGCCCGGCGCGCTGCCCGGCACGATCGTTGCCGCCGGCCGCGCCGGCATCGACGTGGCCACCGGCGACGGCGTGCTGCGGCTCACGCGTGTGCAACCGCCGTCGGGGCGTGTCATGGACGCCGCGGCCTACCTCGCGGCGCACTCGGTGGCCGATGCCGCGTTCGTTTCCTAACGCGGCGCCGCCCGCGGGCGCACAGGTGCGGGCCATTGCCGCACGCATCGTCGCGCGAGTCGTGGAGCAGCGGATCACGGCCGATGAGCTGTTGCCGGCGCCGGAGGTGGCGCCGCGCGATCAGCCGCTGCTTGCGGCGCTCGTGCTCGGCACGTTGCGCTGGCATTTTCGTCTCGAATGGCAAGCGGGGCGGCTGTTGAAGCAGCCGCTCGAGCGCGAGCACACGGCTCTCGCCGCGTTGTTGCGCGTGGGCCTGCTGCAGCTTCAGGAGCTGCGCGTGCCCGAGCACGCGGCCGTGTCGGCCACGGTGGATGCGACGGCGTTGCTTGGCGTCGGCTTCGCGCGCGGGCTCGTGAACGCCGTGCTGCGCCGTTTTCTGCGCGAGCGCGAGCAGCTCGCCCAAGCGGCGCTCGCGGAGCCCGAGGCGCGCTTCGCCCACCCGCGTTGGCTCATCGATGCCATTCGTGCGGATTACCCGCACGATTGGCAAACGCTGCTCGAGGCGAACAACGCCGCGCCGCCGCTGTGGCTGCGCGTGAACTTGCTGCGCACAACGCGCGCGGAGTATCTCGACACGCTCCGCGCCGCCGGTCTCGGCGGCGTGGCGGCGCCGGACGTCGAAACGGCCGTGCGCCTCGAGCGGCCCGTCGGCGTCGAGGTGCTGCCGGGCTTCGCGGCCGGCGAAGTGTCCGTGCAGGACCTGTCGGCGCAACGCGCCGCGCAGTGGCTCGATCTCAAGCCGGGGCAGCGCGTGCTCGACGCGTGCGCGGCCCCCGGAGGCAAGACCGGGCACATGCTCGAGGCAGCCGGCGGCCGCTGCGACGTGTGGGCCGTGGATCGCGACGGCGCGCGCATGGCGCGCGTGCGCGAGAACCTCGACCGGCTCGGTCTATCGGCCAAATTGGTCACGGCCGATGCGACCGCTCCGGACACGTGGTGGGACGGGGTGCCGTTCGACCGGATCTTCATCGATGCGCCCTGTAGCGCCACCGGCGTCATTCGCCGCCATCCCGACATCAAGCTCAACCGCCGGCCGTCGGATGTGGACGGGGCCGTAGCGCTTCAGGCGCGGCTGCTGCGAGCCCTCTGGCCGCTGCTTGGCGCAGGTGGCCGGCTCGTCTATGCCACCTGTTCGGTGCTCAAGCGCGAAAACGACGGCCAGATCGCCGGATTTCGCGCCGCGGAGCCGACGATCGGCGCCGGTTCCGGCGTGGCGTCGCAGCAACTACTCCCCGAGGAGGCGGGCGGGGACGGCTTCTATTATGCTTGTCTACCGAAGCCGCACGTGTTGCGAATGCCCAATGGATCCCCTCCGCAACCCTAGCCGTGCCGGGATGGCTCTAGCGCTGGTGCGCGCGGCGGCCCGGGCGGCGCTCTCACTCCTGGCGGCCGGCGCCGCAGCCGGGGTTGTTGCGCAGGCGCTGGTTTCGCCGCCGCCGCCGCCCATTGCGATCGAGGAACGGGACGACCCCGGCTACTTCGAGGTTCGCGAGGCGATGGCCGAGCTGCGCGACGGGGTCTATTACCTGAACGCCGTGGTGGCTTACCGGTTGTCGAGCGACGCCATGGACGCGCTGCACGCGGGCGTGCCGCTCGGCATACGGCTCGACGTAGAGCTCATCGATCCGCGCCGCTGGTGGCTAGACAACGAGACCGCCGCCTTGCGGCAGAGCTACCAGCTCGAGTACCACGCGCTCAGCGAGCGCTACATCGTGTTGAACGTCAACAGCGGCGATCAGGCATCGTTCGGCTCGTTGCTCGCGGCACTGGCGCATCTCGGCCGCGTCGAGCGGCTGCCGCTCATCGACAGGGCGGTGCTCGATGAGAATCGCGGCTACGACGTGCGTGTGCGCGCCGTGCTCGACCAAGAGCAGTTTCCCGGACCCTTGCGGCTTCTCGCGTTCTGGCGACGCGACTGGTCGATCGCCAGCGAGTGGTACCGATGGCCGTTGCGAAGCGAATAAGAAGCGCATTTCTCACGCTGCTCGCGGTCCTTGGGATACTGCTGTGGCTGGCAGCGCTGCTGTCCTTCACACGTGTTACCGAAAACACGGACGATTTCGCGCAGGGGCTGAACTGGATCCTGCTGATCAACAGCGTGGGCATCGCGGTGCTGCTCGCGCTGATCGTGAGCAATCTGTGGCAGCTCGTGCGCGACTATCGCCGGCACGTGCCGGGCTCGCGGCTGCGCGCGCGCATGGTGTCCGTGCTTGTCATGGTCGCCATCACGCCGCTCGTCGCCGTGTACATCTTCTCGGTCGAGTTCATCAATCGAGGTATCGACAACTGGCTCAACGTGGATGTCGAGCAAGGCCTGGGCGACGCGCTCGAGCTCGGGCAAACCGTGCTCGACATTCAAACTCGCGGCCGGCTCGACGAGGTGCGCCGCTTGGCGCTCGAGCTCGCCGACGCGGGCGAATTCGACCTGCCGAGCAGGCTCGACGCGCTGCGAGGCCGCACCGATGCCCTCGAGATCACCGTGTACGGCCAGAATCGGATCTTGGGGTTCACGTCGATCGATCTCGAGCCCGGCGCGCCCAGGTATCCGACCGACGAGGTGTTCGTGCAGCTTCGCCAGCAACAGGAACACGTGAGCGTGGAGCCGCAGCCCGACGGCGACTACCAGATTCTCGCGGCGGTCACGCTGCCTTCGCCGAACGGCGAGCTGGCCTTCGTACAGGCGAAATTTCCGATGGAGCAGCGGCTCAGCACGCTCGCGAACGCGATCCAGGGCAGCTACAACCAGGTCAAGGAGCTTACGTACTTGCGCTCGGCGTTGAAGTACGCCTTCACGCTGATGCTGAGCTTGGTGCTGCTGATCTCGCTGCTGGCATCCGTATACGGCGCATTCTTTTTCTCGCGGCGGCTCGTTACGCCGATTCAGCTGCTCATGCAGGGCACCCGCGCCGTCGCGCGCGGCGACTTCGCTACGCGTGTACCCACGCCGGCGCGCGACGAGATCGGCTTTCTCGTGCATTCGTTCAACGACATGACGCAGCGCCTCGCGCGCGCGAGCGAGGATGCGCTGCAGAGCCAGCAGCAGGTGGAGCGCGAGCGGCGCAAGCTCGAGGTGATTCTGGCGCGTCTATCGACCGGCGTGGTATCGCTCGAGCCGGACTTGCGCATCCGAACAGCGAACCATGCGGCCAGCTCGATTCTCGGCGTGAACTTGGAGACGCACGTCGGCGAATCCATTGTCACGCTCGCCGAGAGCGAGCCGTTGCTCGGTCAGTTCGTGGGCGTGGTGCAAGGGCACTTGCAGGATGACCAGCGAGAGTGGCGCGAACAAATCATGATGCGCGCGGACGGCGGCCGTCGCGTGCTCATGTGCGCGTGCACGGAGTTGCCCGGCGACACCGACAGCCCGAACGGTTACGCCATCGTGTTCGACGACATCACCACGCTGCTCCAGGCGCAGCGCGATGCTGCCTGGGGCGAGGTTGCGAGGCGGCTGGCGCACGAGATCAAGAACCCGCTCACGCCGATTCAGCTTTCCGCCGAGCGCTTGCGGCGCAGGTACCTGAAATCCGAAACCGGCGAGGTAGATCTGCTCGATCGCGCTACGCACACCATCATTCAGCAAGTGGAAGCGATGAAGCAGATGGTGAACGCGTTCAGCGAGTATGCGCGCACGCCACGAATGGAAGTGACGAGCTTCGACATCAACGCACTGATTGCCGAGTTGTCGGAGCTGTACGCGCACCAGGAAAAGCCGCTCGCGATCGCGCTCTCGTTGGGCCGCGACGTGCCGCCGATCGAAGCCGATGCGGGCCGCTTGCGGCAGATGTTGCACAACCTTCTACGCAACGCTCTGGAAGCCACCGAGCATCAGAACGAAGCACGTGTCGAGATTTCGACGCGGCGCGTGACCAGCGCGGACGCGGACGTCGTCGAGATCAAAGTGGCCGACAACGGCCCGGGATTTTTGCGCGACATCGTGGATCAAGCGTTCGACCCGTACGTCACCAGCAAGCCGAAAGGAACAGGACTGGGGCTCGCGATCGTGAAGAAGCTCGTCGAAGAGCACGGCGGTCAAATCCACGCGCGCAACCGCGAGCAGGGCGGAGCCGAGATCAGTATACTCATTCCGATATCTGTCGACGCGAGCGGCCTGTCGCTCAATCGGCGTCACGATCACAGGAGAGAACGCGCATGAGCGCGCGAATTCTGGTTGTCGACGACGAAGCCAACATTCGGGCTTTGATCGAAGAGATCCTGAGCGAAGAAGGATACGACGTTACGACCGCGGCCGATGCCAAGGAAGCGCGCAGCGCGCGCAAACGGCAAGAGTTCGACCTCATCCTTCTCGACATCTGGATGCCGGATACCGACGGCATCTCGCTGCTGCGCGAATGGTCGGAAGATGCTTCCGCCGGCACCGTCGTCATGATGTCGGGTCACGGCACCGTCGATACCGCAGTGGAAGCCACCCGCCTCGGCGCCGTGGACTTCATCGAGAAGCCCGTCTCGCTGGCAAAGCTGCTGCGCACGGTGGAGCGCGCGTTGTCCGTGCGGCGCGGCAAGGAGCAGCGGCGCGGCCCCGGCGTGCAGAACGCCGTGCCGGCCGGCAAGAGTCAGCCGATGCGCTCGCTGCGCGAGCAGATCGCGCGCGTTGCACAGCACGACGCGCACACGCTGTTCACCGGCGAGCCCGGCAGCGGTCGCGAGCTGTTCGCTCGTTTCCTGGCCAGCCAGAGCGCGCACGCGCGCGCACCGTTCGTTGCCGTGATGGGCGGCGATTTGAACGACGACAACGCGCAGCGTGAGCTGCTCGGCGAGGGCACTGAACCCGGCGCGTTCGAGCGAGCCGAAGGCGGCATCTTGTTCATTCAGGAGCTCGGCGAGCTCGGCACGCAGGCGCAGCGGATCCTGCTCTCGGCGCTCGAGCAAGGCACCTACCGCGTCCCCGGCCAATCGGCCGATCGACCGTTCAGTTGCCGCATCCTGAGCACGGCGTTCCCGGGCTTCGAGCGAAGCGACATGCTTCGGCCCGAGCTGCTTTCTCACCTGAGCGTCGTCGTGATCCGCGTGCCGCCGCTGCGCGAGTATCCGGAAGACGTGCCCGAGCTGCTGCGCCATCACGTGGAGCTGCTCGTGGATGCGGAAGGGCTGCCGTTCCGCCGGTTTAGCGTGGCGGCGCAGAATCGGCTGCGAAATTATCCGTGGCCGCGCAACGTGCGCGAGCTGCGCAACATGGTAAAGCGGCTATTGATCCTCGGCGGTCCCGAGGAAATATCGCTTTCGGAAGTCGAGGCCCAGCTCGCCACGGACACCGCGGATCGCGAGCCGCTCGTGAAGCAAGACCTGCTGGCGATGCCGCTGCGCGAGGCGCGCGAGCACTTCGAGCGCGCCTATCTTCAGCAGCAGCTGCTTTTGTGCGGCGGCAAAGTCGGGCAGCTCGCGAAGCGCGTGGGGATGGAGCGCACGCATCTTTACCGCAAGCTGCGCTCGCTGGGCGTGGACTTTCGCCAGTCGTTGACCGACGACTGAGCTACTTCGGCACTTGCATCAACAAAGAGTCGATGCCGGCGTCGCGCAGCCGCCGCTGCGCTCGCTTGGCCGACTCGAGATCGGCGAGCGGGCCGATGCGAACACGATTGAACACGTCGTCGTCGAGCTTCACACGCTGCACGTGCGCTTCGAAGCCGAGCAGGGCGAGATTCGCTTGTAGACGGTCGGCATCGGCCGCCGCGCTGAAGGAGCCCGCTTGGAGCAGGTAACTGCCCGGTGTCTCGACGGGCCGAGGCCGTGCGGCGGCTGCACGCGAGGGCGGGTCCTCGGGAACCGCGACCTCGACCTGCGGCAAAATGTCATAAAACCCGAAGCGGCTGCCGCTCTGTTCCACCGGCACGGGCTCTTTGGTTGGCTCGGTGCGCGCACTGCCGCCGGCGCTTTGTGCCGCCGGCGTCGCTGCAGCACTCCGCGCGGGCGCCGTCGCGCCGGCCGGCGCGCGCAGATACACGCCGAGCGCCACGGCAAGGCCGAGCCCGAGACCGAACAACATCCAAACCCAACCGGGTGCGGATTCGCTGCGGCGCGAGTTGTAATTGCGGCGAGCCATGCGTAACACCGAGCGTACGACGGCGCCGATTCTAACTGACTGCTCGCGCCGCTGTCGGCGCCGTTAGACCTCGATCGGATCGACGTCGATGCTCCAGCGTGTGCGGCGCGCCGCTGCCGAGCCGCGCACGGCGAGCAGCACGCGCTCCACGAGCCGGTGGAGCGGTGCCCGCTCCGCGCTGCGAAACAGCAGTTGCGCGCGGTACCGGCCGTCCTTGCGCTCCATCGCTAACGGCGCGGGCCCCAAGACGGCGACCGGCGTGGATTGCCGGGCCGCGGCGGCGCGCACCTCGCTCAAGAACGTGAACGCGTCGGCGCGGCGTGTGGCTTCGGCCTGCCACACCGCGAGATGAGCAAAGGGCGGCCACTGCGCGTCGCGCCGTTCGGCGAGCGTGAGCGCCGCGAACGCTGCGTAGTCGCCGTCGAGCAAGCATTTCAGCAGCGGATGATCGGGATAGTGAGTCTGAATCACGACTTCACCCGGCCGGTCGGCGCGCCCGGCGCGGCCGGCCACCTGAAGCATGGTCTGCGCAAGGCGCTCGTGGCTGCGCGGATCGGTGCCGAACAGTCCTTGGTCGGCGTTTAGCACCCCGACGAGCGTGACGCGCGGGAAGTCGTGACCCTTCGTGAGCATTTGCGTGCCGATCAGGATCTCGACGTTGCCGGCTTCGACGTCGCCGAGCACGGCCGCGAGCGCGCCCTTGCGGCTCGTGCTGTCGCGGTCGAGCCGCGCGATGCGCGCGGCCGGGAACAGCGCTGCGAGCTCGTCGGCTACGCGCTGCGTGCCGGCACCTACGGCGATGCGCTGGATCTTGCAGGTTCGGCACGCCCAGTCGAGCGCGCGCGTGGCACCGCAGTGATGGCAGCGAACGGTGTCGGATTTCATGTGGACGGTCATGCGTGCGTCGCAGCGGCGGCACTGCTCGGTTTGCCGGCATTGCGGGCAAAACAACGCCGGAGCGAAGCCGCGGCGGTTCAAGAACAACAGGGTTTGATTGCCCGCTTTCAAGTGCTGGTCGATCGCAGCGATGAGCGGCGTGGACAAGGCCTGGCGGCTCGCATGGCGGTTCAAATCGACGATGCGCACGCGCGGCACACCGGCGCTGCCGATGCGCCGCGGCAGCGTCACGAGATCGTAACGGCCGGTGAGCGCGTTGTTGAACGTCTCGAGCGACGGCGTCGCCGAGCCGAGCAGGATGGGTACGCCGAGACGCTGCGCGCGCACGACGGCGAGATCGCGCGCGGAGTAGCGAAAGCCGCGCTGCTGCTTGTACGACGCGTCGTGCTCCTCGTCGACGATGATGAGCCCCGGCGACGGCAACGGTGCGAACACGGCAGAACGCGTGCCCACAACGAGTTGCGCCTCGCCGCGGTATGCGCGGCGCCAGGCGTCGAAGCGCTCGCGCTCGGTCACGGCCGAGTGCAGCACAGCGAGCTCTTCGCCGAAGCGCTGCCGAAGCCGGCGCACGAGCTGCGGCGTCAAGCCGATCTCCGGCACCAGCAACAACGTCTGGCGGCCGGCGGCGAGCTCGGCGGCAATGAGCCGCAAATACACCTCGGTCTTGCCGCTGCCCGTGACGCCGTGCAGCAGGAACGCGCGAAACCCGTCGTGCGCCGCGCGCGCCGCCGCGATCGCGTCGAGCACGCCGCGCTGATCCGGTGTGAGCTCGGGGCCCGGCGCCGTCGTGGCGCGCGGTGCGCCGGCGCCGTGAGGCTGCGGCGCCGGCGCCGGCGCGATCCAGCCCTTGGCCGCCAGCCGCTCCACCGTGCCGGCGGCAATTTCGAGCGCCTTGAGCTCGCTCGCCGTGGCCGCGCCGTCTTTGAGGGCCAGGAGCGCCCGCGCTTGGCGCCGCGCCGTGCGCGGCAGCTTCGCCGGATCTTCGGCGCGGCCGAGCGCCGTGAGTTGCCAGGCGGGCTCGGGCGGCTCGTCGATGGGCCGGCCTTCGCGCAATAACCCCGGCAACGCGTGGCTCAGCACGGCGCCCACCGGATGGTGGTAATAGTCGGCAGCCCAGCGCAACGAGCTCAGAAGCTCGTCGCCGAGCGACGGACGCTCGTCGAGCACGCCGCGAATCGACTTCAGCCGCGCCGGCGCCACGTCGGTCGCGACGGGATGCTCGATGACGAGACCAATGCGCTCGCCGCGCCCGAACGGCACGCGGACGCGGCAGCCGATCGCCGGCAACGGCATGGGAGCCAGATAATCGAAGGCGTCGGCCAACGGCACCGGCACCGCGATCCTGACCAATTGTGGGCTGCTGTGCATTGGGGGGCGCGATTATGTGAACGGACGCCTTTCCGGGGTCAACGGCTCAAAGGCCGGTATTTCGCTGTCAACCGCGGCGCGGGCCCGGCCGTTAGGGCCACCATCGCGCGGCCGATTGCATGCGGACTTCGCGCACGGCCACGGAGTGGCGCATTCGATGGGGTTAGCATTGAGCATCGCGCAGCGGGAAGCGGGCCTCGGCGGGGAGGGGGCTCTGGATTCGGGAGCTCTAATCGAGGCCTTCTTGCGCGAGGTTCAAGCGCGAGCGTACCGCATTGCGCTCGTCAGCATTCGCGATCGCGGCGAAGCGCTCGACATCGTGCAGGATGCGATGATTCGGCTCGTGCGCCGCTATGCGGACCGGCCCAGTGCGGAATGGCCGCCGTTGTTCTACCGGATCCTGCAAAACCGGATCCGCGACGTGCAGCGGCGCCGCACCGTGCGCACGCGGGTGCTCAGCTTCTTCGGCGGCACGGCATCGGACGAGGAGCACGACCCGCTCGCCGAAGCGCCGGCGCCGCGAGGCGACGGCCCGCTCGAGCAGGCCACGGCCGACGACGCGATGCAGGCGCTCGACAAGGCGCTTGCGGCGCTGCCGGCGCGGCAGCGAGAGGCGTTCTCGCTGCGCAACTTCGAAGGGCTCGACGTGGCGCAGACGGCCGTCGCCATGGGCTGCACGGAAGGCAGCGTGAAGACACACTATTCGCGGGCCGTTCACCGGCTGCGCGAGGTGCTCGCAGATCACGGGGAGTTTTGACATGAGTAACGACAACGATACGACGCAGTTCGAGCGCCGCACGAAGCAGCTGTTCGACGACAGCGTGGCCGCGCTCGACGCGGCGACGCACTCTCGGCTCACGCAGGCGCGCTATCGCGCGCTCGAGCAGCGCACGCCGGCGCGCGGCGGCTGGCGCTGGTCGCTGGTTCCGGCCGGAACGCTGGCCGCGACGGCGCTCGTCGCGTGGCTCACGGTATGGCAAGCGCCGCCGGCCAGCGAGGCGGTGCAGGCCGCGTCGCTCGGCGATCTCGAGATTTTGCTCGGCGAGGAGGACCTCGAGATGCTCGACGAGGAGCTCGAGTTCTACGGCTGGCTCGAGGAGCAGCCGGAGCTCGCGACGGCCGGTGACAGCGTCGGCTGATGCGCGCGCGTGCAGCGACCGCGGCGCTCGCATTCGCGATTGCGAGCGCGCAAGCGCAGGACGCGCAACGGCAGGAGCCGGAACCGGACTTGGATTTTCTGGAGTACCTCGGAGCGTGGGCCGGAGAGGACGACGAATGGCTCGCGATCGAGGAATGGCAGAAGGACAACGGTGCGGAGCCCGAAGAGGAATCCGAAGAGGATTCCAAACCACCGGAAAGACAGAGAGATGACGACGATGAGAGCGATTAGCCTCGTTACAGCGTGCATCGCATTGTTCGCGTTGTCGGCAAGCGCATGGGCGCAGGGTGTGGCTTGGGAGGATCTGAGCGAAGGGCAGCGCCGCCTACTGGCGCGGCACGAGCAACGGTGGGCGGAGCTCGAGCCGCAGCGTCAGGAGCAGATCGCCCGCGGCGCCGAGCGCTTCCTCGACATGAACCGCCGCGACGTCGCGCAGGCTCGGAATCGGTTCGACATCTGGCGCGGCATGACCGATGAGCAGCGCGCGGCCGCACGCCAGCGCTATCAGGAATTCCGCCGCCTGCCGCCCGCCGAGCGCGCGCGTCTCCTCGACGTGTATCGCCGCTACCGCATGCTGCCGCCCGAGCGCCGCATGGAGCTGCGCCAGCGGTTTCGCGACCTCACGCCGGAGCAGCGCCGAACGCTGCGCGAGCGGCGGCCGCTGCGCCGCTGACTCAAGGCCGCGCGGCTCACGGCTCACGGCTCCACGGCGGAGCGTCATCGCCGTTCCAAGCGCTCAAAAAACCGGCTCCTTGATTCCAAACTTTGCGGTTCGGGGTGCGGCGTGCGGCCGCCGTCGAGGAGGTTTGTAAAGGCATAAAAATTGCACCGTCCACGCGTTAGGGGTCAGGGGGGACTGGCTCATGCGCGTGCAGCCCGCACTTCAATTGCGCTCCTTCGCAACAATCGGCGCCCTTGCGGTTGCCGCCGCCATCGCACTCTTGCTGTCCACCCGATTAGGCATAGGCGTTACGCCGGACTCGACGGCGTATCTCGGCTTTCGACCGCACGACGTCGGTCACGCGCCGTTGTACAGCTGGCTCATGCGGCTCGGCGCGCTGATCGTTCCCGACGTCACGTTGCTCGCACGCCTCTATCATGCGGCCCTCTATGCGGGCACGGCTGCGCTGACGTGGCACCTGCTCCGCAATGCCACGGGCCGCGACTCGGCAGCGTGGGCCGGTGCACTGCTGGTCGCGTTTACCGGTCCCGTGTTGCCTCTGTACTCGAAGGCGCTGTCGGAGCCGACGTTTGTGCTGCTCTGCGTGCTCGCATTCGGCTGGTTATCGTCGTGGGCCGATACGCGCGCGCCACGCTATTTCGCCGCCGCGGCGCTCGCCGCTGCACTCGCAACATTGGCGCGCTATCCGGGAGCCGCACTCGTCGCAACCGGCGCGCTGATCGTTTTCGTGGGCGGCGGCGGCCGGCTGCTGCACAGACTCGTGCGCGGTGCGCTGTTCGGCGCAATCGGATTGCTGCCCGCGGTCGTCTGGATGGCGTACGTGGCGCGGTCGAGCGGCACGGCCGGTGGGCGCAACATGGGTTTCGCCGGCACGGCCGATGCCGACACCTTCTATCAGGGCCTACTCGCAGCGGCGCGTTACGTGTTGCCGACGGAGTTCCCTGTCCCGCTGCGCCTCGCTGCGCTCGCAGCGGCGTTGCTGCTTGTCGCAGCGGCCACGACGGCGTTCTATCGTCGTTCACGCGACGCGGAGCGAGGTGCCGCCGCTGCAACGCCTCATGTGCCGCGGCATCGATTCCTACCGTTGATCTTGCTGGTCTTCGTCGCGGCGTATTTCGGCGTTTTGGTGCTCGGTGTGCTCGTCGAGCCGTTTTTGCCGATCTCCGATCGCTATCTGTATCCGGCGTACGTGGGCCTCGTGCTACTCGGTGCCACGACGGTGCCTGCGTTTGCACGAAAGGTCGCTACGCGGCGGGTGTTGGCCTTCGGAGTTGGCGCGTTCATCGCGCTCGGGCTCGTGCGTACCGGGAAGGCGGTCACCGACGGCTATCAGGAGGGATGGGGTTACGCGGCCCTGTCGTGGCGCTCGTCGCCCGCGGTGGCCTACGTCAAGTCGCTGCCGCCCGAGACCGCCGTCTACACCGACGATCCGTATGCGCTGCTGTATCTCACCGAGCACGAAGTGCGCGCCTTGCCGCAAAAGGTCCGCCGCCGGCTCGGCAGCAGCAATCCGCTGTTCAAGCGCGACCTCGATGCGATGGAGCAGCGACTGCGCTCCACGGACGGCGTGGTTGTGTTCTTCGGGCGCGACCGCGGTGAGTTCGTCTCGCCCGTGTTGCCCGATCTCGAGCGCGCCATGCCGCTCTACGAGACGCAGCGCTTCGACGACGCCATCGTCTACGCCCTTAACCGTAGGGAAGACAAATTTCGTTAGGAGGACACCGACGTGCTGGCCACTCATCAATCCAGTGCCGACGACCTTGAGCTCACGATCCTCATGCCGTGCCTCAACGAGGCGGAGACGCTCGCAACTTGCATCGACAAGGCGCGGCGCTATCTCGACACCAGCGGCATCCGCGGCGAGATTCTCGTGGCCGACAACGGCAGCACCGATGGCTCGCGCGAGATTGCGGCCGAGCACGGCGCGCGCGTCGTCGCGGTCGCGGAGCGCGGCTATGGCGCCGCGCTGAAGGCCGGAATCAAGGCGGCGGCGGGCCGCTATGTGATCATGGGAGACGCCGACGACAGCTACGACTTCTCGAATCTGCATCCGTTCGTGGCGAAGCTGCGCGAGGGCGCCGAGCTCGTGATGGGCAACCGCTTCAAGGGCGGCATCGCGCCCGGCGCGATGCCCGGCCTGCACAAGTACCTCGGCAATCCGGTGTTGAGCGGCATCGGGCGTTTGTTTTTCAAGAGTCCAATCGGCGACTTTCACTGCGGTTTGCGAGGCTTTCATCGCAACGCCATCGCGGCTTTGGGTCTCGAGTCGCCGGGCATGGAATTCGCCAGCGAAATGGTCGTGAAAGCGACGCTGCGTCACAAGGCGATCGCCGAGGTGCCGACGACGCTGTCGCCCGACGGTCGGTCGCGGCCGCCGCATTTGCGCAGCTGGCGCGACGGTTGGCGGCACTTGCGCTTCCTGATGCTGTTCTGCCCGAAGTGGCTGTTCTTTTATCCGGGGCTCGTGCTGCTTGCGGCCGGTTTGGCGTCGATGGTTTGGCTCGTGCCGCAGCCGCGCACCCTGTTCGGCGTCGAGCTCGACGTCAATACACTCGCGTTTAGCGTCGCTGCCGTCGTGTGCGGTTTCGAATCGATCTTTTTCTCGGTGTTCGCGCGTGCCGTGGCGTCGGATCTGCGGCTGTTGCCGCGCGATCCGTCGATCGAATGGCTGCGACGCTTCTGGACTCTGGAGCGCGGCCTGCTCTTGGGCTGCGCCGTGTTTCTCATCGGCCTGTTGGCCGCGCTGGCGGCTGTCGGCCAATGGGGTAGCCGCTCGTTCGGCGCCCTCGATCCGGCCGTGACGCTGCGTACGGTGCTGCCCGCTGCGGCGGCGCTCATCGTTGGCCTGCAGCTCATGTTCGGCAGCTGCCTGATCAGTGTTTTGAACTTGAGACGCCGGCGCGACGATTGGCAGGAGAATTCCTGATGAGCTCGCCGATCGCCCTCGCACGCAAGGCCGCGCCGAAGAAGGCGCTCGTGAACCTGCACCGGACGCTGTCGCACGGTCATCGCGTCCATGTGCTCGCGCAGCGCATCGCGATGCACATCGAGCGTCTAATCCCGCAAGGGCCCGTGCGCTGCCTCGACGTGGGCTGCGGCGACATGACGATCGCCGAGCAAGTCCACGCGTGCGCTCGGCGCACCGATTGGCGGTGCATCGACGTGCACGGTTTACCCGAGCACCTCCGCACCGATCCGCGCTGGAGCAAATACAGGCGCTTCGACGGCCGGACGATTCCGTACGGTGACGATGAGTTCGACGTGGCGATGCTATGCGACGTGCTGCATCATGCACCGCAAGATCAGGCGCGGCTGCTCGCGGAGGCCGGCCGCGTGGCGAACCACGTGCTCGTCAAAGATCACTTCGAGTACGGGCCGTACTCGCGCACGATGCTCCGTTTGATGGACTTCGTCGGCAACTGGGGGTATGGCATCAGCGTGCCGGATCGATACTTCACGCGCGAAGGGTTCGCGCGTGTCGCGGCGGAGCAGGGGCTCGCCGTGACGGCGTTCGACTGCGGCATCGGCTTGTACGATCATCTGCCGGTGGTCCGCGCGCTGCTCAGGCCCGATTGGCAATTCATCGCCGTGCTTCGTGGCGGCTGATCCCGCCCGATGCGGCACGCGCTGCTGATCCTAAAGGTCGCCGTTACGCTCGCGCTGCTCGGCGGCGTGCTGGCGGCCGCCGACCTCAGGGCCCTCGGCCGTCTTCTTGCCGCAGCCGCGCCCGGCTATGTGGCAGCCGCAGTTGCCGTGCTCATCGTGCAGACCGCCGTGCTTGGCGTGCGCTTCCACCTCATCGTCAAAGCGCTCGGCCGCCCACTCACGCTCCGCTCGGCGATCGAGCTCTCGTTCGTCGGCGTGTTCTTCAACCAAGCGCTACCGAGTGCCGTGGGCGGCGACGCGGTGCGTGCTTGGCGGTTGCGCGCCGACGGCCGCCCATGGCGCGAAGCTGTCAACGCCGTGCTGCTCGACCGCGGCAGCGGTGTGCTGGTGCTTGCCGTGCTCGCGGCCGTCGCAGCCAGCGTTGACGGCAGCGGAACGTTTGCGCCGCTGCGTTTGGCGCTCTGGGCCGTCGTGGCCGCCGGCGCACTAGCGCTTGCGCTGGTCGCCGCCGCGGACCGTTGGCCGCTCGTGCCGGCCGCCGTGCGGCGCAGGGCCGCCGCCAGCGATCTTTCCAAGGGCGTGCGCACGGTGGTTGCGACGCGCGTTGCGTGGAGCCTGGCCCTTTGGTCGGCCGCGAGCCACTTGCTCGCCGTGTTGGCCGCGTATTGGCTCGCGGCCGCCGTCGGCATCGAGCCCGACTTCGTCATCTTCGCCACGGCCGCGCTCTGCATGCTGCTCGCGACGATGATTCCCCTCTCGTATGCGGGTTGGGGCATCCGGGAAGCGAGCGCTGTATGGCTGCTCACGCGTGCGGGCGTTACCGCCGAAACCGCGCTCGCGATCTCGGTGCTGTTCGGCGCGGCCATTCTCGCGGCGTCGTTGCCCGGCATCGCGTTCTGGTTCGCGCCGGCCGAGATGCGCCGCGGCGAGTCGCCCCCTGCGGCATCTACGCCGTCGAGGCGCTAAGCGGAGCCCGCGGGTGTGCGTGCTCGAGATAGCGATTTACATGGCGGACCCTCCGGCGCAAGAGTAGATTGGCACGTCCGATAGAGTGCACGCCGATCTTCGGCCCGAGCTCGCCGACTCCATTCGGGGACCGCCACGTTCAGTGTCGCGGAGCAACAGCCCGATGCAGCGAATCATCAAGCGGCTCGCGAGCCCCATCGATAACCTGGCGGCGTTCGTCGCACCTTCCGCGAATACGTTCCGCCGCTCCAATCCACACGCGACGAATAGAGATCACACATGAGACTCATGCGCCAATGGCTTTTGGTTGCTCCGATCGTGATCGCAAGTTTCGCGGGGCCTGGCGCCGCGCACGCGCAGGATCCATGGACCGTTAGTCTGACGCCAACCTTGAATCCGTTGCCGGTAGGTTTTTGCGGCGCCGTGCAGCTCACTGTCTTCGATGCGTCCGGCTCGGACGTGCCCCGCAATCCCGCCGGCTTTCGCGTGACGATGGCCGATTTCGACCTGACCGTCAGCGGCGCGTCGGTGGCGGGTCGCCGAATCGATGGGACGCATTTCGAGGCGTGTGCCTGTCAGGGTGGCATGGTGGGCGGCGAGGCGACGGTCACGGCGTCGTATCCTGCGGAGGCGCTCGATGCGAGGGCGCGCGTGGCAGACGTGAAGTTCGAGCGTAGCGCGACGTTCACGCTCGCGGCGCCAAGAGGCGCCAGCGATCCGCCGGCCTGCGTTGCAGCGGCGACGGCGGCTGCAGCTTCGGCTGCTGCACCTCCCGCGGCAACCTCGCGGCCGCTAACCGACGCGGCGAGCTCGCGTAGGCAGCCGGCGACGCCGGCGCCGGCGCCGGTGGTAGCACCGCCGGCAGTGGGCCTGGCGCCGGGCGCAATACCCGTGAGCGCGATTCCGGACGTCCCGCCCGAACCCACCGCACGAGCGCGCACTGACAATGCTCCTTTTACGGGGGAGAGGCTCCCCGACGCGCCGGCTCCCAGCACGGCCATCGGCAATCCCACCGACGTTAAGGCGGTGCAAACAGGTGCGGCAGAGGTATTTCTGACCTGGCGTCCGGTTCAGGGATCGAACCCCGACGTGGTGGTTGTCGGGTACGCAGTGTTCGGCCCGGGGTCGACGGGGCAGCTCATGACGGTGCCCGCGTTCACCGCTTCCGGCGTTCCGCTCGGCGCTCACCAGTGGTTGGTCGGAACCGTCGTTCGTGCTTTCGGCACGTTACAAGCCGCGCCATACGCCGACTGGTCGCCAGTCAACTTGGAAGTCGTCGCAGGAACGTGGCGCGCCAATCCAAGCGGATTCAGCGCCGTCCAAACCGGTGCGGGCGAGGTGCTGCTGACATGGCAGCCCGTGACGGGGCTCCGGTCTTACACGATTCGCGGGGCCGGCTTGCCCGTCAATGGCGCAGTCGTTGCGGCGGGCGCCACAACGTTCACCGTTTCCGGGCTGCCGACGGGAAGCCATCAATGGAACCTTTCGAGCCTCTACTTCGATCCGCCCTTCACGACACCCGCGACAGAATTCCCGGTGGCCGCGGCCAACATCGCTTTGTGGCCTGTGAATCCCGCCGCAGCGTCGTTCACCGCCGTTCAAACGGCTCCGGGCGAAGTGCAACTGTCCTGGCAACCGGTCACCGGCGTGTCGTTTTACGGCTTGTTCGGGCCC
This sequence comes from uncultured Gammaproteobacteria bacterium, assembly GCA_946887385.1. The sequence goes on from CAMPKU010000004.1 coordinate 44,767, forward strand.
GGTCTCAGCGCCGTCGGGGAGAAACTGTCTGGCACGACGACAACGTTCACGGCCAGGAGCGTTCCCGCCGGCCAGCAGCAGTGGTCGGTGGGCAGCTTCTATGAGCCCGGCAACGTGTCGACGGCCATCGCCGCATTCCCAACCGTTGCGCTGAACGTGACCGCCGCTGCCGGATCGCCGGCGGCAAGCTCGCCGGCTGCGCCGGCACCCGCGTCGTCGCGTTACCTGGTGTCGGTCACGGGATTGCGCGCCTATCAAGCATCCGTCGACGACGTGCTCTCGCGCGATGGGCGAGGCGACGAGGTTTATGTCGCCGCGTACGTTCGGCGGTACAACCGCCTGACGGGCGAGCTTGCAGAGTCGACCAACCGCGAGAGCGCTACCTACGGGGACGTCGCGAACTTCGGCGCGCAGCGGTTCCAGGCCGGATCGAGCAGCGGCACCGGCGGCATACAGGACGGCGATTCAATCCCGGACGGCGCGCTCGTCGCAACTCGATCCGCTCCGGTACAGGAGATCGCGTATCCGTGGAAGCTCTGGGACGGGACGCTGACGGACAGCACCGACGTGCTCATCATCACACCGAGCCTATGGGAGCAGGACACCAAGAGGACGCTCTACGACCTATGGAAGCAGCAGCAGCTGGATCTCAATTCCGCGCTCCTGATTGCTCCCAGCGTTCAGCAGCAGATCGCGCAGAAGACCTTCGGCGCTCTGGTATCCGGCGCGTCCGGCACCGGCGGAGGCACGGCCGTGGGCGGTCAATTGCGAATCGCCGCGGACTTCGCGATGGTGAGCTTCGGCCTGCCGATCTACTCGCTGATATCGGCGAGCAATGACCGGCCGATCGGGCTGCTCGCGAACGGGCCCGACCAAGCCATGCTGCCGAACCATGCCATCGTGCTGACTCGCGAGATCATCGAGGCGGCGTTAGCGCTCCCGGCGTTGGGGGTTATCCCGTCGCCCATCGCCAACCTTTCGCAAAATGTCTTGAGCGGCGTGCCGCCGCTCGCTCGTCTAGGGGTTGCGGCGCCTCTGCCGGGCATCATGGTGATTCAATTCGAGGATCGGAACATGCCGGGATTCCTCGCAATTCCCGAACGCCCCGCGATCTATCAAATGTTCATTCAGGTTGAGCGCATGCCCTGATACGCGCCTCCTGGCGCGATCCGAATTACGGAGTGGCACGAAGGTTGCACTTTCTCGGGCTCACGAGCGGTCGCCGAGGAGAATCGCCATGAACCAGCCCGTATTCAAACCGCGTGCGTATGTCAAAGAAGGCTGCCCGTTCTCGTTCAAGTACCTCGTGTTCATGGCCGAGGCGGGGCTGCTCGAAGAGATCGAGATCGTGCGCTTGCGCGAAGCGGCTCCCGATTTTCAAGCGGTGAAGCGGAACTTGAGCGAGCATCTCGGCAAATCTGCAACGTTTCCGACCGTCGAGGTGGAGCCGACGCGCTACCTGAGCGACTCCGACCGCGTGATCGAGCATTTCGCACGGCAGCACGACTTACGGCCCGACGATATGCCGGTGCTTTCGTTCTACAAAGAGACGATTTTTCCGCAGCTGCTCGAGCATCACAAAGAGGCGAAAGCGAAAGCGTAGCCGGCTTTCGGCGCGAAACCCGCTCGCTTCTAGAGCGCTTTCAGAGCCTGCACGAGCTCGGCGGCCTTCGCCTGGCCGTCGCCGTACAGCATGCGCGTGTGATCGAGATAGAACAGCGCGTTCTCGATGCCCGAGAAGCCCGCACCCTGACCGCGTTTCACGACGATGACGTTCTTCGCCTTGTCGGCGTTCAAGATCGGCATGCCGTAAATCGGGCTCGACTTGTCGGTGCGTGCGACGGGGTTCACCACGTCGTTGGCGCCGATGATGAGCGCGACGTCGGCGGTTTCGAACTCGGCATTGATCTCACCTTCGTCGTAGATCAAGTCGTACGGCACGCCGGCCTCGGCGAGCAGCACGTTCATGTGCCCCGGCATGCGGCCCGCGACGGGATGAATCGCGAACTTCACGGTGACGCCGCGCGCGATGAGCGCTTGGCAAAGCTCCCAGACTTTATGCTGCGCTTGCGCGACGGCCATGCCGTAGCCGGGCACCACGATCACCTTCTCGGAGAACCCCAGCATGACGGCGGCGTCCGTGGTCTCGATGGCTTTCAACGTGCCGGCAGGGCCGGTGGCGTCGCCGCTCGCGGTTTCGCCGAAGCCGCTGAAGAGCACGTTGGCGAGCGAGCGGTTCATGGCTTTCGCCATGAGCTGCGTCAGCAGCGTGCCGGCGGAGCCCACGACGGTGCCCGCGATGATCATCGCGGCGTTGTTCAGCACGAAGCCCTCGAACGCAACCGCCAAGCCGGTAAGCGCGTTGTACAGCGAGATCACGACGGGCATGTCGGCGCCGCCGATCGGCAATGTCATGGTGACGCCCAGGAGTAACGCGAGCAGGAACAGCGCCGCGATCACCTGCATCGAGCCGCCGTTGGCGATGACCGCAGCGCCCGCGATCAGCGTGGCCGCCAGCAACACGAGGTTGACGAGGTTCTGCCCCCGAAACCGCATGCTGCGCTTGATGAGGCCTTGCAGCTTCGCGAACGCAATGAGGCTGCCGGAGAACGACACCGCGCCGATGATGCCGCCGAGCACGCCGAGCGTGAGCACGGCGGGCCCGTGCACGGCGCCGGAAAAGAGCTCAACCGCCGCAATGGCGCCCGCGGCGCCGCCGCCCATGCCGTTGTACAGCGCAATCATCTGCGGCATGTCCGTCATCGCGACGCGCCGGCCCGTGACCCAGGCCGCGATGCCGCCCACGGCGATGGCCACCGTCATGAGCCCGAAGTTACCCATGCCCGGCGTCAAGAACGTGATCAGCGTGGCCACCACCATGCCCACGCCGGCCCAGACGATGCCGCTACGCGCCGTGACCGGCGAGCTCATGCGCTTCAAACCGAGGATGAAGAGCGCCGCGGCGATGAAGTAGCTGGCTTGAACCGCGATGCCGGCGCCCATCAGCGTTTGCCCTTGCTGCTCTTGAACATCTCGAGCATGCGCTCGGTGACTGCGTAGCCGCCGACGGCGTTGCCCGCCGCCAGCACCACGCCGATGAACGCGATCGTGAGCTCGAGGGTGGTGTCGGCACGGCCCATGGCGACCATTGCCCCGACGAGCACGATGCCGTGCACGAAGTTCGAGCCCGACATCAGCGGCGTGTGCAAGATGACGGGCACACGGGCGATCACCTCGTAACCCGTGAACGCCGCGAGCATGAAAATGTAGAGCGCTATGAATCCGTCAATCATGGGAGGCGCCAATCATGAGAAGCGTCGATCATCGACCCTCCAACAGTTTCGCCGTGGCTGCGTGGCGGACTTCGCCGTCGTGCGTGAGCGCCGACTGCGCGAACACTTCGTCTTGCCAGTCGATCGTGAGCTCGCCGTTCTTGATGGCCGGCGTCAAGAAATTCAGCAGATTGCGCGCATACATCTGGCTTGCGTGCCGCGCGAGCTCCGACGGCAGGTTGCGCGGGCCCAGGATGCTCACGCCGTTCGACGTGACCACGGTTTCGCCCGCAACCGTGAGCTCGCAGTTGCCGCCGCTCTCCGCGGCGAGGTCGACGATCACGGCGCCGCAGCCCATGCCTTCGACGGCACTTTTCGAGATGATGCGCGGCGCCGTGCGGCCCGGGATCGCGGCCGTGGTGATCACGGCGTCGGCCTTGGCGATGTGACGGTCGAGAACCGCTTGCTGCTGGGCTTTCTCCTCGGCCGTGAGCTCGCGCGCATAGCCGCCGCTGCCTTCCGCAGCGACGCCCGTGTCGACGAACTTGGCGCCGAGCGACTGGATCTGTTCCTTCGTTGCGGAGCGCACGTCGTAGGCTTCCACGATGGCGCCCAGCCGGCGCGCCGTGGCGATGGCCTGCAAACCGGCCACGCCTGCGCCGATCACCAGCACTTGCGCGGGGCGGATCGTGCCCGCGGCGGTGGTGAGCATCGGCAAGAACTTATCGAGCGCGCCGGCCGCGAGCAGCGCCGCCTTGTAGCCGGCGGCCGCGGCCTGCGACGAAAGCGCGTCCATCGATTGGGCACGCGAGATGCGGGGGATGAGCTCCACCGAGAAGCTCGTGAGCTTGCGGTCGCGCAGCGCGCGGACGAGCTCGAGCTCCCGATGCGGTTGGAGGAAGCCGACGACGACCGCGCCGCCCGGCAGTGCCTCGACTTCGGCGAGCGGGGGCGGCTGCACTTTCAGCAGCACCGTGGCGGCACCCAGCACCGCGGCGGAATGCTCGTGAAACTGCACGCCTTTGTAGAGCTCGTCGTTCAGGTGGCTGCGCGCGCCGGCGCCGCGCTGCATGTGGACGGCAACGCCCTGCTCGAGAAACTTGGCGGCGACATCGGGGGTCAAGGCGACCCGCGCCTCGTGGGCAGAGGTTTCCTGTAGCACCCCTATACTGAGTGGCATCCGACGCTCCGAGCTCTTAGGGTTTTCGGATTCGCGTTGCGGCGGGGCAACGCGTCAAGCGGATTCGGCAAGCCTCGTCGGCTGCCGATGATGACACAAAGGTGTCACGTAGGCCATTGAATCTTGGCGATCTCTCGGAGAAACTTGGGCCGTTCTAAACAGGTCCGCCTATGCAAGGATCATTTCACGCTCTCACTCAAGAAGTCCTGCGTACCGATGTCGCGGGCATGCCACTCGAGTGGGTGGATTACCGCGTGGCTGCAACGCTCTATCACAGCGGCCAGGTGGCGTATGCCTGCGGCTCGCCCCTTTACCGGATTCGCGGCGGCTACTGCGCCAAAACCGGCGACCGCAGCATCATCGAGGTCAGCTCGATCATCGCGACGCACGGCGACACGCACACGCTCGAGCGCAACCGCGAGCGCTACACGCCGCCGCTCAATAACCGCACGTTGTTCAAGCGCGACGCGAATCTGTGCATGTATTGCGGGCTACCGTTCCGGGCCGCAGAGCTCACGCGCGATCACATCACGCCTATCAGCCGCGGCGGCCGCGATGCCTGGACCAACGTGGTCACGGCCTGCCGCCGCTGCAACAACCACAAGGGCGGGCGCACGCCCGAGGAAGCGCGGCTCCAGCTCGTCGCCGTGCCGTTCACGCCCACGTACGCCGAGTACATCTATCTCAAAGGGCGCCGCGTGCTGGCCGATCAGATGGAATATCTGCTCACGCACTTTCCGCGCTCGAGCCCGCTGCACGCGCGGCTGCGCGATGCGCTCGCGGAAGCCCACCGCGGCTTTTGACGCCGGCGCTCACTGCGCGCCCTTCTCGAACAGATAGAGCTGCGTTCCTTCGGGCGCCGTAAGCGTGGCCGACGGTTGCGCGCGGTCCGCGATCGGCGTGCCGGGGCGCGCGGCGAGCCCTTTCGCGCGCAAGTATTCGAGTCGTGCGTCCAAATTCTCGCAGCGGAAGCTCAAACCTGCGCGGCAATGCAGCTCGTGCAGCCCGAGTGTCACACCGTGGCCCGCCAGCCGTTGCCAGCCGTGCGGCGCGTCGCCCGCCGCCACCACGGCGAATCCGAGCGACTGCCAGAACCGGCTCGACGCGTCGAGCTCGCCGGCCGGCAGGCTCACCTCGAACAGCTCGCCGCCGGCGGCGACGTTGTGCGGGTCCCAGGCGCCGGGCGCGAACGTGCGCGCTTCGATGAGCACCACTTCTTGCCCGGCCGGATCGTTGAAGCCGATCCAGTTGAACTCGTTGTCGCGCAAATGCACCTGCGTCACCTCGACGCCCAGCCGCCGCAGCGGCCGCACGTAGTCGGCAATTCCGGGCCGAACGAACGTGAGTTGCGGGCCGCTCTGCTCGCGATCGTGCAAGCCCACGGCGATCGCGCCGTCGAAGCACACGAGGTAGGGCTCGGTGAGCGTATCGCCGACCGGCAGGCTGGCGAAGCCGAGCGCGCGGTAGAACTCGAACGACGGCGCGAGCGGCCGCGCGGCCACCGAGTACTCCAGAAAACGTCCGAGCATCGCGGCTCTTTATCCCGCGTGAGTTGGGCGTGCCATTCTGGCAGACTTCGCCGCGCCTCGCCGCGCAGCCAGTCCACCGAACGCACCGTGTATTCCCCGCCGTGATCGCCGAAGTTGCCGCCGTGCTTGCGCCGGTGTTCGTGCTGGCCGCGATCGGCTACGCGTGGCGCCTCACCGGCACGCCGTTCGACATGCCGTTCGTCACGCGCATCATCATGTACGTGGCGGGCCCGTGCCTCGTGTTCTCGAGCTTGTCGCAGCTCACGCTGCCGCTGGCGCAGTTCTGGGAAATGGTGGGCGCGATCCTCGTGGTCACGCTCGGCGTCGCCGCCGTGTCGGCGGCGCTCATCAAAGTCCTGCGCTTGCCGCAACGCTCGTTCCTGCCCGCCCTGACGCTCGGCAACACAGGGAACCTTGGGCTGCCGCTTTGCTTGTTCGCGTTCGGGCAGGAAGGTCTCGGCCTTGCGGTGGCCATCTATGTCACGAACTCGCTGCTGCAGTTCACCTTCGTGCCGCTGCTGCACACGCGCGTGTCCGTGGTACGAACGCTGCTCTCCACGCCGATGCTCTACGGCGCGGTGGCCGGGCTCGGCGTCACCATTGCCGACGTGCGCCTGCCGGAATGGCTCGCCACCACCGTCGCGGCCGTCGGCGACCTATTGATCCCGCTGATGTTGATGGCGCTCGGGCACACGATCGGCAGCTTGAAGACGCACAACTTGCCCCGCGCGCTCGGTTTGGGCGCCGCGCGGCTGGCGATCGCATTCGCAGTCGCCGTGAGCGTGAGCTTTGCGCTCGGTCTGTCGGGGGTGGCGCAAGGCGTGCTCGTTCTGCAAGGCGCCATGCCGGCCGCGGTCTTCAGCTATCTGTTCGCGGCTCAATACGAGCGCGACGCCGACGACATTGCGGGCATCGTGCTCGTGTCCACGCTGCTCGGCGCGCTGACGTTGCCGTTCCTCGTGTCGTACGCGCTGTGGCTCGCGCGCTGACGAAGCCGGCGTGCGCCACCGCTCCGGGCACCGCGACGCGCCGGCGCGGACCCTACAAGCC
>CAMPKU010000005.1 GCA_946887385.1 uncultured Gammaproteobacteria bacterium
CGCCAGGGCGTCGGCGATGGCCGTAGCCAATTCGCGCTCCAGACCGTCGCTGTCGGCCACAGTGCCCGCGAAGTCACCGACCCAGAACTTTTCCTCGAGTGCGCCGCTCGCCGCGCGCGCCTCGACGCGCACTTGCTCGCCGTCGGTTGTGACACGGGCTTCGATCAGCACGTCGGCCTCGAGCGTCGCCGCCACGTCGCGCGGCCGTAGCGCGGTCGCGGAGGCAGCGCGGGCGGCCGCGCTCGCAATCACCACGAAGCGCCTCATTCGCACGAGCTCGGCCGTGACGCCTTCCGTGAGCCGCGAGGCGAGCGCCGCGTCGCGCGGGGTGTGCGCATCGACGGCAAACGGCAGCACGGCAACGCGGGACTCAGGTGGCGGAGTCAGCGCGGGCCCGTAGGCCACGGCGGCGAGTATGACGAGGCCGATCAGCGCAGCCGCGCCCAGCCAGGCCGAAAGGCGAGGGCGACGTCGCGCTGCCGCCGGCATCGCGCTTTGTGGCGGTAACGAAGCCATTGCCGCAGCACCGTTCGCAACCGGGGGCGCTTCGAGCTTGATGGCGGGCGAGTACCCGCCTTTCGGCAGGCTTAGAATCACGGCGTCGCCGCGGCCGGCGCCGGCGTAATATTCCACAAGCTTGGCACGCAGCCGCGCGGCTTCGACGCGGACGATCGCGTCGACGCGCGGGTCGTAATCGGTGCCGCGATCGAAGACCTCGACGCCGATCACGTACTCCTTCAAACGCTCGCCTTCGCCAGCGAGGGTTTTTTCCACCACGAACTTCAGAAACCGGCTCATCCGGCCGGCGTTCACGAACCCCGGGCTCGCGAGCAGCCGATCGAGTTGGCGGCGGACTTCTTCTGCGCTCGGCGACATAGCGCGTAGTGTCCCACAACACGCGCGAGTCGCCGCAACAGCGCGCGCGAGTCAGTCGCGCGACGAGGGGTTACTAACGGTTAGAAGCTAACGGCAACTGACTCCTCGCACCTATTCTCGAGGGCAACACTGGCTTCGCGGACTTTCCCGCAGATCCTTTGGAGAGACCCATGCTGCCCATTATCGATCGTTGCCTTCGAGTCGCGGCGGTGCTCGCCGCGGTCGGCTTCGCGTCGCTCGCGTCGGCGGGACCGCCGCTGATATGCCATCCGTTCGTAACCGGCGCCGATGACGCGCTGCTGCCATGGGCGGAAGGGCGTAGCTGGCGCTTGCCCGATCCCGCGTACGACGTTGCCGGTCTCGTGGCCGACACGCTCGAGCTACTCGCCGCCGACGCGCCGATCCTCGCGCGTATGGAGAACATGCGACGCGCGACGATCTATGCCGAGCGCGATCCACAGGTCGCCGCCGCACTGTTGCGGGCGGTCGTCGAGCGCACGGCCACAACGCCAGCCGACGCGCGGGCGGAGGCGATCGAGTGGTTCGACGCCGGCTATCTCATCGAAACCTATCGTCAGCTCGGGCTCGTGTACGAGCACGAGATGCTGCCTGGAAAAGAGCGCTGGGTTTCGCTCGGTCCGGCCGACCTGGCGAGCCTGGACGGCTATGCGCTCGTGCAAAAAGCGCTCGAGCGGGCCCCGGAGGCTCGGGCCGAGCTCGAGTTCGCGTCGTCGTTGTTGTCACACGCGCCGATCGCGGACGCCCATCGGCGCCGCGCCGCCGCGGCGGCCGCGCCCGGCTCGCTGATTGCGCAGAACCTCGCGGCATTCGATTAGGGGTGGCCTGCGCACCCTGCGGTCGTTTGGCATGGATGTTGCTTCTTGAGCCCATAGGACTTCCACCGCTCAAGGAGAGAGACATGCATACGCGACCGCAGGGTTGGCTCTACCTCACGGCCTTCGCAGTGCTCGGTGCCGGCTGCGCGACAACGGGAACCAACGAAGATCCGCGCGCCGCGCGGTTACCCACGGGTGTGACGTTGCTCGAATCCGATCGCAACCAATGCGAGGGCTCGGTCGCCATCGACGAGCGGGCTGCAGCGAGCGCGCGACGCAGCGACCTCGTGATCCAACGCGGCCAGAACGCCGTGATCGAAATCGACGAGGATTTCGCCGACAATGACGATGTCGAGATCGGTTGGACTTGCGTCGGTAGCGCGGACACGGACCGCAACACGGCCGAGTGTCCGGAAGAGACGTCGCATGTGCGCATTACGCGCGACGCGACGGGCGACGACTTCCTGCTCGAGTGCTACGGCGATCGCGATAGAACGGCGCGGCGCTAGATAAAGCGCGCGGGGGAGAGCGGCAGCGGCGAGGTGTTCACGCTCGGTGGGATCGCCTACTGCGTCGTCGCGATTTGGCGTAACGACAAGACCGAGGCGCCTCGTTTAGCGCCTTTGCATCCTGCATCTCGCTTAGCTAATATTAGCTACCTGCACACGAGATCGAGATGCGCAAAGTCAACATTCATGAGGCCAAGACGACACTGTCGCAGTTAGTCGAGGCGGTGGAAGCCGGAGAGGACGTCGTCATCGCTCGGGCGGGCCGGCCGGTCGCGCAGCTGACTCGCGTCCACGCCGCTCGCAAGGGCGTCAAGTTCGGCACGCTGAAGGGAATGTTCAAGCGCGTCAGCGCGGATTTCGATGCGCCGCTGCCGGCAGGCGTTCTTGCAAGCTTCAACGGCAACTCGCTAGAGCCGTGAGGCTGCTGATCGACACCCACATTCTGATTTGGACGCTCGAAGGCGGCTCCAAGCTCAGCGCAAGCGCGAAAGAGCTGTTGCTCGACGCGGACCACGAGCATTGGGTGAGCGCCGCAAGCGTCTGGGAAATCGCGATCAAGGCCTCCATCCGCAAGCTCACTTTGTCACGTCCCCTGCGCGATTTGGAGAAAGGAATTCTCGCCGCCGGATTCCGGGTTCTAGACATTTCGATTCGTCACGCGGTAGCCCTGCCCGAGATCGAGCTGCCGCACAACGATCCGTTTGATCGCCTGCTGCTCGCGCAATGCGAAGTGGAGACCCTGCGCCTCGTTTCCGCCGATAAAGCCTTGGCGGAAGTGCCCGGCGTCATCGCGGTCTAGCGGTCATGCGGCGCATCGGCGCGCGAGTGGCACGCGCTGCGCCGGCAATACGTGGGCCGGCCGCGTCTTCGTGCGCTAATCGCGCCGCAAATCTCGCAGAACGGCGTCCGCGGGCATTGCGGCGGCACCGCCGCCCATCAGCCGATCGACGAGCCGGCTCACGTGCTGCGGCGATTTAGTCTTGCGAGCCAAGAGCGAGTACACGGTGGGCACGGCGAACAGGGTGAGGAACACGGCCACCGTCACGCCGAAGAACACCACGATGCCGATGGGGCGGCGCTGCTCGGCGCCGGCGCCGCTCGCCAGCATGAGCGGTAACGAGCCGAATGCCGTGCAGAAGCTGGTCATGAGCACCGGCCGCAGCCGTGTGACGGAGGCCTGCACTACGGCGTCGATGAAGGCCAGGCCGCGGTCGCGGAGCTGATTCGCGAACTCCACGATCAGCACGCCGTTCTTCGCGGCGATGCCGACGAGCATGATCACGGCGATCTGGCTGAAGATGTTCACCGACAAGCCAAACAGCTTGAGGCCGAACACGGCACCGAGCAGCGCGAGCGGTACCGTCACCATGATGATGAGCGGATGCACGAAGCTCTCGAACTGGGCGGCGAGCACCAGGTAGACCACGGCCAGCGCCAGCAGGAACGTGAAATAAAGTTGCTGGCCGGTGCGCGTGAACTCACGCGTCTGCCCGTCCCAGTCGAGCGTGGCTTCCGACGGCAGCTCGCGTGCGACGGTGTCCTCGAACCACTGCACGGCTTCGCCCATCGTGTAGCTGCCGGCGAGATCGGCTTGGAGCTCGACGGCGCGCAGCCGGTTGAACCGCGACAGCTGAAGGGTGCCCGAGGTCTCCTCGAGCTGCACCACGCTCGATAGCGGAATCAGCTCGTCGGTTCGCGCGGAGCGAACGCGAATGTTCGTGAGATCGGTGGTCGTCTCGCGAATATCGTCGCGGCCCTGGAGTATCACGTTGTACTCGCGGCCGCGATCCACATAAGTGGTGACGATGCGCGAGCCGAGCACCGTCTCGAGCGTGCGGCCCACGCTCTCCAGCGAGATACCGAGATCGGCGGCACGGTCGCGGTCGATCGAGACGCGTACCTGCGGTTTGCGCTCTTTGTAGTTGCTGCGCACGTTCGAGAGGCCTGGATTCGCCTGTGCGAGCTCGAGCATTCGATCCGACCAAATAGCGAGGCTTTCGTAGTCCGGACCGCCGATGACGGCGTTGATCGGTGACTGCAAGCCGCCGCGCCCCAAGCCGCCGGGCTGCCCCACCGACACGCTGATGCCGGGCAGCTTGCGGGCTTCCTCGACGAGGGGCGCCAGGATCTCTTGGGCCGTACGCTCGCGTTCGTCCCAATCGCTGAAGATCAGGAACGCGCGGGCCGTGTTGATGTCGCCCGTGCGCAGGTTGGCGCCGCCCTGGCCCGGAACGCGTACCAGCACGCGATCCACTTCGCCTTGCCCGATGGTGCGCATCGCTATGGTCTCGAGCTGCCGCGCGTAGCGATCGATATAGTCGAAGCTCGAGCCCTCGGGTGCCTCGATGGCGATGAACGCGCGGCCGCTGTCGGCTTGCGGCGTGAACTCGGCCGGTACCGACTGGAACGTGACGAAGCCGACGCCGATCAACGCCAGGAGCACACCCACGACGGCCCAGGGCAGGCGGATGCACGCCCGCAGGGAGCGCTCGTAAAAACGCGCGAGGTGCTTGAAGAAGCGGTCCATCGCCGCCGCGAACCGGTTGCGCTTCTCATGCGCCGGCAGCCGCGACGCAAGCATCGGCGTCAATGTGAGCGCGATCAGTGCGGAGAACGCAATGGCCGCCGCGAGGGTGAAGCCGAACTCGCGGAACAGGCGGCCCAAGTCGCCCGGCAGGAACGAGATCGGCACGAACACCGAAATCAGTGTGAGCGTGGTGGCGATGACGGCGAAGCCGATCTCGCGCGTCCCGGTGATCGCCGCGACCAGCGGCGGCTCGCCGAGCTCGGTGCGGCGGTGCACGTTCTCGAGCACCACGATCGCGTCGTCGACCACGAGCCCGATCGCAAGCACGAGGCCGAGCAGCGTGAGCACGTTCACGGAGTAGCCGAGCGCGTACATCACGGTGAGCGATGCGATGATGGACACGGGGATCGTCACGGCAGGAATCAGCGTGGCGCGCACGTTGCCGAGGAACAGGTAGATCACCGCGAGCACGGACGCGAGCGCAAACGCCACCGCGATCAGGACCTCGCGTAGCGCGGCTTCGATGGGGACCGCGTTATCGATGCTGACGCCGAGAAACATGCCTTCCGGCAGGCCCGCCTGAATGCGTTCCACCTCTGTGCGCACGCCGCGCGCAATATCGAGCGTGTTGCCCTTCGACTGCGCCTGCACCACCAGCATCAAGCCCGACTGGCCGTTCAAACGGCTGTAAGAACGCTCGTTCTCGGCGGCGAGCTCCACGTCGGCAACCTCGCCCAAGCGTACGAGGTGGCCGTCGGTGCCCCGCCGAATGACCAAGTTGCGAAAGTCCTGCTCGGTGTCGAGGCCCACCATCGTGCGCAGCGAAAACTCGCGCGTGCGCGATTCGATGCGGCCCGCCGGCAGCTCCACGTTCTCGCGTCGCAGCGCATCCTCGATGTCGGTGACCGTGAGCTGACGCGCGGCGAGCGCCTGCCGGTCGATCCATACGCGCATCGAGTAGCGGCGGCCGCCGATGATACCGACGCTCGCCACGCCCGGAACCGTCGACATCCGATCGACGATGTTGCGCTCCGCGTAATCCGTAAGCTCGAGCATCGATATCGAGTCGGATGAAAATGCGAGTACCACCACGGAGTCGGCGTTCGCGTCGGCCTTCACGATCTGCGGCGGATCGGCTTCGGTGGGGAGACCGCCGAGCACGCGCGCGACTCGGTCGCGCACGTCGTTTGCCGCAGCATCGACGTCGCGGTTCACGTCGAACTCGATGCGCACTTGGCTGCGCTCGTCCTCGCTCTCGGACTCGAGCTTGAGGATGCCTTCGATTCCGGCGACGGAGTCCTCGATGACCTGCGTGATCTTCGTTTCGATGATGGCCGCGGATGCGCCGCGGTAGTTCGTGGTGATCGAGACGGTGGGGCGGTCGATGTCGGGGTACTCGCGCACGGACAGCCGCTGCAGCGACACGATGCCGAAGATCACCAGCAGCATGCTGAGCACCGTCGCGAAGACGGGACGACGCACAGACAGCTCGGAGATCCGCATGCGTCAGCTCGCGCCGCCGGCCTCTTGAACGGCGTTGCCGTCGCGGACGTTCTGCGTGCCATCGACGACGACGCGTTCGTGCTCCGCAAGCCCTTCGACGATCTCGACGTAGCCGGGGCGCCGCTTGCCGGTACGTACCTCGCGCCGCTCGACGATGTTGTCGCGCACCACGAAGACGTAAGCATGGCCGCGCTCCGGCACGAGCGCTTCTTCGGGCACGAGCAGCGTGGGCGTCAGCTCCCCTTGCAGCGACACCGTCATGAACATGCCCTGGCGCAGCACACCGTCCGCGTTGTCGATTTCGGCGCGCACTGTGACGGAGCGGGTAACGGGATCGACGCGCGAGTCCATGTTCGTGACGGTGCCGCTGAACGCGCGGCCCGGTAAGCCGGCTGCCGAGGCCGTCACCGGCAGCCCGCGGCGCAGCACGAACAGCGAAGTCTCGGGCACCGTGAAGTCGAGCTTGATGACGGACGTGTCGTCGAGTGTGGTGATGACGGTGCCGGGGCTTACGAAGCTGCCGACGCTCACTCGCCTAAAGCCGGTTCGGCCTTTGAAGGAGGCGCGGATGACCGTATCGGCGAGCCGCGCTTCGGCGGCCGCTACACGCGCTTCGTCGGCTTTCAAGGACGCTTGCACGAGCTCGAGGTCGGCCATGGATAGCACTTGGCGCGCCTGCAGGTCGCGGCTGCGCTCGTACTGGCTTCTGCTGCGCGCGAGCGAGGCCTGCGCTTCGGCCAGCGCGGCCCGCGCCTGCGCCGCGTCCATCTCGACGAGCACGGTGCCGCGCTCCACTTCCTCGCCTTCCTGAAATCGAATCGCCGTGACCGTGTTCGACGCTTTCGACGTCACCTCGACGGACTCGTTGGCCTGCGTGGTGCCCACGGCCTCGATCTCGATGCCCATCTCTTCGACGTGCGCCGCGCGTGTGACGACGGGAATGGCCGTGGCCGCAGCCGCGGCGCGAATCTCCGGGGGCGCGTCCGTGCATCCGGCCAACAGCGCGAGGCCGCAGAAAACCGCTAGGGGCGCGGCAATGGCCCTACGGCGCGAAGCGCTCGGGTGCGAATGCCCGCGTTCCTTGCATGACATGGACGGTCTTCTGACCTCGAGAAGGAAGGCCGATTTATAGCACACGGCCGGTGTACAGACTGCGGGCGCTTCGAAGCCTTTGGTTGTGTAGCTCGACCCGCAAGAAAACTTTGGACACCCGCTGTGGGCCCGGCAACTTCAGAAGCCGTATTCGAGCGACACCGCCGTGAAGCGGTCCGTCTTCGCGATGCCGACGGGCACGTCTGAGTTGTTCTTGATGACGTACGACAGCACGAGCGCGAGATCGCCGACGATGCGCGTCTTCAGCGCCGAAGTCGACTCGGTGTAGCGGTTGTCGTCGCCTTGCTCGATGAGAACCTTTTGGCTGAACTCCGAGTCGTCCGCAATCCGCAGCAGATAATCGAGGCCGCCGCGGACGATGGCTTCGTCGAGCTCTTCGCCCGTGACGAGATCGGATTGCTTAGCGCCCGCACCGCCTTCCAACGCGAGCGTGTGGCGGTCGGTATCGAAGATCCGTCGGCCGTAGCCCACTGCTTCCGTGACTTGCCGGTCGTAGCCCGAGAACCGGTCCTGCCGCCAGTCGCCGGAGAAGAAGAGGTAGCTCGTTTCGGAAAAGTCGCGTTGCGCCTTGTAGCCCGCGGCTTGCGCCTCCGCCGTCGTAATGCCGTTCGTGCGCGCGTTGATCGCGAGCGCGGTCCACTCATGCGTCCACGGGCCGTCGAGATCCCAAGTCACCTCGAGTGTGGCATTGGTGTTCGTGCTCTCCGTGTTGCCGCTCGTCGAGAGGTACCCGAGCGCGACGGCGCCCACGAACGGATCGGGAGGCGGCTGCGCGACGGCGGCGGCCGGCACCGCGCAAAGGACCAACGCATAGAACGTTCGCATGACTTGAAGCCTCCCAGGATGAGCGGCGGCATGGTACCGCAACTAGAACGGGAGGCAACCCGTTCAAGCGAAACAACGTCTCGAGTTAGCGCGACGTGCTCGCCGCGCGCAGCCGCGCGGCGATCGCTTCGGATGGCGTATTGTCGCGGCCGCCGGAGCCGCCCAGCGCACTGTCGAGAGGTGTCTTGCCGTGGGCGTCTTTGACGTTCGCATCGGCGCCGTTCGCGAGCAAGTACTCCACGACATTCGTCCAGCCGAACTTCACGGCGCCGTACAGCGCCGTTTGCCCCTCGCGCTCCGTGAGCGCGCTCGGCTGCCGTCCGACGCGTGCCGAGAGGCTGTACTCGTTCGGCAGCTTGGCGTTGACGTCGGCGCCCGCGGCGAGGAACAGCTCGAGCAGCTCGACCGCCCGCGCCTCCGCCTCGACCGGGTCGAACTGCCGATTGCGCCCCGAGACGTGGCCGGCCGCCGCCATCAGCGGCGTCACACCCTGCACGTTCGGCAGATCGACGAGCGCGCCGTGCTCGAGCAACAGGCGAACGGTGTCGACGTCGCCGCCCATCGTCGCGCGCAGCAGCGGCGTCGTGCCCGTCGTTAGCATCTCGTCGGCAAACCGGCCGATGTTGCCGCCGCGGCTCGGCCGGTGCATGTTCAGCTGCGCGTTCGGGTTCACGCCGGCTTCGAGCAGAAGGCGAACCATGTCGTTGGCCGAGGTCTCGGACGATGTCGCCGGGTGAGATTGGCGGCCGCGGAACGTGCTCATGTCCACGGCCACATACAGCGCCGTGCGGCCGTACCAATCCCAGACGTGCGGGTTCGCGCCTTCGTCGAGCAGCAAGCGCGCCGTGTCGTAGCGCTGATTGTCGATCGCGATCATCAGCGGCGTCATGCCCTCGGGCGTCGGCAGATCGGCGTCGGCACCGGCCGCGAGCAGCGAGCGCACGCAGCGCGTGCAGCCCGAGCGCGCCGCGTACAGCACGGCCGTCAAACCGCCGACCGGGCGGTACTGCGCGCGGGGCTCCGACGTGATCTGCGAGTCCCAATCGTTCGCGGACGCGCGGGCGTTCACGTCTGCGCCCTGGTCGATCAAGAACTGCGAGAGCTCAGGATAGTTGCCGTCCACGGCCCACATCAACGCCGTCTGGTCGCGCCATGCTTCCTTCGCATTGACGTCGGCGCCGTGCTCGACGAGCACACGCGCGATGTCGAGCGCGCCGATGTGCGCGGCCAGCATCAGCGCCGTTTGACCGTCGCCGTTCGGCGATTCGACGTTCGCGCCGGCGTCGAGCAGCTGCCGCACGAGCTCCAAGTCGGCGAGCTTCACGGCTTCGGCGAGCGGCGACGAGCCGTATTTGTTCGTGACGTCGGCCTTGGCACCGTGCTCGAGCAGCTCGGCGACGAGCTCGCGATCGATCTTGTAGACGGCCCAGTGTAGCGGCGTCGTGCCGTCGCCTTGGGCGGCGTTGACGTCGACATCGCGCGCGTCGAGCGCACGCAGCGCGGCTGCGCGCTGGCCGTCTTGGATCAGATCGGCGAGCGGGCTTTGCGCTTGCGCGGCGGCGCACGCGATCAGCATCGAGCAGACGAGCGTCAGGTGTTTCATACGATATCGTGCGACAGAGTGTTGTTGTGACCCCAAAAGCCCTTGTGCGCGTCGTGCACGAACTTCGCAGGGTCGTGCCACGTGCGGCCCGTGTCTTCCATGATGCCGGCCGCAAGCATGTCCTCGTTCGTCTCGCCTTTGCGGATGCGCTCGAAGAAGCGGTCGAAGAGCAGGGCGCAAGTGTCGTGCTCGGCTTGCACCGCGGCGCGGCCCACGGGCGCGCCGTAACTCGGCACGAACTGCGTGCGAGCATCCGTGATGGCGAGGAGGTGCTTCAGTGCATCGACGCGGCCGCCGAGCCAACCGCCGCCCCACCAATCGAGCTCGGGATCGCGCTCCGGCGAAACGGCGTCGCCCACCGCGATCACGTTCGCGTCGCGGAAGTAGACGTACGCATCGCCGTCTGTGTGCGCTTCGAGCAGGTAGCCGTATTCGATGCGGTTGCCGGCTATCGCCGTCGAACCCGTCGTATAGAAGCTCTCCGTGGGCTGCGCTTGCACGGGAACGGGCTGCGTATAGCGGCCCTCGTCCGGCAGGTAATAACCCACGGCGAGACGCGCGCGCGTTTTCTCGTGCGCCACGATGTTGGCGCCGGCGCGCCCGAGCGCTTCATTACCGCCGATCTGCTCGAAGTGCCAATGTGTGTTGAACAGCGTGTGCACTTGGGCGGAGCCCGTCGCAGCCTCGAGGGACTCGAGCAGCGGGCTCTCGGGCATGGCTTGGCCGCTATCGACGAGCACGGCGCCGTCTGCGGTCTTCAACGCGACCACGTTGCCGCCGAGGCCGCCGATCAGCGAAAGGTCGCCGGCGATCGCACTCACCTTGGCGAACGCGGGCCGCAGGGCCGCCGCGACGGTGGCGCCGAGCGCACCATGCAGCACGGCTCTGCGATTCACGCCGCGCATCAGACGCCCGCGATCTCGCCGGTGCTATCCGCGAAGCTCTTCATCTCAAGACCCGCCTTGTTCAGCACCGTCAACAACAGGTTCGTCAGCGGCGTGTGCTCGGGCAGCTCCACCTGCTGGCCGCCCCGGAGCTGGCCGTTGGCGCCGCCCACGAGGATGTTCGGCAGCGGATAGTTGTTGTGCCGGTCGCTGTTGCTCATGTTCGATCCGTACATGAACAGCGAGTGGTCGAGCAGCGAGCCGTCGCCGTCGGGAGTGGCCGCGAGCTTTGCGACGAAGTCCGCGAACCGTTCTACGTGGTACTTCTGGATGCGTACGAGCTTCTCGAGGCTGTCCATCTTGTTCGCGTGGTGCGACAGCGGATGGAACGCTTCCGACACGCCGATGTGGTTGTACGTGCGTTGCGTACCCTCGGCCACCATGATGTACGACGCGACGCGCGTGAGGTTCGCTTGATACGCCAGCGTAATCAGGTCGAACATCAGCTTGACCTGCTCGTCGAACGAGTCGAGCTCGCCGACGGGCGCTTCGGGCAGGGTGATTTGCGACAGATCGCGCTGCTCGGCCATCTGGACGCGGCGCTCGATCTCGCGCACGGTGCTCAAGTATTGATCGAGCAGCACGCGATCCGACGCGCCCACCTGCTTTTGCAGCGCCGCCGTTCGGCTCGCGATGAGATCGAGCAAGCTGCGTGTTTGCGCGGTGATCGCGGCGCGCTCCGAGTCCGTGTCTCCTTCGCCGAATAGTTGCGTGAAGACTTTGCGCGGGTTGAACTCCATGGGTAGCGGCGACGTCGCGTTACGGAACGACAGCGTCGTCGAGTAGTAGCAGCCCGTGCCCGAAGGGCAGGCCGCCTGTTGCGCCGTGATCTCGGACGCCACCTCGAGCGACGGCAAAGCGGTTTCCTGGCCGATGTGCTCGGCGATCATCTGGTCGATCGTGGTCGACATGCTCGCGCCTTGGGACTGGTTGTCGGGGCGCATGCCGGAGAGCCACGTGGCCGGCACGATCGCGTGCACGGAGTTCTGGTTGGCCTTGTTCTCGAGATTCGAGAACGACGTCACCTGGTGCTTCAGCGTTTCGAGCGGTGACAGAATCTCGCTCAACTTGAAATTCGCGCCGGAACCGCTCGGGTTCCAGCGATCCATGGCTGGGCCGTGCGCGGTGTTCCATTGGATGGCGCCGTGCGGGATGTAGAAGAAGCCGACGCGCAGCTTCGGCGCAGCGGCGGTTTGCGCGAGCGCGGTTGCGGCAGGAATCATCGCGTCGAGCAGCGGCAGCGCCAGCGACACGCCTGCGCCTTTGAGCACCGTACGGCGCGACAGATGCTTTTTCGTCAGGAACATCGCCCTCTCCCGTAGTACGCCGGCTAGTCGGCCGCGCGCGCCGTTACTTCGTTCGTATGGGGTAACGCCTGCATGCGGAACGCCTCGCTCGAGACGATACCTTTCACGACGCTCGCGAACCGATACTCATCACGGGCCGCGCTGCGCACCACGGCGCGCACTTGCGGCATGTCGAAGTATTCGAGCTCGCGCCCGATGGCATACATCATGAGCTTCGCGGTGAGCGCTTGCACGAACTGATCCGGTCGCTGCAGCAGCACTTGCCGCAGCTCGACAGGGCCGTTCACAGCTTGACCGCTCGACAGCTCGGTCGTGGCGTCGATCGGCTCTTCGGCCAGCGGGTCGACGTCGCGCCACTGGCCGGTGACCGAGAAGTTTTCGAGCGCCAAGCCGTACGGATCGATGACGCCGTGGCAGGCCTTGCAATTCGGGTCTTCGCGGTGCCGCTCGAGCCGCTCGCGAACGGTCTTCGGTTTCTCACCCTCGGGTGTCGCGAGATTCGTCTCTACGCCGGGCGGCGGCGGGGTCGGCGGCGTATCCATCAGCTTGTCGAGCACCCACGCGCCGCGTAGCACGGGCGAGGTGCGGTCGCCGTACGAAGTTCGAAGCAGCACGGCGCCTTTGCCGAGCAGCCCGCGGCGCACTTCGTTGTCCACCGCGACGCGGCGGAACTGGGGGCCGTGAACGCCGCTCATGCCGTAGTGCTGCGCGAGCCGCTCGTTGACGAAGGTCCAGTCGGCCGTCAGCAGGTCGCGTACGTCGCGATCGTCGAGCAGCACGCTCGCGATGAAGAGCTCGATCTCGGCGGCGAAGTCGTCGCGCAGCGCATCCGTGAACTCGGGGAACAGCCGATCGTCGGGAACGACGGCGTCGATGTCGTCGACGTTGAGCCAACGCAGCGCGAAGCCGGTAACAAGCGAGTGCGCGCGCGGATCGGCAAGCATGCGCTCGACTTGGCGTTCGAGCACGTCGGTGTCGTCGAGCGTGCCGGCGGCCGCGAGGTCGAGCAGCTCCTCATCGGGGCCCTGGTTCCACAGAAAGAACGCGAGGCGCGAAGCGAGCTCGAAATCGTCGAGCGCGAACTCGTCGGCCGTAACGCCTTCTTCGGGAGCGATGGCGCGGTACAGAAAATCGGGGCTTGCGAGCACGGCCGTCACGAGCTGCTCGACACCCGAATCGAAACTGCCGGCCGCGCGGCCGGTGTCGTAAAACGGCAGCAAACGCTGCAGGTCGTCGGCGCCGGCGGGGCGGCGGAATGCGCGCGTCGCGAGCGCCGTCGCGATTCGCTCGGCGCAGGCACGTTCGGCCGCAGGGGAGTCCGGCGTACAGACGAAGATCTTGTCGCGGCTCGCCGTGCGGGACACACCCGTGGCGCCAAACGGCCCTTCGACCTCGATGGAGCCGAGAATCTTCGGCACGCGCAGCTTGCCGTTGTAGCTGAAGCCGCCGTACGGCTGGAAGCCGAAGATGTGGTCCTCGGTGGCGGCGCGCGCCCGCTCGACGAACGTGATCGCAACCTCGTGCACGCCGGCCGTGATGTGCACGGGAATGTTGGCGAACCGCTCCATGATCTCGGCTTTGGCCGGTGCGCCCACGCGGTTGTAGAAGTTGAGCTCCTCGCGGCCGCCGAGCCCGCCGCGGAACACCTCGTTGCGATCCACGAGCATGACAACCGTCTGCTCGCTCTCGAGCGCGCGTGCGTACTGCCCCTCGAAGAGCTCCGTCATCGTGATGCGGTATTCGCCGTCGGCCGGGAAGTTGTGCGTGAAGCGCACACCGCCGCGCGTGCCGAGCGGCATGCCGTCGACGTAGTCGTCTTGAGTCTCTTCGGGCGGCGGAGGCGGGAACGAGACGCTCGAGACTTTCGGCTTCACCTCGCCGACGGCGAGGCGGGCGATGTGGCGTGCCGCGGTGACGTACTGCTCGAGGAACGCCGGCGACACGCTCAAGGCGGCGGCGATCTTGTCGAGGCCGTCTACCTCGATCTCGGCGGGCAAAAATTCTGCCGGGTCGATCTCGACGCCCACGAGGTCTTTCACGGCGGCTGCGTATTCGACGCGGTTCAGGCGCTGGATCGGCACGTGGCCTGCTCGCGGCATTGCGGCGCTGCCGTCGATCGTGCCCTCGAGCCAGGCGACGAAGGAGTCGACACGTGGCTGATCGGGCTGCGGCCCGCCCGGTGGCGGCATCAGCCGGCCGCGCAGCTTGCGAACGGCCGCCTCGAAGACCTGCGGGTCGAGCGGTACGGCGTTAGGGCCCAAACCCTCGAACACCACGCCGCCGGCAGCCTCGGCCGCGTTGTGACATTCGACGCAATAGGTTTCGACCATCGTCCACTGCTCTGCGGCGCTGGGGCCGAGCAGCTCGGTGCGGTGAACGATCCAAGCGCCCGCGCCGAGAGCCGCGGCAGCGGCTGCAATGCCGAAGGTGATGCGACGGGCCATAAGCCACTGCTTATAAAGGAGTGACCAAACCACGTCCAGACGGCAGGCTAATTCTCCAGATATACCTACGCGCAGCCTTGCAGCGTTTGCAGGTGGGCGTGGCCGCGGCGCACGTCGCCCAAGGGGTCGTCGGACACGTCCACCTCGATGTAGCCGTGGGTCACGCCGGTTTCGTTCATGGCGGCAAGCACTGCTGCGAAGTCGATCGTTCCGGCGCCGGGCGCGACGAGCTGGCGCTGCGGCACGTCGCCCGCGATCGCGGAATCGTAATCCTTCAAGTGGCAGGCGATGACGCGGCCTCGATGGCGGCGCAGGTACGCGACGGGATCGATGCCCGCCGCTGCGAGCCAGCCGATGTCGAGCTCGATCTTCACGAGGTTCGCGTCGGTATTGCTCATCAAGTAGTCGTAGGGCACCACGCCGTCTACGGGCATGAACTCGATGTGATGGTTGTGGTAGCCGAACGCGAGCCCACGATCGCGGTACTCGCGCCCTGTGCGGTTCAATTTCTCGGCGAGCGCATCGAGCGCCGCGCGGCTTTTCGCGGGAACCATCGCGAAGCGCCCATCCACGGTGCCGCTGAACTCGCTCGGCAATGCTACGCACAGCGCCTCGACCTCGAGCGTGCGCGCGATATCGGCGATCGCCGCGGTATTTTCGAGATCGCCGCCGACGTGCGACATGGGTACGCGAATGCCGTTCTCGTCGAACGCGCGTTTGAGCTCGCGCGCCGGCAAGCCGAACAACGTGGCGCTCTCGGGGCCGTTCAAGCCGTAGAGCTCCGCCTCGACGATGCCGATCTCGCGCAGCTGGCGCAACGCCGCGCGCGGATCGCGCCCAAGTGCGTCGCGCACCGTGTAGAGCTGGACGGCCGGCGCGGGGCCGCTGCACCCGTCGGCGCGGGCCGGCTGGGCTAGCAAATCGAACGCCGCGGTGCCGACGAAGGAGCTCGCGGCCAGGGCCGTGCTGCGACCTAAAAAAGTTCGGCGTTTCATATGATTACCCCAGCTCTCTAAAGCTTTACTTTGCCCTCGACGAGCGTGACGCAGTCGCCGCCGATCCAGATGTCGGCCCCGCGCTTCTCCACGTAGACGCGGCCGTCGCGCCCCAAGGCCGTGCCCTGCCGAGCCACGTAGCGCTCGGGCGCCAAGCCGGCCGCGATCAGCCATTGCGCCACGCTGGCCTGAAGGCTGCCCGTGACCGGATCTTCATTGGGACCGGAGCCCGCGATGAAGGCGCGCATCTCGAACTGTGCCTCGTCGCCCGGCGGCATCGGTGCCACGACGCCGATGTCTCTTGGAGTGAGACGTGCGAAGTCCGGCTTCAACGCGAGCAGCTCGTCGCGCGAGCCGAGCATGACGGCTACCCAGCCGGGGCCGTTGTCTGCCCACTGCGCGGCGCGGATCGCTTTGCGCTCGAGTCTCAAGCTGCGGGTGATCGCGTCGAGCGTCGCCGCATCGACGTCGCCGGCGCGCCGCAGCGGCGGCGCCGCGAATGCAAGCCGCTTCTGCTCGCGGCGCACTCGCACCAGGCCCACGCCGCACTCTTGAACGATCTCGTGCTTGTTGCGCGGCTTGCCGCCGGCCGCGAGCCACGCGTGGCACGAGCCCAGCGTCGGATGGCCCGCGAACGGCAGCTCGGCGGAGGGGAAGAAGATGCGCACGCGGTAGTCGGCCGCAGGGTTCGTGGGCGGCAACAGGAACGTGGTCTCGCTCAAGTTCGTCCAGTGCGCGAATTGCTGCATCGTCGCGTCGGATAAGCCCTCGGCGTCATGCACGACGGCCAGTGCGTTGCCCTTCAGCGGTGTGGCCGTGAAGACATCGACGGTGCTGTAGCGGCGGCTAGCCATGGTCGCGCGCCGGTGACCCTGTGGCCGTCGAGGCCGGCGCATAGCCGACCACCTCGTTCTTGAACAACAGTGCGAATAGCACGGCCACGGCCGCCGCGAACGCGGCCGGATAGAGCCAGATTGCGCGCCACTCGTGACCGCCCTCGATCGCCAAGGCCGCCGTCAGCTGCCCGGCCACCCAGAAACCAACCAGCATTCCGATGCCATACGTGGCGAGCGTGATGAGCCCTTGCGCGGCACTCTTGTAGCGCGGCCCGGCCTTCGAGTCGGTGAACACCTGCCCCGAAACGAAGAAGAAGTCGTAACAAACCCCGTGCAGCGCGATGCCCACGATGAGCATGAAAACGAGCTCGCCGGCGTTGCCGTACGCGAAGAGCAAGTAGCGCGCGGCCCACGCGAGCATGCCGATCAAGAGCGTCGTCTTCATGCCGAAGCGCTTCAAAAAGAAGGGTATCAACAGCATGAACGCGAGCTCCGACACTTGGCCCAGCGTTTGGATACCGGCCGCATTAGCGACCTCGATTTCAGTAAGAAACTGGTTCGCGTGTTGGTAGTAGAACGCGAGCGGGATGCAGATCAACACCGATGCGACGAAGAAGACCAGGAAGTTGCGGTCGCGCAGCAGCGCCAAGGCGTCGATGCCGAGCGCATCGCGAAGCCCTCCGCTTCCGGCTACTCTTCTCGGCGGCGTGGCGGGTAGTGTGAAACTGAAGACGCCGAGAACGAGAGAGGCAACGGCCGCCATCGTGAACGTATTGCGGAGCAGATCGGGCTGCGAGTCCCAATCGAAGCCGTAACTGATCAGAAGGCCGGCCAGGATCCAGCCGACGGTGCCCCAGAAACGAATGAAGCCGAAACGGCGCGCCGGGTCGTCGATTTGGCGAAACGAGATCGCGTTGACGAGCGCCAGCGTGGGCATGTACAGGATCATGTAGAGCAATAGATAGGGATAGAACCCCGCGAATTCCGTGGCGTTCGCGAGCAAGTACATCAGAGCTGCGCCCACCAGATGAAGTACGCCGAGCAGGCGCTCCGCATTGACGTATTTGTCGGCGATGAGCCCGATGATGAACGGCGCGATGATTGCGCCCCACGATTGCGTGGCGTACGCGAGCGCGTTATCGCCGTCGCTGAACCCGAGCCCGCTCGTGAGATAAGTGGCCATCGTCACGAACCACGCGCCCCAGATGAAGAACTCGAGGAACATCATGACGCTAAGGCGCGCGTAAATTCCGCTGGTCAAGGGTCTATCCTCGTTGTTATTTGTCTAGCCCGAGAATTCGAGCGTGTACGGCCGGGTCGGTCGAGCTGGCGGCGAAATCGTCGAATGCATGCGTCGCCCGACGGATCATGTGCGAGCGGATGAACGGCGCACCTTCGCGCGCGCCGTCCTCCGGATGCTTCAACGCGCACTCCCATTCGAGCACGGCCCAACCGTCGTAGCCGTACTGCGCGAGCTTCGAGAAGATCACCGTGAAGTCGATCTGACCGTCGCCCGGCGAACGGAAGCGGCCGGGCCGGTCGAGCCAATCTTGATATCCGCCATACACGCCCGAGCGGCCGCTCGGCCGAAATTCGGCGTCTTTGACGTGGAAGGCTTTGATGCGCTCGTGATACAGATCGATGAACGCCGCGTAGTCGAGCTGCTGGAGCACGAAGTGGCTCGGGTCGAACAAAATGTTCGCGCGCCGATGGCCGCCCACTTCGTCCAGAAAGCGCTCGAACGTTGCGCCGTCGTGTAGATCCTCGCCGGGGTGAATCTCGAAGGCCACGTCGACGCCGGCATCGTCGAACGCGTCGAGAATCGGCCGCCAACGCGCGCCGAGCTCTTTGAAGCCGGCCTCGACGAGCCCGGCCGGCCGCTGCGGCCACGGATACACCGTGTGCCAGAGCAGCGCTCCCGAGAACGTGGCGTGCGCCGTGAGCTTCAGCCGTTGACTCGCCTTCGCGGCCCACCGCAGCTGCTGTGTGGCCCATTCCTGCCAAGCGGCGGGGCGTTCGCGCAGCGCCGGCGGCGCGAAGGCTGCGAACTGCGGGGCGTACGCCGGGTGCACGGCGACGAGCTGGCCTTGCAAGTGCGTCGAGAGCTCCGAGATGACGATGCCGCTGTCGGCGAGCGTGCCCGCCAGGTCATCGCAGTAGCTTTGGCTCTCGGCCGCTCGCTCAAGATCGAACAGCTTGGGATCCGTGGGTACTTGCACGCCCACGTACCCGAAGCCCGCAGCCCACTGTGCCATCGTCTCGAGCTGGTCGAACGGCGGTCGATCGCCGGCGAACTGCGCCAGGAAAATAGCGGGGCCCTTCATGCACTGACCTCGAGCGCGCTACGTCGATGAGCGTGTCGAGGAGTATAGCCGGGCGAGGCGGTGCCATGCCCGCGCTCACCGCGGAAGCGCCGCAGCAGCGGTCGAAGGATGACGAGTCGCGGGACTAGCGCGCGGCTTGCCAGACTCCGGGCTGCGACTGACACGCCGTGCCCGTTTGTGTCGAACGCTCGCGGCCCTGGATCGTGACGAGTGTGTACTCGCGGCACGAAGCATTGTTGCGCCGTGGGCGTGCGTTGCGCGGCGACATCTCGTAGCGGACGCCAGCCGCCTCGTTCGTCCAGACGACGCGTTGGCCCGACTCGGCGATCTCGAGCGCGTGGCCGAAGCAGCCGCGGTCCGCCTCGTCCAACTCGCGGCCGATGCGGTTGCCGATCACGGCGCCTGCAATCGCGCCGACGATCGTCGCCACCGTACGATGCTCGTCCGCCACACGGTTCGCGATCACGCCGCCGGCGATGCCGCCGACCACGGTGGCGATTTCTTGTCGATTGCACGTTCCCGACGAGATGTCGAAGTCGCGCTCCCACTGCCGGCCGGTGTAGCCGACATAATACGGGTCGTTCTTCTTGCGCCAGCCGTGCGCAGGCGCGTGCGGCGGCGGCTGCGAGAGCGCCGGCACGGCCCAAAGGATCAACGTCGACGCAAGCAATACAACGGCCTTCGCGGTGCGGCTCATACGCTGTCCTCCTGATCTCGAGCCATTGTCCGCTCGCCCGGAGGAGGGCAACCGAGAGGGCTGTCACAAATAGTCAGGACCGAATCAGCACTGGTCTCGGCGTCGCTCGCGTCGTGACGGCTCTTGGTCCGGCTGTTGCCCGGCTGCCGGCTCGCCGGAGAGACAGCGTACGTCGCTCGCTACGTCGCGAAGATTGATCGAGCCGTCGAGCGAGCGCGAGAACGCGGCCACGAACGCGTTACGCGCAAGGTTCACCATCGCCGTGAGGATTCCCGCATCGGGACTCTCGATCTCGCCGCTCAGAGGAATCTGCGTGGCGACTTGCTCTTCCTGCTTGTTCTCGAGAATTTTCGCCGCCAGGTTCACGAGCCCTTCCCAGGCTTTTTGAAACGGCCCTTGCGATTCTTCGCCAGCCGAAGCGAATTTCGGGTCTTCGAGGATCGGCCGCACGTAGCCTTCGAAGCGGCCTTCCGCGGCGGCGAGCTCCGAGTACATCGAGAACACGCCCATCTCGGCATCCACCTTCAGAAACTCTCGCAACCATGGGTTCACGTCGACGAGCCGCGCGCCCTCGATGGTCAGATCGATGTCGAACGTCGGCGTCTGCTCGTTGGGATCGATGCTGCCGACGAGGGTGATGGGCGCGTTGCCCATGATTTGCCCGCGCACGTCGAGATCGGCGAAGGCCGGCTCCTCCAGGTCTTGCACGTTGGTGAGGTTGAGCAGCCGCATGCTGAAGTCGCGCATCGTCAGCGAGTCGTTCGTCGAGATTCCGGGGGCACGGAACGTCACGAGGCCGTCGTGCGCCTCCACCACGTTCAAGCGGAACGGAAAGAGCTCGCGAATCTCCTCGGGCCAGTTGACGCCCGTGCCGAGCTGCTTCTCCTCGTTGGCTTCCGACTGCACGAGATTCAACTGCGGCGAGCGCATGATCACTTCGCCCACGGCGCCGCCGCTCAGCAATGCTCGCCATTGCAATGCGAGCTGCATTTCGGGAATGGTGGCGAAAGGCGGCGTGTCCGGCGCCGCGTCGAGCTTCACGATTTGCAGATCGCGCAGCACATAGCCCCCGCGGATCAGGCTCAGCTCAACGCGGCTCACGCTGCCACGGTACTCGCCCATGTCTTGCAGCGCGCGGTTCACGTAGCGCTCCACGACGAACGGCGCCGCCAAGCGGGCGGCAATGGCGACCACCGCCACCACCGCGACCACGATGAGCGTTCGACGTAAACCCTGGCGCATACGTAAAAGCTGCAAAGCCTGTGCCATCGCACTCGCCTGGCACGGAGTTTGCTGCCCTTGAGGCATGCTGAAAGCCGCCGGACGCGTTTTCTGGAACGCCGTGCAACGAATGTTCGAGGATGACGCGCTGCCGCTGGCGGCAGCGCTGGCGTACTACTCGCTGTTATCGATGGCGCCGCTGTTGCTCGTCGTGATTTCCATCGCCGGCCTGTTTTTCGCGGACGGGCAAGTTCACGCGCAGCTCATCGAGCAGATGCGCAGCCTCATCGGCGAGGAGGGGGCGGCGCTCACGCGCACCGTCATCGCGCACACGGGCAGCGAGGAACGCAGCGCCTGGTCGCTGGTGGTGGGGGCGTTGCTGACTCTACTCGGCGCGAGCACCGTGTTCGCGCAGCTGCAGTACGCCCTGAACCGCGTGTGGCGCGTGAAGGCCGCGCCGCGCGCAAAGCTCATCATGAGCTTTCTCAAACAGCGCATCCTGTCGTTCGCGCTGGTGCTCAGCGTGGGGTTCCTGCTCATGGTGTCGCTCGTGATCAGCGCCGTGCTCGGCGCACTGCACACTTTTTTGGACGAGCGCCTCGCTCAAGCCGCGCTGTTCTGGAACGGCCTGGATCTCGTCATCTCGTTCTCGCTCGCCACGGCGCTGATCGCGATGATGTTCAAGTACCTGCCCGACGCCGAGATCGAATGGCGCGACACCTGGCACGGCGCGATGATCACGGCAACCCTATTCATCGTAGGAAAGCAGGTCATCGGGCTCTATCTCGGCCAGACCTCGGTTGCGTCCTCATTCGGCGCCGCCGCGTCCGTCGTCATCTTCATGGTCTGGGTGTACTACGCAGCGCTGATCCTTCTGTTCGGCGCCGAGATCACGCAGGCCGTGGCCGCGCAGCGCGGCGCCCTCGTGGTGCCCACGGAGAACGCAAAATCGGCTCCGGGGCACGCGGTTGCCGGCAAGTCTTAATTTGCGAGTGGCGTTGGTAGGCGCTCGAGCGCTCGCTCGACGATCGCGTCAGGCGCCGGGCTTGCGTCGAGGGTGATGCCGGGCTCGTCGGGTTGCAGCGGCTCGAGCGCTTGGAGTTGCGAGTCGAGAAGCTCCAACGGCATGTAGTGGCCCTTGCGGCGCTTCATGCGTTGCACGAGGGCTTCGCGCCGCACGGCAAGGTGAATGAAGAAAACGCTGTCGGGGGCGCCGCTGCGCAGCGTGTCGCGATAGCGCCGCTTGAGCGCCGAGCACGCGAGAACGGTCGAGCGGCCGGCTGCGTGTTGCGCTGCAATCCAGGCCGCGAGCGACTGGAGCCAAGGAGCGCGGTCGGCGTCGTTCAACGGTTCGCCGCGCGCCATTTTCGCCACGTTGGCGCCGGGATGAAAGTCGTCGCCTTCCGCGAACGAATAGCCGAGGCGCGCGGCGATCCGCGTGGCAATCGTGGTCTTGCCGCACCCCGACACTCCCATCACGACGAGATGCGAGCCCATGCCGTCATTCTAGACTCTGGGCTCGAGCGCGTGTGCAGTCGACCCTACGACGCTGCGGCTGCTGCCGGGCGTAGCAACGTTGCGGCCAGCTCGCGCAAGAGGCGCGCGCCGTCGCCGCGCCACGCGCTGCCGTGCATGCACGCGAGCGTTGTCGGCGCTTCGCGCGCGAGCCGCTCCAGTACGGAGTCGGTCTGCGGCGCGTGCGCGAAATAGTCCATGGGCTTACGGAACGCTTCGCTTGGGCCCAGGATGTCGCTCTCGGTGAGGGCCACTTCGCCCATGCCGCCCTGCGTGAAGAGATCGCCGCAGAAGAACGTGCGCGTGGTCGTGTCGAGCATGAGGCCGCACTCCCACGCGTGCGGCACGTGCGGTGTGTCGAACCAACGAAGCGTGTGGCTCCCGAGCGGGAGCTCCTCGCCGTCCGCCAACGCTCGCGGAGGACGGTCGGCGTAGTCGCCGAGCGAGACCAGCGCGGCCACTCGGCTGCTGACCGGCACGGCTTGCGGCGCCGCGGCAAGGAACTCGTTCAGTGCGCCGCATTCGTCGGCTTCGAAGTGCGAGAGCCCGATATAGCGCAGACGCTCGACGGGCAGCACGGCGCCGATCGCTTCGCTGACGAGCGGGAACGTCTTCCGCAGGCCCGTGTGGAACAAGAACGGCTCGTCGTCGACGATGAGGTATTGATTGAAATTGAACGCCATATCGCCCGGCAGCGCCACCGGCGTGTTGATGCGATAGATGCCGGCAGCGATCTCGTGAATGTTCGTGCCGGAGTGACTATTGGTGATCATTTAAGGTCTCCTCGGCGAAATGCCCATGCGTGCAGCGCAGAGCTCGATGCGGCTCACTCGAAGCTGAAGATGTCCTCGCTTTCGGGCCGCTCCATCTCCGCTTCGTGATACTCCTCCCACAGCTCACCCCACGGCCGCCCGTACATGTCGGGCACCTTGAATTCCACCACGTCGCCCGGCGACGCGGGTGTCGCGCGGCCGTCTTTCGGATAGAACTGCGGCAAGCATTCGATGAACGTGAACGGCGCTCCCTCATCGAGTCCGCTCACGCGCTGTAGATTGCGAACGATGCGAATCGGCTCCACGAGCGCTTCGGGGTCGTAGAAGATGCCCTCATGGTTCAAGCCGATGACTCGGCCAGCCGCGTCGCGGTTCGGCGTGTAAATTTCGATCGTCTGAAGCCGGCTCGAGAACTCGGGGTTGCCGTGCGCCTTCCAGCCTTGAATGTTCGACGTCCACGTAATCAGCACGTCGCCGTCCCAGAAACCGATGGTCTCGCCGAGCCAGCGCGGCACGTCGGCGCCGAGGCGCGGCACGGCGCCGGACAGATCGAACGTGCGGCCCACGTGCACGTTCGTGACGAAATTGTCGGCATCGCCGGCCAAGATTTGCACGATCTCCGGCGTGACCATCACGTGATGCGGCTGGTTCGTAACGCCGTGATAGTGCCAGCGGCGCATGAAGCCTTCCGGCCAGCAATACTGCGCCGGCCATTGCGGCGCGTTCGAGACGGCGTCGTGATAGAGCTCTTGCACCATGCGTGTCTGGTACTCGTCCGTCAGCAGCGACAGGACGGTGCTCGTCTGATTGAACAAGAGCTCGGCATACCAGTTCTGGCCGCGCGGCCACAGGTAACGGCCGTTGAGCTCGCCGGGCACCGTGGCGTACGTGTGCTGCGTGGGGCCGCCGCGGCGGCGCGTCTCCTCAAGCAGCGCTTCGTAATGCAGTTGCGCCGTCTCGAAGCCGTACGGGCTCACGATCGCTTCGCGCGGATAGTCGCGCTCGCAATAACCCCACGCCGCCGTGCGCGGCGGCTCGTTGCCGATCGAGACGACGCGGCCGTAGGCGCCGTTCTGAGCTTCGACGGCCCACGGGCTGTTGCAGCGGAAGTAGCGCGGATCGCTCCACAGCGCTTTGTCTGCGTAAAAGTCTTTGCTGGTGAAAAGATCCACGGGCAGCGGCTCGACGCCGGGCGGTGAGGCTCCATTCCACGCGCTGCCTTCGTCGCGCTGCACGGGCGCGCCGCCGTTCGGGCCGGGCCGCGTGGGGCGCCACGGGCCCACCACGAGATCATTGTCGGGGTAAATCTCGAGCGTCGCCAGATCGGCGACGGGATACTCGCGGGGGATCGCTTGCACGAGCGGTGCGGCGCGGCCGACGCTTGCAAAACCGATGTCGGGCACGTGCTGCGCGTGCGCGGCCGAGCCCGCGAGGATCGCGAGTGCAGCCGCTGCCAAATAGGTGTCGCTCGTCGTCATTAGCTCGCGCCGTGAGGAGAAGTAGAGGGCGGAATCTACCACCGGTACCGCGGTTCCGGGAACGCGGGGCCGGTTTCCCTCGCGGGCACGCGGCGCTGAGCGGCCGTGGCGAACGGCGTAGACTCGCTCGTCATGGTCGGGAGGCGCTTCACGGTGTTCGGGGTGGCTGCCGTGGCCCTCGTGGCCGGCGCGCAGTTCCTGCTGCGCAGCTGCCTGCCGCCGAACGAACGGGCATCCGCCGTCGACTTCGCCCCCGAACCGCCGCCGGCGGCGCCCGGCAGCGAAGGCAAAACGGCGGTTGCGGCGGCGCTCGCGCCGGCCGCGCCCGCAGCGCGGGAGCCGCGGGCCGGCGTCGCGCGCAAGTTCGAACGCCGGTTCATGTACGACTGCAACGGCGATCGGTTTTTCGTGCGCATCGGCGATGGGGAAGCCCGGTTGTTGCCGCCGGGCTCGCTGACGGGCTACTACATTCCGCTGGCACGCGTCGGGTCCGCGTGGCGCGGGCGCTACGCGAACGAGAGCGTCGTGTTTCGGCAGGAGGGGGAGGTCGCGTCGTTCGAGCTCGGCGAGCACACCTTCACCGGCTGCGTCGGCGTACCTGACAGCGCGGCCGTCAACGAGGCGACGGGCGGCGTATTCTTTCAGGCGTTCGGCAACGACCCGTCGTGGACGTTCGAGATCACGCACCGGGAGCTCACCTTGACGACGGACGACGGCATGCACCGAGTCGAGATTCCGTTTCGCGAGCCGATCGACAGCGGTGGGCGCATCACGTTTCACGCCGCCTTGGGCACGCAGGAAATGGTCGCCACGTTGGACCGAATTCGCTGCTACGACGCCGCCAGCCGCGAGACTTTCGAGCTCACTGCTGCCGTCATGTTCGATAATGCGTGGTACTACGGCTGCGGGCGTCTCATCCGTTATCGCTGATGCCGCTCACGGCTCGCGACCGAACAGGCCGAGCACGGCCATGAGGCTCCGTTCAACATTTTCTAGCTCTTGTTTTGTGAGACGCGTGAGCGGACCCTCGATCAACCGCTTGCGGTCGAGCGTGCGCGGTTGCTCGGGCATCACTTGGCAGGTTTCTTCCAGCTGATCTCGTGCAGGTATCGTCACGTGCAGCGGCTCCTTGGAGGCGCGTACTTGCGTTGTGAGCGGCAGCACGATGATCGTCGGTTCGCCCTGTGCTATCAGAAAATCTGCCTGCACGATCAATACGTGACGAACCTTACCGACCTCGGCGCCGCGGTTGGGGTTCAAATTGCCGAGCCAGATTTCGCCGCGGCGCATCAGCGCTTCGCCTTCTTCTTCGCTGAAGCGCGCTTCTTCAGGCGGTACTTCGCGCGCGGCTCGTGAGCGCCTTCGGCGATTTCGAGCGCTTGATTGTCGGTTGGCAGCGCTTCCTCGGCCGTTTCGAGTGCTTCGCCGTCACCGCGTGCTCGCGCAGCACACGCGATCTCTGCAAGGAAACGCTCGCGCTCCAGACGCTTCAGGTAGTCGACGATCGCGTCGCGTGCGATCTCGGATTTCGGGCGTTGGGTGCGCGCGGCCTCGCGCGCGAGCTTCGCTTCGACGTCGTCCGGCAGGCGAATGCTAACGAGGGGCATGACGATCCGCTAGTCAAAATGTAATACGACGCACACTACGCTGCGTCGATCGATCTGTCGACAATATTGGCCACGGCCGCGTGGTGCGTGCCCGCGGAAACGCGCACAAAAACGGTGCAGAATCCCTCACGTCGCGCGTCCGGGCGGACCACTATGGCCGGTCGGCGAAACCGGAGTTAAGGCGCTACGTCGGGGAACGCGTGCCACTTCTGCGCGGACTTGCCGGCCGCGACGACGGTCTCGATGAACGCCATGCCGCGCAGCGCAGCCGCGATGCCGGGCACTGCCGCCGGCGTGGGGCCGCCGTTGCCGCCGCCGCCCTGGGCGCGTACCTGCGCCGCGAAATTCCGGTATAGGTTCGCAAACGCCTCGAGATACCCTTCGGGGTGGCCGGAAGGTAGCCGCGAATGCGCGCGTGCCGCGGCGCCCAAACCGGGGCCGCCGCAGCGGAGCACCTCGACGGGCCTGTGCGCGTGCTTGATGAGCAGCGAGTTCGGCTCCTGCTGGCGCCAGTCGAGGCTCGCAGCGTCGCCGTAGACACGCAGGCGCAAATCGTTCTCCACACCGGTGCAGATCTGGCTCGCGACAAGCACGCCGCGTGCGCCGTTGTCGAAGCGCAAGAACGCGGCACCGTCGTCGTCGAGCTCGCGGCCGGCGACGATGGTGTTGAGATCGGCGCAGACCTCGACGGTGCGCAGGTTCGTGACGAGCTCCACGAGATGGAAGGCGTGCACGCCGATGTCGCCCATGCAGTTCGAGAGGCCCGCGCGCTTCGGATCGAGCCGCCAGATGGCTTGCTTCTGGCCGCGCCGTTCCACAGGCTCGGCGAGCCAGCCTTGCGTGTACTCCACGATCACCTTGCGGATCGTGCCGAGTTGCCCGCTGCGCACGCGCTCCGCCGCTTCCACGATCAGCGGATACGAAGCATACGGATGCGTGAGGCCATACAGGCATCCGCTCGCTCTTTGCGCGGCGCGCAGCTCGTAGCACTCGGCCAAGCTCGTGGTTGCGGGTTTGTCGGAGAGCACGTGAAAGCCGTGCTCGAACGCAGCCGTGGCAACGGCGAGATGCAAATCGTTCGGCGTGACGATCGCGGCGAACTCCATGCGCTGGTCGGCGGGCAACTGGGCTTCGGCTGCGAACATGGAGTTGAAATCGGCGTAGCACCGCTCGGCTGGCAGTCCCAAGCTCTCGCCGCTGCGGCGGCTGCGCTCGGCGTCACTCGCGAAAGCGCCGCAAACGAGCGTAAGGGCTTGATCGAGTCCCGCCGCGGCGCGGTGCACGGCGCCGATGAACGCGCCTTCGCCGCCGCCTACCATGCCGAATCTCACCTTCCTCACGGGCGGCATTCTAACCGAAGGCCAATTCCACTCGCGCTTGCAGTAACATCCGCCGTTTACGCAGGGGGTGCCGGCAGAGTGGCCAACGAAAATTACGACGCAATCGTCGTCGGCTCCGGAATCTCCGGCGGCTGGGCGGCCAAGGAGCTCACAGAGAAGGGCTTGACCGTGCTCTTGCTCGAGCGCGGCAAGAACGTCGAGCACGCGAAGGATTACGCGAACGCACACAAACATCCGTGGAACTATCCGCATCGCGGCGGACGTACTTACGCGATGGAAGAGGCGTATCCGGTGCTGCGCCGCGACTATCCGCTCAACGAGCGCAATCTCGACTGGTGGGTGAACGAAAAAGAATCGCCCTACACCGAGGTGAAACGCTTCGATTGGTATCGCGGCTATCAGGTCGGCGGCCGCTCGTTGCTCTGGGGCCGGCAAAGCTACCGTTGGAGCGACTTCGACTTCGAAGCGAACACCCGTGACGGTATCGCGGTCGATTGGCCGATCCGCTACGCCGAGCTGGCGCCCTGGTACGACCACGTCGAGCGCCACGCCGGCATCGCGGGCTCGATCGAAGGCATGGCGCAGCTGCCGGATGGGCAGTTCCAGCCCGCCATGCCTCTCAACTGCGGCGAGGAGCTCGTCGCGGGACGCGTGCGCGGCTTGTTCGACGGCCGGCGGCGCATCATCCCGGGCCGGGTGGCCAATCTCACGCAGCCGCTCAAGGGGCGCTCGCCATGCCAATACCGCAACGCGTGCTGGCTCGGCTGCCCATACGGGGCGTACTTCAGCACACAGTCGTCGACGCTGCCGGCGGCGATGGCAACGGGACGTTTGACGCTGAAACCGTTCTCGATCGTGACCGAGGTGCTCTACGACCGCGATCGTGGGCGCGCTACGGGCGTGCGCGTGATCGACGCCGTGACGGAGCAGTCGACCGACTATACGGCGCGTGTCGTCTTTGTCTGCGCCTCGACGCTGAACAGCACGTGGCTGTTAATGCAGTCGGCCACCGATGTCTGGCCCGGCGGCTTGGGCTCGAGCTCCGGCGAGCTCGGTCACAACCTCATGGATCATCACTTCCGCGTCGGCGCCGAAGGCTTTCTCGCGGACGAGCAGCTGAACGGCCAGTACTACTTCGGCAACCGGCCCACGGGCTTCTATATCCCGCGCTTCCGTAACGTGCTCGGCGACAAACGCGGCTATTTGCGCGGCTTCGGCTACCAGGGCAGCGCGAGCCGGCAAGGTTGGCAGCGCGCGGTGCGCGAGGCCGGCGTTGGCGGCGACTTCAAGGACCGCGCCGCGGAGCCCGGTGCGTGGCAAATCGGCGGCATGGCATTCGGCGAAATCTTGCCGCAGCACGAGAACCAAATCACGCTCGATAAAACGCGCAAAGACAAGTGGGGCCTGCCCGTGCTCGCCATCGACTGCGAGACGCGCGAGAACGAGCGTGCAATGCGCGAGGACATGAAGAACGACATGGCCGAGATGCTCGAAGCGGCCGGCGTGCGCAGCGTGACCACGTACGACCGCGGTTACACGATGGGCATGGGCATTCACGAGATGGGTACGGCGCGCATGGGCAACGACCCGAAGACGTCGGTGCTCAATCGCTGGAACCAGGTATGGGATGCGCCGAATGTGTTCGTGACGGACGGCTCGTGCATGACGTCGGCGTCGTGCGTGAATCCGTCGCTCACCTACATGGCCCTGACCGCACGTGCAGTGGACTACGCCGTCGGCGAGCTGTCGCGGCGCAATCTTTGATCTAAAAGGGGACGCAGCATGGCGGCACGCATCTTCAAAGACGATCTCCTCTCGCGGCGCGAAGCGATCATGCGCGTGAGCGCGCTGCTCGGCGGCACGGCGCTCGTTGGGCAGAGCGCGTGGCTTGCGGGGTGCGCAGTCGCGCAGACGAGCGCCGGCTTATTTGCAGAGAGCGACGTGGTGCTGCTCGACGAGATCGCCGATACGATCCTGCCCGACACGAAGACGCCGGGGGCGAAAGCCGCAGGCGTCGGGCCGTTCATCGCCACGATGGTGGCGGACACGTACGATCCGCGTGAGCAACGCCTGTTCCTCGACGGGCTCGAGACGCTCGAGCGCGAGTCGCGCGCGCAGAACGGCGGCGGCTTCATGGCTTCGTCGCCCGCTCAACGCCTCGCGTTGCTCGAGAGGCTCGACCTCGAGGCCATCGAGTACATGCGCCGGCCGGGCGCGTCGGACCGGCCGCACTACTTTCGCATGATCAAAGAGCTCACGCTGCTCGGGTACTTCACGTCGGAGATCGGCTATACGCAGGCTCAGCGGTATGCCGAGACGCCGGGCCGGTTCGATCCATGCGTCACCTATACCGCGGGCGAGAAAGCCTGGGCACCGCACGCCTGACGCTGCCCGGCAAAAAGAAAAGCCGCCGGCTGCTCTCGCAACCGGCGGCCTAGTAGGACGAGGCTGTTGCCTCTTAGAACTCCCAACGGAAGCCGACGCGAAGCGTATCGGCGTTGTCGTTGAAATCGGCGCTCGCGCCTACGGCCATGCTGTCGTTGAAGTAATAGCGGCCGCCGAGCGAGAAGCCCGTGTCGCTGCCGGACTCGTCGAAGTCGACGTACTTCAGCCCGGCGTCGACCTGGAACGACTCGCCGATGAGCGTGCGAATGCCGCCGCCGAGCGCAAGCCCGTCGTCGTCGGCCGTGACGTTGCCGGCCTTCAGCTCCGCGTCGACGTAGGACAGCGTTCCGACGAAGTCCAAGCTGTCGGAGATTTCATGGCTCCAGCCGCCGCCGATCTCGAGCGAGCGGCCGTCGATGCCGAAGTCCAGGCTCTGGTCTTGCCACTCACCGAACAAGTGGATTTGGTCGTTGAGCTCGTAGGACCCGCCCAGCGCGAACCCGTCGCCGTCGACGTCTACGCCCTGATCGACTTCGACGTCGATCATGCTGACTTCGAACTTCGTGTAGTTCATGTCGGCGAGCAGCGCGCTCGGAACCATGGCCGCCAAGACGGCGCCAAACAGTGCAGTGCGTTTCATACAACGATCTCCCAAGTGAATGCGCGGCTGCATCCTATGGCGCCGCGCAGGGGATAGATGCGCGATTGCGTCACAACGCGCACCGTTGTTGCAAACAACACACGAACCGAATTATGTCGCGCGGCCGCGCAGCGTCTCGCGATTTAACAGATTTGCCGAAGCCGCGTTAGAGCAGCGAGTGGTAGACGTTCTGGACGTCCTCGTCTTGCTCGAGCTTGTCGATCATCGCCAGCGCCTCGTTCGCCTGCGCTTCCGGCAACTCGACGGGCGCCGTGCAGATGTATTCGTGCGTGGCCGACAGCGGTGTGATGCCGCGTTTCTCGAGCGCTTCCTGCATCACGCCAAAGTCGGCGAATGCGCAGCGCGCAACGATTTGCGGCTCGCCTTTGTCGCCGGTGCTATCGCCCATTTCTTCGAGCCCATGGTCGATGAGATAGAGCTCGAGATCGTCGTGATCGATGCCCTCCGGGCTCAAGCGGAACACGCCCATTTTGTGGAACTGGAACGCCACGCTGCCCGTGCTGCCCAAGTTGCCGCCGTGCTTGCCGAAGATCGTGCGCACCGACGCCACGGTGCGCGTGGGGTTGTCGGTGGCGCACTCGACCATGACCGCAACGCCGTGCGGCGCGTAGCCTTCGTAGATGATCTGCTCGTAATTGGTGGCGTCCTTACCGGTGGCGCGCTTGATCGCCGCCTCGACTTTGTCCTTCGGCATGTTGATCTGACGCGCGTTCTGTACGGCGCGGCGCAGCGCGGGATTCGCATGCGGATCGGGGCCGCCCGCCTTGACGGCCACGATGATTTCCTTGGAAATGCGCGAGAACTGCTTGGCCATGCGGTCCCAGCGCGCAAACATCGTGTGCTTTCTAACTTCGAATATTCGCCCCATGGGCGCAAAGTTTGGCAGATGCCGGGCACGGTGACCATTCGGCGCGAGCATCTCGTTGCGCGTTTTGACGTTCGACGAGCGGCTGTGCTCGACGAGCTCATGCCTCTCACGTACGCGCATTCGGCCGATGGATTGCCGGCGCACGTGCGCTCGGCCTCCGCGGTGCGGCGCTTTGCCGGGCGGCTCGTGATCGTGCAGGACGACGTGAACGCGCTGGCGGTTCGCGACGAAAGCGGTGCGGTACGGCCCGTGCTGCTGCCTGCGCACGCGTCGGGCCTGCGCGTGTTCGACGACACGCTCGGGAACAAACACCAGAAGCTCGATCTCGAAGCGTGCGTGGCGTTACCGGGCGGCCCGATGGTTGCGTTCGGGTCGGGCTCGTTGCCGGCTCGCGAGCGGCTCGTGGTGTGGAAGGGCACCGAGCCGCCCGCTGTCGTCGCCGCAGCGTCGTTGTATCGAGCGCTGCGCGACGCCGTCACACAGCGTGGACAGCGGCTCAATATCGAAGGTGCCGTCGTGCGCTGCGGCAGGCTCGAGCTCTTTCACCGCGGTAATGATGTACCCGGCGCGGGCGCCGCATCGCCGAGCGCCATCGCGGCGCTCGATCTTCGCGAGCTCGAAAACTGGCTCACGGCGGGTGCAGCGAGTCCGCGCGTGGTGGCCGTGACTACGGTGGAGCTCGGAGCCGAGCAGGGCGTGTCGTTCGGCTTCACGGACGCCGTCGCGCTCGACGACGAGCGCATCGTGGTGCTGGCCTGCGCCGAGGACGCCGCGGACGCGATTTCGGACGGCCCGGTGCTCGGCTGCCGCGTGGGACTGCTCGACGAGCACGGCCTGCGCATGGTCGACGTGTACGATCCAGCGGGCCGGCGCACGCTGCTGAAGCTAGAAGGCATCGAGCCCCGGCCGGAGTCGAGCACGCAGTTCGACGTGGTCGCGGATCTCGACCGGCCGTCGGCGCCGGCACAGCTCGGCCGCCTCGTTTGGGAGTGGCAATAGGTGGCGCGACGACGAGGCAAGAGCAGCACGAAGCGGCGGCAGACGAAGCATACCGGCGGCTTCAGCCTCGGCAGATTCTGGCCAAGCGCGCGCACGCGGCGCCGGCTCTCGAGCGCGTTTCGCCGCACGCCGCGCGTCCTGCAGATCGCGGTGCTCACCGCTGCGTTCGTTGCGCTGTCTTTGGCAGTGAACTGGACCTATCAGGTGATCCGCAAGCCGTCCGAGCTGTTGTTTCCGATCAGCGGCTCGTTCTACAAGGATCCCAAGGAGACCTGGCGCGCTTACGGCGGATTGTTCGCGCGGCACTCCACGCCGATCATGACGGCGGATCTGCTGGCGGCGCTTGCTCAGGTGGAAGGATCGGGCAATCCCGTGGTGCGCACGTACTGGCGGTTCAGCCTCACGAACGAGCCGTTCGAGATCTTCAGGCCCGCTTCGAGCGCCGTCGGCATGTACCAGATCACCGATGGCACATTCGCGATCGCGCGCCGCTATTGCGTGCACCGCCACCGCGTCGTGGAGGAAGGGCCGTGGTACGACTTCAAGTCGTGCTGGCTGAACGAGCTCTACACGCGAACGGTGCCGTCGCACGCCGTCGAAATGACGGCCGCATATCTCGATCGCGGCGTGACGCAGCTGCTTGGCCGGCATCCTACCTTGCGCGCCACGCTCGAGCAGAAGCAGACGCTCGCGACGCTGATGCACTTATGCGGTGCCGGTGCCGCGGCGCAGTACGCGCGAAGAGGATTAGCGCTCGCGCCGGGCCAGCGCTGCGGCAGCCACGATGCGCGCAGCTACGTGGCGCGCGTGACGGGGATGCAGCGGCGCTTCAAGGCGCTCGCCAGCACCTGAACGGCTGCGGCCGTGCTCAGCGGTCCGAGCCCGCGCCTTGGCCGTCCGTGCGGCCGAGCTTTTTGCCGTCGGCGAGCACAACGCCGACGTAGAGCCCGCCCGTGCTGCCGTCGTTGAGCACGACTTGGTTGCGCAGCGGGTTCACGTACATCGTGACTTTGTCGCCGATTTGGAGCGCTGTGCGCGTCCAGCCTTCGTTGATCAGCACGTTCGGCGCCGTCATCTCGACGGTCCAAAGGCCGTCGGGATCGTCGCCCTCGGTGGCGCCGTCGATCTTGATCGATGCGTGCGGGTTGATCCAGCGAAACTGCGTGATCGTGCCCTCGATCTTCACCACTCGCGACGAGTCGAACGCCGCCGTCGAGTGATGCGCACCCGCCGACAGGGCGCTCAGGGACGTGACGAGTGCCGCAGTAGCCAGCAGCGAAATTTTCTCAAGCACTTTCATTCTTCGCGCTCCTTACTCGTCGAGCCCGGCCTGGCCGGCTTGGGTGCTCGGCAAGTTGTCGTTGAGATCCGGCAGGCAATGCACCTCGCCGATATCCGTGTAGTCGACGCGCAGCCAGCGCTTCGTGCTGCGCCACTCGCCGACCCAGTTCACGGGGTCGGTCATGGTGTAAGCGATCTCGAGCACCTCGCCGTTCTCCAGCAACCGTATGCGCTCTTGCATGCGGAATTCCTCGGAGATCGGGATGCCGGTATCGATGTAGTGGTTCCACGTCTCGACGTAGCGCGTGTCGACCACCAGCGCGTCGCCGTCCCAGCGGCCATGCGACTCGCCGTTGTAGGTAAAGATCACCGTATCGGGGTCGGACCACGGACGGCCGTCGAGGAAGATCTGCCTGAACTCGTTGTTGAAGTTCGACACCATGTAGATCACGGTCGGCAGTTGGATCATCGCGATCGGCCAGACGCGTGTCATCACCATGGGTTGCCCGGCCGGAAAGCACTGCCCGATCGCATCGCGATAGGGCCGCCGCTCGGCCGCAGCGCGCTGACCTTCCTCGTAGTCGAGCTTGGCTTGGCCGATGAACTCGGGATACGGCGGGCCGAATCGAAAATCGCCGAAGGCACGCGAGAGATCGACGAACCACGTGCCGGTGAGGTCGAATGGCGGAGCCGGCCGCTCCTTGTTCAGGTTCTCCGGCGCGAGCGCGCCCAAGTAGCCTTCGTGCTTCGGAATCATGCGGCTCAACGTTTCACGCCGCTCGGCGGCGGTTTGCGCGAGCGCCAATTGGGCCGCTGCGAGCGCGGCAACCGCAACGATCAAGGCGCGGAACGCAGCCATGTTTCCCCCTCGTTGTCCTTGCATAGCAGTGCGGGCATCACTCTACCACACGGGTTTTCGCCGGCAGATGCGCAGTAGTGCCGCAGCGGCCGCGGCTCTAGACTGGCACAGGCGTAAGGTTACAAGCCGTTCTTCGCCAAGGGGGGAAAGAAATATGAAGCACGCGCGCATAGCGAGCATTGCAGTCTTGCTGCCGGCGCTCTGGATTGGCTCGGCGGCCGCTCAGGCGCTCCTGCCGGGCGAGCGCGAGACCACCATCGCGGCCATCCCGGGCGTCGTCGCCGCCGGCGGCCGCTGGGAGATCGTGTGGGCCGACTTCGAGACGGCCGACGGCATCGTCGGCACCTCCGACGGCGGAGTGATGTTCGCGCAGGAACAGACCGACACGATCCGCAAGCTCGCGCCCGACGGCCGGGAGTACACCGTGCTCGGCCCAACGCGCGGCGTTGGGTCGGTGTCGCTCGATGCGCAAGGCCGGCTCTACGCCGTGGAGCGCACGTGCACCGAGCCGCTGAATACGTTCCTGCCGGGATGCAACGACTTGACGGCCGTCGTGCAGCTCTTGCCCGAGCGCAACGTGCTCGCGATGAGCTTCGCGAACGGTGCGCCGCTCGGCCGGCTCAACGATCTCATCGCGGACGGCAAGGGCGGGGCGTACTTCACGGTCGGCGGCGCGTACTACGTGAGCCCTGCCGGCGTCGTGAGCACCGTCGCCGATCAAGACATCCGCTCGAACGGCATCATGCTGAGCCCCGACGGGCGCACGCTATACGTGACGAACAATACGAGCGTGCTCGCGTTCGACGTGCGCGGCGACGGCACCACCGCTAACCGCC
The DNA here is from genome assembly GCA_946887385.1 of uncultured Gammaproteobacteria bacterium. The sequence continues at coordinate 35,163 of CAMPKU010000005.1, forward strand.
GCGACTTCGGCACGTTGAACGGCGACGACGGCGGGGACGGTATGGCCGTGGACTCGGAAGGCCGGCTGTACGTGACGGGCAATCGCGGCGTGCACGTGCTGTCGCCGCGCGGCGAGCACTTGGGGTTGATTCCCACGCCGCGCCGGCCGATCACGATCGCGTTCTCCGGCCCCGACAAGAACCTGCTGTACGCGCCGTCGATGGGCGCGGTGGGCCCCGATGGCAAGGCGTGGGCGACGCCCGAGGGGATCCGCAACACGGCGATGACGATCTACCGGCTGCCTATGCTGTCGCGCGGCTACATGGGGCGGCCGAAGTAGCAGGGATTCGCCGTCAGGCGTGCACGAGCTCCACGTGGCGCTCCGCGAACGCGGCCAACGCCTCTAAGTCGTCCGGATCCGAGGCGCGAGGCTAGTCGGTGCCGTCGTTCGCCGCGTCGATATAGCGAAACCGCAGCCGGCCGAGATCGACGATGTCGCCGTGCTTCAAGCGCTGCTTGGTGACGATCTTGGTGTTCACGCGTATGCCGTTCTTGCTCTCGTAGTCCTCGATCGACACGCCGTCGGACGTCGAGATCACGCGCGCATGCAGCCGGCTCAAGAAGCCGTTGTCGATTTGGATGTCGGCCACGTCGGCGCGGCCGATCGTCATCGTTTCCTTGTAGAGCGGATACTTGATGGGCCGCTCGGGGTCGAGCAGCACGAGGATCCTGGACACCGGCGATTGGTGCTCGGCCGATTCGGCCGTCGCAGCGAACTGTTCGGGAAACACCAGGGCCGGCGAAATCATTTCCTCCGACGAGTCGGGGTCGCGAGGGGCTTGCACGCGCTGGTGCAGATGACCGGCGACGGGCGTGCTGCCCGGCTCCTCGATGTGGCCGAGCGCGCTCATGAGCTCCTCGAGCGACGGCACATCGGCTGTGGCCGGCGACGGGCCGTCATCGTCGTCTGGCAGTGCGAGCGTGGACGTCTGAATGCTATCGACGCGCGTGAGCTGCTTGCGAAGCTCGTCGCGTTCTCGACTGACACGGCGCAGCTCGTCGCGCGTATCCGTCAAGGCGCGCATCGTTTCCTCGCGGCCGACGCCCAGCGCCTTCAGGCGTTGCTGCTGGTCGTCGAGCATCGATTCGGCGGCTTCGATGCGCGTCAACGCGTCGCCGAGCGCCTTCTCGAGCCGTGTGATCGTGCGGTCGCGATCGTCTGCGGAGGATTTGGTGGGGTCACCTGATTTCGTCATTGCGATGCCGTTGTCCGTTGCCGCCGTTCGAATCGCGACGTTTCGATAAAATTGCGGATGGCCGAGTTGTCCTCGTGGCACGCGTACTCGAACATGCGATAGTCGTCGTCGCGCATGAGCGGAAACGCGGCCTTCCAAGGCTGCGTGAGAGTCACCGGATCCGAAACGGCGATCTCGTAGTCGATGGTGTCTTCGGCGACTCGTGTGAGACGCTCCACGATGCGCATCTCCACGCTGGTTGGGATCGGCTTGCCGCCGGGCCCCACGATCAGCATCGGCGTTTCGCCGTTGAAGTTGGCCGTTTCGATCACGAGCGTGTCGCCCTCGAAGCGGCCGCGTGACTCGCCGAGCCACTGCACGATGTCGGGCGAGAGCGGTGGCCGGCCGTCGACGGGCACCACGCGCGTCTCGTGCACGAGCTCCAGGCGGATGACCACGTAGCCTGGCGCCTGCATGATCTCGATGCCGCTGTTGTACATGAACGGGAACATCGACGCCGGCATGCCGCGTGTGATGCAGCGGTCGAGGGCGTTGAAGTCCGAGACCCTGTCGAATGGGATGTCGGACCAGCTGCTCGTCATGAGCGCGGAGCGGCGTTCGCCTTCCGGCGTGAGCGGCGGCACGCGGCCGTTCGCGGGCTCCACGATCAGCGACGTGAGTCTGTTCGGCTCGCCCATCTCGGCCCAGTGACCCGTGCCCATCTTGTTCGCGGCGATCTCTTCGTCGTAGCGCGCGTTCAAGGCGCGCAGCCGGTCGACTCGCTCGGCGAACTCTTCGTCCGTGAGGAAACGCCGTTCGCCGAAGGCGTCGGGCCGCTGCACGGGCGTGCCGTTCAGCCGGTCGATGGGCCACATGCCTTGGAGGTCCGGATCGCCCCACGCAGTACGCGGAGGCTCATAGGCGCCGGCCGGGCGTGCCTGGCCCCAGCCGGCGTGCGGCCAGCAGCCGGCGAGCGCGACCAGCATCGCGGGAGCGAGCCAGGCGGAGGGGTGCCGGTGCATGGTCGAAGGTCTCGGAGCAAGGTTTGCCGCTGAAGGAGTACGAATGCTGCGCCCACCTTGTATAGGGTTGCAAACGGGTTTTCTGTGAAAAGGCTCGTATTTACGCGGGTTCGCTGCTCAGTCGGCGCGCCCTTTACGTAGGCCGGACTCTAGGCTAAGGTTCGCGCCCGTGAATTTCACGATTCGCAAACGCGCGCCGAAAGCCCCCTGCATGCGGGCTTCGGAGTATTGCGCGCGCTGAGCTCAAGTACCAGGCACGCACACCGAAGCCCCGCCGGATGCCGACGGGGCTTTTTCGTTTTGGGAGCAACGACATGTCCGCGAGAAAGATTTCGAACCCGGTGGTCGCGATCGTGGGTGCCACGGGGGCCGTGGGCGTGGAGCTGCTCGCCTGTCTCGAGCAGCGCAAGTTTCCTCTGCAGGAGCTCAAGCTGTTCGCGTCGGCGCGTTCGGCCGGCAAGGCGATGCAGTTTCGCGGTACGGACTTGCGAGTAGAGGAGCTCACCGAGAGCAGTTTCGCCGGCGTCCACATCGGTCTGTTCTCGGCCGGTAGCGGCACGACGAAGAAGTTCGCGCCGGCGGCCGTGAAGGCCGGTACGGTCATCGTCGACAATTCGTCGGCGTTCCGCATGGATCCCAACGTGCCGCTCGTCGTGCCCGAGATCAACCGCGAGGCGATCTTCGGGCACACGGGCATCATCGCCAATCCGAACTGCTCGGCGATCATTTCGATCACACCACTCTGGCCCGTGCACCGGGTGAACCGCATCAAGCGCCTGATCATCTCGACGTATCAGGCGGCGTCCGGTGCCGGCGCGGCTGCAATGCACGAGCTCGAGGAATCGACGCGCGCCTATCTCGAGGGGCGCAAGTTCGAGCACAAGGTGCTGCCGCACCCGTACGCCTTCAACGCGTTCAGCCACAACACGAAGATCGACCCCGCTACCGGGCACAACGAGGAAGAAACGAAGGTCATCAACGAAACGCGCAAGATCTTCGGCGACCCCGACATCGCGATCGGCATCACGTGCGTGCGTATTCCGGTGCTGCGCGCGCACTGCGTCTCCGTGACGTTCGAATGCGAACGGCCGATCACGCCGGAGGAGGTGCGCTCACTCATCTCGAAGGCGCCCGGCGTGCGCGTCGTCGACGATCAGGAGCGCAACTACTTCCCGATGCCCGTCGACGCCTCGGGCCAAGACGACATCCTCGTCGGCCGGATCCGCCGGGATTTGAGTGATTCGACGGGCCGCTCGATCTCCATCTTCTCGGCCGGGGACCAGCTTTTGAAGGGCGCTGCCTTGAATGCCGTACAGATTGCCGAAGAGCTGCTGGCGTGAAACGGTCCGCGTGATTATATTTTCGCTCTCGTAATCGATAGGGAGCGACCGCGATGGCGAAAGAACGCACAACCCAGAAAGAAGGCAAGAAAAAGCCGCTGCTGACGCCGAAGGAGCGCAAAGCGCTGAAGCGCGCGAAGAAGGATGCGCGCAAGACGTAGCGTAGCGAGCGCCGTCGGTTATTGCTCGATCGTGCCCGTGACGCCTTCGGGCGAGCAGTTGAACGGCTCGATCGTCAGATCCGACGGCGCGTATTCCGAGCGCGACGGGTCGAAGTCGCGCGTAAAGAACGTGGGGTCCTTCAGCGTCACCTCCACGACGAGGCGTTGGCGCTGCGCATCGAACGACAGCCGCTCCACGGAAGTCAGATCGGCCGAATGCAGCAGCCCGCGCGTCGGCTTGCCGGGCTCCTCCACGTACTGATTCAGCACACCTGCAGAGTAATTCGCCGTCTCGACGACGAGCGTGCCGCCCTCGAAGTAGCCGATCGAGTGGCCAAGGGACGTGCGCGGGCCGTCGGCCGGATGTTCGCGCGTATTCAGATGAATGACGCGGACGACGTCCATCCACTCGTAACGCAGCACCACGCGGTCCGGCTCCCGGGTGATCGACAGCGGCGTGCCGGGCGCGCCCCAAACTCTGCGAATTGCGACGGGGTCGCAGCGGAACGTGGGGTCGTCCTTGAACGGGTCGTAAGCGGCAACCGCCGCCGCGCCGGCCGGCGTGAGAAAACTCATCATCGGTTGCGGCCGGCTGGTGTTCCCACGGCGCGCGTCCGGTGCGGCCGGCGCGAGCAGCCACGTGCCGAAAATATCGGCGCGTGGCGGTAACGCCGCGGGTTGGCGCGCTTGCGCGCCGCGCGGGCCGTTCACGCTCAAGGCTCGGCCGTCGGGGAAGTAGACGTTGTTGAAGAAGCACATGGTCGAGCTGTGCCTCGACAGCGAGCCGTCCACCCGCAGCTGCGTGCCCGGCTCCAGCATTTCCGGCGTGATGCCGTTTCGCGACAGCTGCGTGAAACCGTGCGACTCGCACACGTACTCCTGCGTTCTACCGTTCTCGTCGACGGCCGCGATATGCAGGTAGCTGTGCGGATTGCGCGCTTCGTATTTGACCACGGTGCCCGAGATATCGACCGGTTTGTCGATGTCGAAGTGCGGGGCGAAGCTGTGATGCGCGTGTGCTGTAGCGAGGCCGAGCAGGCCGATCAGCAGGGCCGTTGTTCGTGAGCTCATCGGACGGCGGTGCCTCTTCGCTACGAGCTTGCAGTATATTCGCGGCCCGTCGCGCCGCGCAGCGGATTTTGCTAGCGTGCCGCGATGACGACGACAGTGACGGCCACGTCCGCGGTCGAAGGGCCAGGGCTCAAGCGGGTCATCGGCCCCAATCTCCTGCTGTTTCTCGTGATCGGCGATATGCTGGGCACCGGCATCTACGCGCTCACCGGCGACGTTGCCGGCGTCGTGGGCGGGGCCGCGTGGTTGGCTTTCGGCGGCGCATTCGTCGTCGCGATGCTCACGGCCACCTCGTATCTCGAGCTCGTGGGCAAGTATCCGCATGCAGCCGGTGCGGCGCTCTACGCGCAGCGCGCGTTCAACACGCGCTTCGTCACGTTCCTGGTGGGATTCGCCGTGATGTGCTCGGCGCTCACCTCGGTTGCGGCGGCTAGTCGGGCGTTCTCCGGTTACTTCCAGGAGCTCGCGGTGGCGCCGCTCGTGGTGCTGGTGCCTCTGTTCATCGGTGCGCTTGCCTTCGTGAATTTTCGCGGCGTCGCGGAGTCCGTGAAGGCCAATGTCGCGATGACCTGCGTCGAGCTCATGGGCCTCGTCATCGTGATTGCGGTTGGCACCTGGGCGCTCACGCAAGGCATCGGTGACCCCGGCCGAGCGCTCGAGTTCAACGCCGACGGCGACGCATTCGGTCTCGTCATGAGCGGTGCCGCGCTCGCGTTCTTCGCAATCATCGGCTTCGAAGATTCCGTGAACATGGTGGAGGAAACGACGGCGCCGCAACGCGACTTCCCGCGCGCGTTCTTCATCGGCATCACGATCACGGGTGTGGTCTACATGCTGGTGGCGTTCTTCACCACGGCCCTCGTACCGATCGACGTGCTGCGCGATAGCAATCAGGATCTCCTGGAAGTCGTGCGCGTGGGGGCGCCGTGGTTCCCGCTCATGGTGTTTTCCGTGATTGCCATGGTGGCCGTCGGCAACACGTCGCTGATCAACCTGATGATGGCCTCGCGCTTGCTGTACGGTATGTCGAAGGAGCGCGTGTTGCCGCGCGTATTCGGTCTGGTGCATGCGCAGCGGCGCACGCCGTGGTTTGCCATCTTGTGCACTACCGCGATTGCGCTGGCGCTCGCGGCTTGGAGCGGCGTGCGAACACTCGGCGGCACCACGGCGTTGCTGCTGCTGTGCGTTTTCGCGCTGGTGAACGTGGCCGTGCTCGTGCTGCGTGCGCGCCCCGTTGCGCATGCGCACTTTCGGGCGCCCACGCTGTGCCCCATGCTGGGGCTCGTCTCTTGCCTGTATCTCGCATCGCCTTTGTCCGGGCGGGAGACGGAGCAGTACGCCGTGGCCGGCGTGTTGCTGTTGGTCGGCATTGCATTGTTCGTTCTCAATGCCTTGCTCGAGCGTCGCGGAATCGACAGCGTTACGCCGCCGGGGTAAATTCCAAGGTACTCGCTTGGGACCGATCCGCGCCGCGGACGGCCGCACCGTTCAACCACGTTTGGGGGAAAACCATGGCTGCACAACCGCACGACTTCAGTCCCACGGCTCCCGTGGAAATCGATCGCCGTGTCTACGAGCTCTACGACGAGTACTGTCACGGCCGCATGGATCGGCGCGAGTTCTTGGCGCGCGCCGCCGCGGCCGTCATCGGCGGCCTCGCCATGGCGCAGGCGCTATTCCCGCGGTACGTGGAGGCGCAGACGATCTCGTTCACCGACTCGCGCATCAAGGCGAAGTACGTGGATTATCCGAGCCCCGGCGGCAACTCGGGCGAAATGCGCGGCTATCTCGTGCAGCCTTCGGGTAATGGGCCTTTCCCGGCCGTGCTCGTCATCCATGAGAATCGCGGCTTGAACCCGTACGTCGAGGACGTCGCACGCCGGGCGGCCGTCGCCGGCTTCGTGGCGCTGGCGCCCGACGGCTTGGCGCCGGTCGGCGGCTATCCCGGCAACGACGACGACGGCCGTACGCTGCAATCGGGCCTCGATCAGGCGAAGCTGCGCCAGGACATGGTCAACAGCGCGCGCTATTTGAAATCGCACGAGCTTTCCACGGGTAAGCTCGGCGCCACCGGCTTCTGCTGGGGCGGCGGCATGGTCAACAACCTCGCCGTGGCGATGGGCGCGGACTTGAGCGCCGGCGTGCCGTTCTACGGCGCGGCGCCCGCGGCGGCCGACGTGCCGAAGATCAAGGCGCCGCTGCTGATGCAGCTCGCGGCCACGGACGAGCGAATCAACGCCATGTATCCCGATTACGAGGCGGCGCTCAGAGCCAACAACGTGCCCTTCGAGAAGCACATCTACGAGGGCACGCAGCACGGCTTCCACAACAACTCCACACCGCGTTACAACGAGGCGGCGGCGGATCTCGCTTGGGAGCGCACCATCGCGTTCTTCAAGCAGCATCTCGCTTAAATCGCCTTCGGAGGTTCGAGCGCGGCGGCGCGACGGGTAACGTCCGCCGCCGCGTTCGCGTTCGCGACATGTTCAAGCGCTGGCGCCGGCGGCGGATCTTGGCCCGCCATGCGATTCCCGACGAGCAGTGGGCGGCGACGCTGGCCGCCTGGCCCGCGCTCGCGCGGCTCACGGACGACCAGCGCAGGCGCCTTCGCGAGCTCACGCTGCTGTTCCTTCACGAGAAGCAGTTCGAAGCGGCGCGCGGCATGGCGCTCGACGAAACCAGGTGCGTGCGGATCGCCGCGATGGCATGCCTGCCGATTCTCGAGCTGGGCTTCGACGCCTATGCGCCGTTCAGATCGGTCGTGGTCCACCCCGACGAGTTCGTGGTGCGCGATCGTACCTATGAGGACGAGGACGGCGTCGTGCACACCGGCGACGACGTGCTGTCCGGCGAAGCGTGGGAGCAGGGACCCGTCGTGCTGGCTTGGAGCGAGATCGAGCAGAGCGGCCGCGGCGAAGGGTTCAACGTGATCGTGCACGAGATGGCGCACAAGCTCGACATGCTGGGCGGCGAGGCCAACGGCGTGCCGCTCTTGCACGGCGACATGCGTGTGCCGGAGTGGGTGGCGGCGTTCGACGCCGCCTACGAGGACCTGCGCGCGACGCTCGAGCGAGGCGAGGAGCCGTGGCTCGACCCGTACGCCGCCGAAGACCCCACCGAGCTCTTCGCCGTCTGCTGCGAGATGTTCTTCGACGTGCCCGAGGAGCTACGCGCCGAATATCCTCACGTCTACGACCAGCTGCGGCGGTACTTCAGGCAAGATCCCGCTTCAGCCGCTTGAATCCTACCCACATGCCGATGGCGCTCGTGACCAGTGCGCCCAGGCTCAGCAAGATCATGCCGATGTCCCAGAGCGGCCGGCGGTTGTACCAGAACCCGAAATCGAGGCTGTGCAGGCCGTTGTAGAGCCAGCGCTCGATGCGGTGAAATCGATGAATCGACGCCACGATTTGGCCGAGCTCGGGGTCCACGTATACCCAGGTCTCGAGCGGATCGCTGAATTTCGCTCTGAGCACGGGCAGCACGGCCTGGCCGTTGCGCGAGTAGTAATAGGAGTCGTAGCGCGTGAGTAACTCGTGCGACACGATCGCGGCCGCGGGCGTGGCCGCCGCCTCCAACCGCGCGAGCAAGGTGTCGGTCGCAAACGGCTCGCTGCGAATGCGCAGCGTGCGTGCGTCGACGAGCATGTGCTGCGGTTCCGCGCGCCCCGCGATCGGATACGGCTGATGCAGCCGCTCCCGGGCAGGCTCCGGCTCGGTGGCGGGATTGGTAAAGCGTGCAAGGAAGAACGGAGCATCGTCGATGCGCCGGAACTCGAGCTCTTTCAAAGTTCGCCCGTCGAGCAATGCCGCCCAAGGCTCTGGGGCAAACGGGGCGAATTGCCTGAGGTCGACGGGGCCGCCCGCCAAAGCGTCGCCGCGAATCTCGACGCCGTCGGCGTTCGCCCAATCGAAAGGCTCCATGGACAGCAAGCCGCTGAACACCCATGTGAGCGCAAAGAGTCCGAAGAACGCGCCGGAAATATAATGCCAGCGCATCAGGCCCTGATACCGCACGGCGGCCGACCAGCGAAACGGCTTCGAGCGGTGGAATTGCGTCACGCCGAGCACCAGGCCGAGCAGCGCGAGCACGCATCCCAAGGCCGACGTGCCGACGACCGTCCAGTACCAAAGCGGCTGATTCGTGCGCAGCGGCGTGATGTAGAACCAGTGTGGAATCGTGGCGATCCATGCGAGCGTGCGCGTCTTCGTCGTCGTGACGAGGCGCACCTCGGCGGCGCGCGGCGAGACATACACCTCGCTGCCGGCGCCGTCGTGCACGGCAAATTTCAGCAACGGCAGATCGCGGCCGAGCGCTAACGTCCACTGGTCGGGTTGCTCGACGGTGTGCAGGAGCTCCACGTCGCTCTCGGGCATGCTCAGGAATTGGGCGGCCACGCCGCGCGCTGTCTCCGCGTCGATTCCTGCGAGCACCTCGCCGGTGTCGGCGAACACCGTGGCCGCGCCATAAGGGCTTGCGAACCGGTACGCGGGACGGCCGAGCACCGTGGTCAACGAGATGCGTCCGAAGCCGCTCGCCGCCTCGGCGGCCGCCTCGGACGGGCCCACGCGGATGGCGGCAAGATCGAGCGCCGGCAAACGCTCGAGCCGCGTCTGCGCGCTCAAGGACGGCATGCCGCCGACATAGATCATGGCGATGCCCGTGACGAACCAGAGCACGAACAGCACGCTCAGCGGGATGCCGAGGTAGCGGTGGGTGAGGATCAGTGCGCGGCGCACGGGGTGGATGAGCGAGTCGAAGACATCTGCGGCAGTGTAGCGGCCGTCGCGGCTCGCCCGCGAGCAGCGAATAGAACTGAGCAGTTCGCCCGAAAACCGCCAAAGCTCGTTGTGTTGCCGTAGAGCAACATGGTGGTCGTAGTGATAGTAATGAAAATAGCCTGGCAGAAGCCCGTCAGCTCATGCACAGTTTCGACATAACAGCGCCGTTCGGTGATTCCGGAAGGCGAGCGAAGTTTTTTGGCAACACCTTCGGGTGAGCCATCTTTTCGGTTTTGGATGCAATTGCTCTTCAACGCATAGCGGGGGACTTCAAATGAAAGCCATGACACGCGACCAAGCACAGCTGGTCAATCGCACCGTGCTCGCGTCGACGATCTCGGCTCTGCTCGCCGGCGGCAGCGCCGCGCAAGCTCAAGACACAGGACTCGAGGAGATTACCGTTACGGGCTCGCGCATCGTTCGGCGCGATCTCGACGCGGCGAGCCCGATCATGACGGTCGACACGCAGCGGCTCGAGAACTCGAGCACGGTCAGCATCGAAAGCGTGCTGAACCAGATGCCGCAGTTCGTGCCCGACAACACGCAGTTCGATTCTCCGAACGTTGGATCAGGTGCCGTGGTGCCCGGTATCGCAACCGTGAACCTTCGCGGCATCGGCGCCAACCGCACGCTCGTGCTCGTCGACGGCCGCCGCGCACAGCCGGCGAACGCGTCGCTGGTCGTGGACTTGAACACGATTCCCACCGCCGCCATCGAGCGTGTCGAGACGATCACCGGCGGCGCATCCGCCGTGTACGGTGCCGACGCGCTCGCGGGCGTGGTCAACTTCGTGTTGAAGGACGACTTCGAAGGCGTCGAGATGGACTTCTCGACCAGCGCAACGGCCGAAGGCGACGGCGAAGAGACGAAGTTCTCGAGCTTGATCGGCATCAACGGCGACAACGGTAACGTCATGTTCGGCGTCGAATGGTACCGGCGCGAGATGGTGCTTCAGCGGGACCGCGAGTTCTATCGCAACGGCTGGGAAGATCCGACGAACCAGACCGGCGGCTTCTTGTTCGCGACTGGTTACTCGCCGGGCCAGGTGACGGTCAACACGAGCAATGTCACGACCAACACGACGGTTCTACCGGTCAACCGTCCAACGCAGCAGGCCGTCAACGATCTATTCGCGCTATGGGGCGTCACCCCGCCGGCGGGTGTGGCTTCCGAAATCTACTTCCAGCCGGACGGCCGGCCGTTCCTTCTCAACGGGTTCAATTACACCGGCCCGATCATGAGCTACGACAACAACGGCGACGGCTTTGCCGGTGTGCACCGTCAACCGAACGGCAGCTTGCAACAGGTGAATATTGAGGCCTTGGCCGCAACGCCGTCGGAGCGCCGGTCCGTGTTCGGTCGCGCGACCGTCGACATGAACGACAACCTGACGGCGTTTGCGCAAGCCACCTACAGCAATGTTGACGTGATGACACGCGGTGGCTATCCGCCCGCGATCACGGTCTGGCAGGCGCCGGTACCGAACGACGGCCTGCGCCCCCTTCCCCCGGGCCTGCAACAGCTGCTCGATTCGCGGCCGCGTCCCGACGAGCCGTGGAATATTTTTCGCGGCATCGACTTTACGGGCTCGCCGCAAGAGCCGCATCTGAACACGGACGCCTATCAGCTCATGGCCGGCGTCGAGGGCCAATTTGCGAACCGCGATTGGACGTGGGAAGCGTACTTCTCCACAGGCGAGACGAACATTCTGATGCAATATCGGAACCTGCCGTCGTTACAGCGCTATCAATTTTTGGTCGCGCAGCCGAACTGGGGCCAAGGCGAGTTCGTCAGGGGACGCAACTACAACGTGTCGTGCGGCACAGGCTTGCCGATGTTCTCGTCGGTCGATCCCGATGCGGGCTGCATCGAGGCCATCGACTCGAAGACGCGCGCGCTTTGGGATCTCAGTCAGAACATCGTCGAGGCGAACTTGCAGGGCAAGATCGCCGACATGCGCAGTGGCGAGCTGCGTTTTGCGGCGGGCATCAGCAATCGCGAAAACAAGTTCCGGTACGAGCCGGGCGGCATCAACGACAACATCGCCGTCATCGAGCAACCGATCGGAATCTTCGTGTCGAACAACACGCAAGGTGAAACCGAAGTTTCGGAGCTCTATGGCGAGTTGCTCCTGCCGGCCACCGAACGCCTGAATCTCGAGCTTGGTTACCGCTATTCGGACTATGACCGGTCGGGCGGCGTGGACACGTGGAAGACGCTCGCCGACTGGTCGGCCACCGACTCGATCCGCGTGCGCGGCGGCTACCAGGTCGCCACGCGCGAGCCGAATACCGAGGAGCTGTTCGCGGGCCCGCGCCTGAACACCGTCGGCGACTTCATCTTCGGCGACCCGTGCCAGGCCTCGACCACCGCTCCCTGGGGTAACGTCGCGGCCAACCCGGATCGGCTGGCTGTGCAGAACCTCTGCCGCGAGATCATCAACCGCAGCGATACGGATCCAGGCAACGACGGACAGTCGGCATTCGATACGAACACCGGTTCGACGTTCGGCCCGCCGGGACCGAATGGCTTCGTTCGCCCCGGCCTGCCGTTCTTCCAGGCCGAGAACGAGATTCCGCGCGGCAACCCCGACGTCGGTCCCGAGGAAGCCAAAACCTGGACGCTCGGCGTGGTGTTCACCTCGCCCGGCAATCTCGAGAACCTCACGGCTTCGCTGGACTTCTACAACATCGAGATCCAAGACGTCATCGCGACGATCGACTCGACGTTCGTGTACAGCCAGTGCTTGAATGCGGACGGCACGAGCAATCCGGGCTATTCGCTCAACGATCCGGGCGGCTTCTGCGACATGATCGGCCGCCAGCCGCAAACCGGCGAGCGCGATTCCGTGCAGGCGCCGTACGTGAACTCGGGCACGCTCGAGACTAGCGGCATGGACGTCGCCGTGAACTGGACTGCGGACATCGGCGATGGCGGTGGGTCGTTCTTCATCAATAGCCAGCTCACGTTGCTCGACACGTTCAAGATCCAGGATGTCGACGGTGGGCAGATTCTCGACGTGCGCGATACGCTGAGCACCACGTACTACGGGGCGCAGTACAAGTGGAAGATGTTCAACACGTTCGGCTACAACTTCTCGAACGGCCGAGCGAACGTCGGGCTCACGTGGCGGCACCTGCCGGAGATTCGCTCCGAGACCGCTACGCGTAATCCGGCCACGACCCAGCTCGGCGCAGAGTCGTACAACAACTTCGGTTTGTTCGCAGGGTTCCAGATCAATGATCGGCTGGATCTGCGCGCCGGCATCGACAACCTCTTCGACGAGGATCCGGTCATCGTGGAAGCGCGCCCGGGCGTCGACAGCAACAGCGACGTCACGCGCGCCGACTACTACGACATCCTCGGACGCCGTGCGTACGTCGGCTTGAAGATGAGCTTCTAACCCTCCACGCGCTGGATGGAAGTGCGACGGCGGGCCTCCGGGTCCGCCGTTTTTTTTGTCTTTCGCTCGCTACTCGCTCGTTGCCGGTTCCGTGGCTTCGGGCGCTGTGTCCG